>DATGCX010000322.1:0-45942 GCA_035311445.1 Xanthobacteraceae bacterium | reverse complement strand
AAATTTGCTGGTCGCACTGAAGCGGCGCCGACTACGCGGACATGCCCCGCGGCAAGTCAAGGCGCCGATTCGCGTGTGAGCCGCCGAGCCTCGAGGGAACACCGGCGAGGTGGCCGCCTGCTTGCCGTTATCGCTGCGATCCGCCCGGGGGTTGCTCCGCTCGAGGCGATGCTCCGCTCGAGGCGATGCTCCGCTCGTCAAGTGCCACCGTCTTGATCAACGCGAACACCGGGTCGCCAGGCTTGAGGGAAAGCTCGTCCGCTGCCATCCGGGTTGTCATGGCGACCAGGTGTCCGTGGCCTTTAAGAGCGATAGTGACGGCAGCGAGCGGGCCGTCGTCCTTTTCGACTTGTCCCACGGTTCCCGCCAGGACGGTCCGCACGCTGATGTTCTGTGGCCTTGCGGTCGCCAGAGTGATGTCGGTGGCGCGGACTACGAGATGGACTTCGCGGCCGACCGCGCCCGCGGGGCCGGCGAGCCAGATGGCACCGCCGGGATGCTCGATTTCCGTGAGGCCGTAGCCGGCGTGCATTCCGGCGATGCGTCCGGTCAACACCGAGGAACGGCCGAAGCGGGTTTCTCCGGCGTGAACCTGGCTCGGGCCGAACACCTCGTCCACCGCGCCGACCGCGACCACGCGTCCGTCGTCGATAACGACGACCCGCGAGGCGAGCCGGGCGACTTCGTCGACATCGTGCGAGACATAGACGATTGGTACGCCGAACGCGTCGCGCAGCCGCTCGATCAGCGAGAGCACCTCACGCCTGCGCTCATCATCGAGCGCCGCTAATGGCTCGTCCATGAGTAGCAATCGCGGCGACGACAACAGTGCGCGCCCGATCGCGACCCGCTGGCGCTCGCCCCCGGACAGTCGTCCCGGTCGCCGGGCCAGCAGATGGCCGATGCCGAGCGTGTCCACCACGGCGTCGAAGTCGATCGTCTGTTCGGCCCTTCCCGCAAACCAGCGACCGAACATGAGGTTCTGACGCACCGTGAGATGGGGAAACAACCGCGCGTCCTGATAGACAACACCGATTCGGCGCGCATGTTTCGGTAAGAAAATGCCCTTCTCGGTATCGACAAGCACATGGCCGCTGATCGCGATGGTGCCACGTTCGGGGCGCAGCACTCCGGCGATCAGCGCGATCGTCACAGACTTGCCGGCGCCCGAACGGCCAAACAGGGCGACGACACGGGCATCGCTCTCGAAGGCGGCATCGAGTCGGAACGCACCAAGCGCGACGGCGGCGTTGAAACGGATCATTCGAATTGCGCCAGCCGCCGACTCGCCTTGCGCTGGACGATCTCCGATGCGACGAGAGCACCGAGCGCGATCACGATCGCGACCGCCGTCAGCCGCCACGCATTGGCATCGCCGCCCGGAACCTGAGTGTAGGTGTAGATCGCGGCCGAAATGGTTTGGGTTTCGCCCGGGATGTTGGACACAAATGTGATGGTCGCGCCGAATTCGCCGAGCGCCTTGGCGAAACACAGGATCGATCCGACCAGCAACCCCGGCAGGGCAAGCGGCAGCGTGACAAGGATGAATATCCAAAGTCCGTTCGCGCCAAGCGTTCCGGCAGCATCTTCGAGCCGCCGATCAATCGCTTCGACCGACAGCCGGATCGGCCGCACCATGAGCGGAAATCCCATCACGCCGCAGGCGAGCGCCGCCCCGGTCCAGCGAAACGAGAAGACGATGCCGAGATGTTCGGCCAGGAAAGCGCCCAGCGTGCCGCGCCGTCCGAGCAGCACGAGCAGAATATATCCGGTTACGACTGGCGGCAGGACCAGCGGCAGATGGATGACGCCGTCGAGCAGAACTTTGCCGGGAAATCGCCACCGCGCCAGGGCGTAACCGGCTAGCAGCCCGATCGGCAGACTGAACGCCGTGGCTGTCAGCGCGACCTGCAGAGACAGGCGGACGGCCGTCCATTCTTCGGAAGAAAGTTTAAACACCGGGACGTCCATGTCTCACGCAAAAAAATCGAGCCATTGGCCGATTAGCGATATTCCTAACCGTATATAACGAAAAACGCGGAAACGGTCACGATCTTCCCAAATACGGTGTAATTAGCCATCTCCAGGCGCATAGGATTGGTTGAAGGTAGCACAATTCTGGACTATTGGACGCGGCAAATTTATGCTCGATCCAGGCCTGGGAATCGCGGCGAGATACTTTCCATCAGCCATTGCCAGGCCTGTAGTTCTGCCGCACCCGCGGTCTTGCCGACGGCGATCTTGAGATAGGCAATCTCCTGTTCAATCTTCTCGCGCGGCAGCATGTCAAGGCGGCTCACCAGGATTGCTGCCTCGATCACCGCGGCCTGCGCACGATTGAACCCTTGAAAGGGCGCGTGCGTTGCAAGGCGCAATACGCGACAATGAAAACGCGGGCGCTCCTTGTCTTCGGTGACGCGAACGACCGCGAGCTCCGCATGAGCGAGTGCGTCGGCAAGGCGTCTCACCGGCACCTGGTGGGACGCGACTGTCGGCCACTGATGACGCCCGGTGAGGCAACCGGCGAAAATGCGCACGTCATCGGTATAATTGGCCACCGCGAAGGGTACGTTGCACAAATTATCGAGGGTTCTTGAGGGCCGGAACGGCGCGACGATCCGCTCCTCACCGTCTTCGATCAGGCCGAGCGGTGCCAAGTGAACAAGCCCGGCGGAATCGGTGGTCGCGAGGATTGTTTCGCGAATCATTGGCATCGGCTCAACGCTCCGATGCCGAATGCTGGAGCGTTGGCCCGGCCTCAGAAAGCCTTGTCGGATCATCGCTCGGCTGGTCGGTGCCGCATCCCCAGGCCAGGGGCACATCTTGCACGTAGCGCTTGCCGAGCCGCCATGCGATCTCCGCCTTCATCAATTCGGTGCCGAGATAGAAGGCGTGAGCGCCATTGGCCTCAACCCCAAGCTTCGAGAAGAGCGACATTGCGTCCGGCGCCACGTGATGACCATGGCAGTTGTAGACATGGATGCCGTCATCGGCGACTTCGATGCGAAAATTATCATCCTTGATCTGCCGGGCGAGTTCGGCGATCTCGCCTGCCGTATTGGGAAATGGTTTGCGGTCGTGAAGCTGGAGGAGCGCGCCGCTGTAATCTTTCGGCAGGCTCGCGTCAGCGCGCGCTGCGAACATCAAGCGGCGCGCCGCATCGTGCTCCTGGATGGTGCGACGGGTATGCGGACTCACCTGGACGACGAGCAGATTGCGAATGTGCAGCTCCGAGCAGATACCGAGCAGCGTCGCGGTCACGCCTGCAGAGTCCACCTCGGTGAGCTCTGTCAGATTACCCGTGCCCATCAGGATTTCCGCCCGTGGAAGCGCGCGCCGCAGATCGGCATAGCGCGCGAGCGATGCCATAAATCCGAAATGAATGGGGTCGATGACGGGATCCAGGATGGCGGCAGTACCGCGCCGCTCGGCGGCCTCGGCAGCGCGCAATAGGGAGGCCAGGTCACCATGCGGCGCCGGAATGAGTATCGGGGTCGCTCCGGTCTCGGCCGCGATATCAAGCGTGTTCTCTGTCAGGCTCAGGAGGAAGTTTGCACCCGCCATGCCGCCGCGCTGCAGTTCGTCGGTCGCCGCCGAATCGACGCTGACCTGAAAACCGTTCACCCGCAGCGCCCGAACTGTGTCCTCAAGATGTGGGAACGGCGTGTCCGGCAGGCAGCCGAGGTCAATTACGTCGGCTCCGGCTGAACGCATTATCGTGGCGCGGTCGAGAATTTGGTCGATCGTCAAGGCAGAGGCATCGACGATCTCTGCGAAAATGTGCATGTCGTAGCGCGAGAGGTCAACATTGCGGCTGCGTCTGCCGAAATAGGCGGGCAGGTCCTTCAACTCATCGGGGCCGCGTTCGAATGGGACCTCGAAAGACCTGGTGAGGCGCTCCAGATCGGCGCGGCAACGACCCGGTATGATAACGCGATCGGCATTGACCGGCCGGTTGAGGCGGCGCGCGATGATGGCCTCGGTCATGAGGGCTGCGACCTTCACGCCAACGTCGAAAATCGACCATTCAAAGCCAAGATCGCCCGCGCTCGCGAGGACGTTTTCCAGCCTTGCGCGCGCAAGATGTCCGGTCAGGAATAGAATATGGTCAGCCATCCGCCAGGATTTCGCGCTTGCGCCGGGCGAGACCGTCCCGCAATTCGTCGAGTGTTTCGACGACACTGGTCGCCTCGAACGATTTGAGCCGCACGGTGTTTTCCAGATCGATATTGCGTGGATAGACCTTGACGATGCCCTTGGGTGCTTCGGTCTCCAGTTCGGGCGCGGTATCGCAGGCAAATACGATCGTGGGAATGCGGCACTTACCCGCCTGAGCGAAGACGTTTGTAACCAGCGTGTCGGATATCCCAAATACGCATTTTGCCACTGTGTTCGAGGTTGCCGGCGCGACCACCAGTGTGTGATAGACGCCGTAGTAGAATAGACCCACCGGCGCCGCGCTCGCGGTGGTGTCGCGGATGATGCGGGCAGATTTCGGCAAATTGAATTCCTGCCGGTACATGCGCACGACCTCGGCCGCAGCCTTGCTCACGAACAGATCGACCTCCTCGAGCCCGGCGATCATCCCCAGGCATTCCTTGAAGAAATGCCCTGATCCGGTCAACGCCCAACCCCAGCGTGGAGTTTTCAGTTCAGCCATCGCATAAGTCTAGATCATTCTCACGGTCGCTAAACAACTATCCGGATGCCCAACGGTTCTCCGAGCAGGAAGCGGGCAAGCGCCACGTGATCGTCGGGACAGAGAATGAAAGCGGTGGCGCCACTCCGCGCAAGGAAATTCGCAAAGGCCTTGTCCACGATATTGCGCGCCGCTAAATCCGCCGCGCGCACGGTTCCTCGCGCCGGCTCGACGTGCTTGACAAGCAGCAGTCGCTCGGCGCCGATTTTGCCTGCAAGCCATGCCGCAAGACTATCCGATGTCACGTCCCAGGACTGCGGAATATCGGAGACGCCCAATACCATGCGCGATGACACCCAAATCGGAACCTTGCCCTCGGTGAGGCTGCAATGGATCGAATCGAGCGTCTCCGCAAGCGCCAGCTTTTCGTGCAGGCTTTTGATCGCGCAACCGTATTGTTCCATGGCGAGCAGGCCCATGCGGTGGGCGGCGCGTTCGTCGAAGCCCATTTGCGCCTGTGCCATCCGGACCGTGTCAGCGAACGGACCGCCGCCGGGCACAATGACGGCGCGGCCCGCGCAGCCGGCAATTGCGGCAATCCAGTCTCCCAGGTGAGCCGAGAACGCGAAGCTCCCACCCAGCTTGATGATCGTCAGTCCGCCCATATGCATTAGAGCGGATCCCCATCAGGCTGAAGCACTTGGCACCTCTCCCTCTCGTGGCCGGGCTTGTCCCGGTCACCCCGATTGTTCTTGCTCCGGTCTTAAATTGCGGGGTCGCCCGGACAAGCCCGGCGGCAACACGCATCCGGTTCAAAGCAGTCGAAATCCGCTACGTCAGGGCCTTCGGATTGCCAAGTCCTGCGGCGGGATAGAGATGATGCACCTGCGCCATTTCAGTGGGTCGTTCGCGCGTAATTTCGACCCCAACCGCGCCCGGGCCGACGTCAAGCTTTTCGACTCTGACCGTAATGCGTGCGACCCGTGGATAGGTCAGGATCAGCGCTGCAATCCGTTCGGCCAGCGTTTCCATAAGCGCGATATGCTCCTGCGCCACGATCATGCGGATCGAATCGGTAATCAGGTCGTATGAGAACACATCGCGCATATCTTCAGCGACGTGATCAGCGCGATAGATTCTCGCTTCGACATTGAAGCGCACCTTCTGCGGCTTGGCGCGTTCGTGGAAATAGGCGCCAACGCTGACCGGCAGATCGAAATCGCGTACGAAAATGGAGTCGGTGGCGGCCTCTCCGTCATTGGCGTCGATCGAGTATCCACGCGCAGCCAGTACACGGTAATCGACCTTTGAAGCAATGTCGCCGCCGCGGTGCAGTTTGAGAGAATCTGCCGGTATAAGCGAGCGCACGGCCGCAACCGTGCCGGGATCGACCCGCGCGTTGCGATCATGATCCGTGCAGAGCGCACGCCGGAACCCGAGCACGTCCGGCGCCAGCAACAGCAGCCGCGGGATGTCTGGCGTCTCAAGGGAGCCCGCCAGCCCGGCCATCAGGCCGTGTGCATGAGCTCCATCGACGAAGAGAGCGAGCGTCGTGATGTCCATGTGATCGAGAAGGCGCATACCGGTCTTGCGCGCAGTATCCAGCATTACCCCCGCAAAACCGCTCTCGGCCATCAGCGGCATGAGCGCATTATCGGCGCCGCGGTCGGCGAACATGACGCCGATAATCTTTGTCCTGCGCGCGAATGGAGCCAGCGCCTGGATGCAGTCGCCGCGCCGGACGTCCGGCGGCAAGCCGATTTTGACATAGCTCGCGCCGGCGTCCGCCAGAGCCGAAGCAAGGATGGCGATTCGTTCGGGGTCCGCCGCCGACTCGCCGATGACCGCACTGACCGGCCGCCGATGGGCGACCTTTGCGACGGTTGCCCGCACCATCTCGGGCGTAGCCGTGCCAAACCCTGCTGTGACGTCTTTCAAGTCGATAATATCGGCGCCTGCCCGCACCGCGATCTCGGCCTCTTCCTGGTCGGTGACGCTGGCCAGCATGAGCGCCATCACAAGCCTCCCGGACCGAGCAGGCGGTTGACCACCAGATAATTGAGCGCGCGCGACCAGGATTCCTGCGTGTTGCCGCGCATGTCCACGCTCATGCCGGAAACGAGTTTGCCGGTATCGGCGTCGTGCACTGCAATGTTCATGTTGAGAATCAAATTCGAGACTTTTTGCACCCAGCCGGTGATCGCGAGCGTCGCGCCGAGTTCACGGGCCAATTGCGTATCACAGTTGCCGCAACTTCGCAGATTTTCGGCATGTGCCCTGGCGGCTACCGGCCCAATATCCACGATCTCGAACCTTCCGGTCTGCGCCAGGCGCTTGCGTAGTTCGTCACCCACCCAGGCAAGGCGTTCCAGCTCTTCGGTACTTGGACCGAAGGTCGCGCCTTGAAGGCTCGTGTCGACAAAATCAAAGTCGAACACCACAACGGCCCGTTCGGCGGCCTGCGCGCACGCGCCGCACCAAAGGGCCATGGCGAGTCCGAACGAGATTGACATCTTGCACATTAGCGCTGTCGTCGCCCCTTGGTCAGCTGCGTGGAAAATCACGTCGTAAAGTACTTCAGATAGACGATGATTCAAATTGGATTTTCCGCTACAAAGACAACAAGGTACCCCATGGGAAGCGTATGTTGCCGGAAACGCCGGGACACAAATACGTGGAGCAGAACGTTGATTCGAGCCGTCATTGCCGGCGGACTGGCTTTGGTCCTGACAGCCAGGTTCACGACGGCAGAACCGCTCACCATCAAGATCGGATATATTGGCCGTGCCGAGAAGAAGACGACGATCTCGCTCCTCGATCTTGCGCCGGACAATGATGGCCTAGCCGGCGTGCGTCTGGCGCTTGAAGATAACAATACGACCGGCAAGTTTCTCAATCAGCATTTCTCGCTGGAGGAGGCACGGATCAAATCCGGAACCGATCCAACCGATATCGTTGTGCAATTCGCCGATCAGGGGATCTCGTTTTTCATTGTCGACCTTCCCGCCGATATGCTGCTCAAAGTGGCTGAGATCGGACGGCAGCGCGACCTTCTGTTCTTCAATGCCGGGGCGATCGATGATCGGCTGCGTGAGGAAGATTGCCGCCCCAATGTGATCCATACGGCGCCGACACGCTCCATGCTCGCTGACGGTCTCGCCCAATATCTCGTGTTCAAACGATGGCCGCGATGGTTGCTCGTCGTCGGCTCCCACGAAGCGGACAAATTGTTCGCCGAGGCGCTGCATCGCGCGGCGGGACGGTTCGGCGCCAAGATCGTGCAGCAACGAGTCTTCGAAGATACCGGCGGCGCACGCCGCACCGACAGCGGGCTCGCGCAAATTCAGCGCCAGATACCCCTGTTCATGCAAGGGGCGCCCGCGCATGATGTGGTGGTGGCAGCGGACGAGAGCGAAGTGTTTGCCGCTTACCTGCCGTACCGCACGCGAGAGCCGCGGCCGGTTGCCGGATCAGCCGGCCTCGTTCCCAAGAGCTGGGACCCCGCCCACGACCAGTGGGGGGCAAACCAGCTTCAAAACCGATTCATGCAATCGTTTTCGCGACGCATGAACGCACTCGATATGCAGACATGGTCCGCAGCCCGGATGATCGGCGAGGCTGCAGCGCGGGTCGCATCGGGTGATCCGCAAGCCATATTCACGTATATGAAAGGGCCAGAATTTGCGCTTGCCGCGTTCAAGGGGCAAAAACTCACGTTACGCGACTGGAACCTGCAACTGCGGCAACCTATTCTTCTCGCCGATGGCCGAACCATTGTATCGGTATCGCCGCAGGAAGGATTCCTGCATCAATTCTCCGAGCTGGACACTCTGGGTATCGATCGTCCGGAAACGAAATGCCGGCTCAAATAGCGGTAGAAGTGGGCACAACGATGTGGCGCTGCGTCAGTTTCGGACTTTGCGTTGCTGCCGTGCTTGCCGGCGAGGCAAAAGCTTACAAGGCCTATGTCTCGAACGAGAAGAGCAATACGATTTCCATTATCGATACGACTGAAAAAAAGGTGGTCGGCACCGTCAAGGTGGGCCAGCGACCACGCGGCATCACCGTCACCAAGGATCAAAAATACGTCCTGGTGGCGGTAGGCGACGACGACACCATCCAGATGATCGACACCGCCAGCAACAAGATCGTCGATACGCTTCCATCCGGGCCGGACCCGGAGCTGTTCATCGACGATCCGACGGGCAGGCTCCTCTACGTAGCGAATGAGAACGACAACACGGTGACGATCATCGATATCGAGCGGCGAGCACGAATTGGGGATGTCGAGGTCGGCGTCGAACCCGAGGGGATGGGACTGAGCCCTGACGGAAAGATTCTCGTGAATACTTCCGAAACGACCAACATGGCGCATTTCATCGACACCACCACGCGCCAGGTCGTTGCCAACATCCTGGTCGACGCGCGGCCACGCTTCGCGCAATTCAAAGACGACGGCTCCGAATTGTGGGTGTCGTCGGAAATCGGCGGCACCGTGAGCGTTATCGATCCGGTCAAGCGTGCCGTGATGCACAAGATCAATTTCTTGGTTCCGGGCATGCGCCAGGAAGCGATCCAGCCGGTCGGCATTGCCATTACACACGACGGTAAGACGGGCTTCGTTGCACTCGGTCCGGCCAACCGCATTGCAGTGATCGACGCGACCACCCACCAGGTCCAAAAATTCCTGCTGGTTGGGCAACGCGTCTGGCACATGGCCTTCACGCCTGACGAGAAATATCTTCTGACCACGAACGGGGTATCGAACGACGTATCGATCATCGATGTCGCAGCGCTCAAAGTCGTTGATACGATCCAGGTCGGCGAATTGCCATGGGGCGTTGCCATTTCCCAACGCTAACGCCGGCGCGGGATCGCTGCGCACAACGCTGGAAGTACGCTTATGAAATCTCTTGGATGTGTATTTCTCGCAATCACAACGCTGTGTGCTGGATTGGCGGCGGAAGCCGCCGATCCGCGCTATCCCGACTGGCCCTGTGCGCAAGCCAAGGTGCCTGATATTTCAATTGCCGCCGTATGGGACGGTCCGTCAATCGAACAGGTGCAGAATACATGGCAGAACGATGCGGCGGTAACGAGCCTCGTCACCCGTCTGGTGGCGCGACGTATTCCGATCGAGGAGGCGCAAAAGAGCATTACGGAGTTCCTCACTGGCGCCGGTTCCGCAAAGGCCACAAAGGGCGTGCAGCTGTTCGCTGGCGTGTTCGAAACGCTCAACCGCCAACGCACCGACGTCATGAACGGACTTGAAAGGCTGCAACGCCGCCAGAGGGAGCTCGCGGACCACATCAAATCGGATACCGCAGCACTGCATGAACTGCAGGACAAATCCCAGCCGGATCAAGCCAAGATAGATGAGATTGGTAGTCAGATCGAATGGAGTACGCGCATTTTCCAAGACCGGCAGAAATCGGTCAGATATGCTTGCGAAGTGCCCACCATTATCGAACGCAGGCTGTTTGCGCTGGCGCGCACAATCCAACAACAGGCGGAGTAAAGTTTAGAGTGGATTGCGATCGGTTTGAATTCACATACCAGCGTCGTCGCCGGGCCTGTCCGGGCGACCCCAAGTGTTAACACACGGAGCAAGGCAAATCGGGGTGGCCGGTACAAGCCCGGCCACGACCCGCCGAAAGGTTCCGCTCAACTGACCTAAAATCCGCTCTACTTGTCGGCCGGCGCCGGTTGCGCGTCCATGACCGGCAACAGCGCGTCTGTCCAGCCGTCAGTCCCCTCGGGATACCACGCGACATTAACGTAACCCATAGCCAGGATGCGCTTGGCCGCATTCCATGACATCCAGCAATCCTTCAGGCAATAAATCACCAGGAGCTTTGTACGGTCGCCGTCGATCGCGCGCTCAAGATTGCTGCGCAGATAATCCTCGGTGGCAGGAGCGATTTCGCCGTATCCAGTATCGGGAAGCCATAGGCTTCCCGGAATATTCAATCTCGGACGGTCGCGCCAGATTGTGCCCGCGGGCAGGTTGGGGGGGCGCGGGGCGCGCGGCATCACATCGACAAAAATGGCAGCCTTATCCTGCCAAAGCGATTCCGCCTGCGCGGTGGTGATAACGCGCGCTCCCGCAAGCCCTGCTGGAGTTGGTGCACGGTAATCATGAGTACGATAGCCGGCCGGCTCCGGCACCGCATCACCGCCGCGGACACCCCCGCAGGCGAGCGCCAGTCCCAGGATCAGCCCTGAGACGGCGGGAAATCTTCTCATTTAGTCGTTGCGCCGGTGATGGGCTGGTCCTTTTCGTCGAGCAAAGGCACGCCGAATCCGGTCAGCAGTTGTTCTATTTCGGCCCGGTTCTCGGCGATCAGACGATTGAGCAGCCGCTTCCAATTCTGATCCGTCGCGCGGACCCCCATGGCGATGCGATAGGCAAGTTGCGGGCCGCCTGAGTCTTTGGTCAGCAGCGCGACGCGCATGCGCGGATCAGCGAGCCTGGCGTAGTAGCCGGCTATCGGACCCCACATGATTGCGACGTCAATCTCACGTGATGCGAGGTCTCCGATCATCGACACAGCGGAAGATTCGACGCGTGTATCGACCACCAGCGGATAGGGCTTGGCTTTGTCCATCAGGCCATTGACAGCGAGATATGTGGCCGGCGGCGTACCAGCAACAATGCCAATGCGTTTGGTCTTTAGGCGTGGATCGGCGAGCGAATTGACGTCGTCGAGTCCGTCGCCCGGCCTGACCACCAGCGCATATGCGGTGCGATAATACGGATTGGTGCTCTGCACCAGCTCGTCGCCCTGCGGGAATCCGGGGATGACGTCGCAGCGATGTGCGCCAAGCGTATTACGTACGAATCCGGTGGCCTGCGGATACCAAGCGTAGGCGAGCGTCCTGTTGAGCTTTTGCGCCAACAGTTCGACGAATTTGTTCTCGAACCCCTCGCCCTTATCATTGGAGAAGGGGAGGTTGTTAGGATCAGCGCAGACTCGCAGCACCTTCGGGTCGACCAGTTCCAGGCCTGAATCGAGGCCTGCGCCCTGTGCGTGGGACAGCCGCGCCCACCCCGCAACCGAGGCCACGCCTGCTAGTACGGAGACCAGCAACAAACCGAATATTCTTTGCAGCAGCGCCGTTGAGTTCTGTACACGCATGTCAGCGTTTCTCGCCGAAGCAGGCGTCCTCCGCCTTGGTGAAGGCCTCGGGCTTGGGCTCGCGCTTTTCAGGCCTCACCCTTCCTATGGCGTCGTTGGCACGGGCCCGCAAGTAAATGTAGATATCGTCGATATAACACATCACATTCGGATTGGTGCCGAATGCCGGCATGACGCTCTCCTGCGCCGTATTTACGTTTTTGCGCCCGGCTGCAACGATTCCGAGAAAATCGTTGTAATCGAGCGACTTGAGCGAATTCTTCAACGCCGGCGCATAACTCGAGCCTTCGCCGTCAGGGCCGTGGCACACGTGGCAATCCGAATGATAACGGCGATAGCCCGAATAGGTATACCAGTCGACGGTGCCATCCGCCTGAATCTTGTAGGTCGGATTCCCATCTTTATCGAAGTATTTGCCGTCCTCAGACTTGACGGCGGTCGGGTCGCCTAGCGGCGCCGCGAGTGCAGCTGCGTTGACGAGCGCCCCTAACACGAGTGCAATCGCGAAAATACGAATCACCGGCGCTTCCTTCCCCGGCTCGACCGCAGGCACCCCTCCTCATAGGCACGCCGGCGCGCCCCGTTTCGGAACGCGCCGGCCGTCATTGTCGTTCCGGCTTGCGGCTCAGTTCGGAAGCGCGAACACCGTGAGCTGGCCGCCAAGCGAGGTATAATTGCGCAGGCCAGCATAGCCGCCGACCGCGCCCAACCCTGCGGTCGGATCTGTCAAGCCGGCCGCCAAGCCGATGCCCGCCCAGCCGCCGACGCCGGATAGCACGGCGACGTATTGTTTGCCGCCCTGCTCATAGGTCATCACGTTGCCGATGATGCCGGATGGGGTCTTGAACTTGTACAGTTCCTTACCGGTCTTGGCGTCGACGGCCTTCAGGTAACCTTCCAGCGTGCCGTAGAACACGACGCCGCCCGCGGTCGACAGCGCACCCGACCAGACCGAGAACTGCTCCTTGTCCGACCATACGATCTTGCCGGTCTTGGCATCCCAGGCGATGAAGTTGCCCATGTTGGTCTCGCCCTGTGGCGGATACATGGACAGCGTCGCTCCGACATAGGGCTGGCCCGCCGTGTAGCGCACGCGGAACGGTTCATAGTCCATGCACACGTGGTTGGTGGGCACATAGAACAAGCCGGTATCCGGCGAATAGGCTGCCGGCTGCTCATCCTTCGAACCGAGCGCCGCCGGACAGATGTTCTTGGAGTTCACATCCTCGCCGTTGTGCTCGGTCGAGTACTGCGGCACTACCGCGGGACGACCATAGTTCTGCGAGGATTTGTTCATGTCGACCCCGGTGGTCCAGTTGACCTTGGGGTCATATTTATCAGCGACAAGCAATTCGCCGTTCGTCCGGTCGAGCGTGTAGCCCAGCCCGTTGCGGTCGAAATGGACCAGAGTCTTACGGGTCTGCCCTCCGATCTGCTGATCGGCCAGGATCATTTCGTTGATGCCGTCATAGTCCCACTCGTCGTGGGGCGTCATCTGATAGACCCAGCGCGCCTGACCGGTATCGACATCACGCGCGAAGATGGTCATCGACCAGCGATTGTCGCCCGGCCGCTGTTTCGGATTCCAGGTCGACGGATTACCGCTTCCGTAATACATCAGGTTCAGGTCGGGATCGTACGAATACCAGCCCCACGTGGTGCCGCCGCCGATCTTCCACTGTTCGCCTTGCCAAGTGTTGGTCCCGGAATTCGGGCCCACGGGCTTGCCGAGATTCGTGGTCTTCTGCGGGTCGATCAGGGTATCGCTGTCGGGACCCATCGAGTAGGCGCGCCACACCTGTCGGCCGGTCTTCATGTCGTAGGCTGTCACCGAGCCGCGAACGCCGAACTCGCCGCCCGAGATGCCGACCAGAACCTTGTCCTTCATCACCATCGGTGCGCCGGTGGACGTTTCGCCCTTGCCGGGATCGCCATTCTTAACCGACCACACGACATTGCCTGTCTTGGCATCGAGAGCGACTAGCGTCGTGTCGGCCTGGCTCAGGAAAATCTTGCCGTCTGCGTAGGACAGGCCGCGGTTGACCGTGTCGCAGCACATCACCGGAATGACGTTGGGATCCTGCTTCGGTTCGTACTTCCAGACGATCTTGTTCTCATCCTTCAGGTTCAACGCAAAGACCGGATTAGGGAACGGCCCATGAAGGTACATCATGTCGCCGATCACCAAGGGGGCGCCCTCGTGACCGCGCAACACGCCGGTCGAAAACGTCCACGCGACCTGCAGCTTGCCGACGTTGTCCGCGGTGATCTGCTTGAGCGTCGAATGCCGTGTATTGGCGTAGTTGCCCGTTGGCATGACCCATTGCTTTGCGTCTTGCGACAGCTTGATGAGTTCGTCGTTCGCATATGCTGAACCTGCGGCGATCACCGCAGCCGTGCTCAGAACAGTACTCGTGAGAAACTTTCGCATCCCATTCCTCCCTGTGACGTTACCGCCAGGGTGTTCCGATGCGGACAAGCCCAAACGTGCCCGGTCTCGGCACCGACCCTTGCCTGGGGAAGCATTTCCGACAGCGTGTCACGGCATCAGTAAGGCGCGAGGACCATTTTTCTCTCGGACCTACATAGCCTACGAAGAAACGCCGACACTCCCTAACAGCCGACGCCCTTGAAGCCGGAAACTAATACCAATATTATGCCCGTGGTTTTGACGGCGCAATAGAAAACGACGGCACGATTGACGCGGCCGCGTCATAATTGGTTCACAAATTTCGTCATGATGCCGCCTTAATGTGCCGGTGGGCAGCATTTGGAATTGCGGCGCCAAACCGTTTCGTGATGCGAAGAAGCGCGCAGGAGCGGCGATGGGTTTGTTCCCGCCGCGCCCTGCGTTTGGCTGCGGTTGCGACCCTCATGCTGGTTGGGCTGAGTTCTTTGGCGCGTCCGCAGTCCGCGGACGCGGCGCTTGAAATCGCCGAAGTAGCGGCAGGCCTATTTGTTCACTTCGGCGCGAACGCATTGATGACCGCGGAGAATGAAGGCGGCATTGCCAATGTCGGGTTCATAGTCGGTGATGACGCCGTCGCCGTGATAGATACCGGCGGCAGCGTGCGCGAGGGACGGCGACTGCTCGCCGCGATCCGCACCATCACCGCAAAGCCGATCCGTTATGTGATCAACACCCATGCTCATCCGGATCACGTGTTCGGCAATGCCGCATTCGCCCGAGAGGGAGCAGCGTTCGTCGGCCATCGCAATCTGCCGCGCGCGTTTTCGGTGCGCGGGCCGTTTTACCTCAGCGCATTCCGGCGCATCATGGGCGACGTGCTGGACGGCGTCGAGCTTGTTCCACCGCAACGCAGTGTCGACGGTGAGACCAAGCTTGATATTGGTAACCGCGTCTTGACGCTTCATGCGTGGGCCACAGCCCATACGGACAACGACCTCACGGTCCTGGACGACATCACCCAAACGCTGTTTACCGGCGATCTGGTCTTTTTGCGGCACATCCCGGTCGTCGATGGCAGCCTGCGCGGTTGGCTCGCGGCGCTTAAACCTCTTGCCACTTTTGCAGCCAAACTTGCCGTCCCGGGCCACGGACCGGCGGCTGCATGGCCGCTCGCGCTGGATGACGAACGGCGCTATCTTGAACGATTGGCGCAAGACTGCCGTGCGCTGATCGCGCGCGGGACGCCCATTGCCGAAGCGGCAGTAACCGCCGGCGTTTCGGAAAAATCGCACTGGGAGCTGTTCGAGGCGTATAATGCCCGTAATGCGACGGCAGCTTTCGCCGAATTGGAATGGGAGTAGCTCATGGGGTTCGACGCTACGGACAAGAGCGAATTGCGATCGATGGCGCGACAAGGCATACGGATTCTGTGGATGTTGGCTTTCGCCACGGTGCTTGGCGTCAGCTCGGCGCAACCCTTGACTGCCGCAGATCCTGAGGATGCGTGGCCAGGCTTGGCGCGCGATATCTTCAACGGACGTGATCTTGCAGACGGCACCGGCGTGATCGCGATCGAAATGCCTTATCGCGCCGAGGATGCGGCGATTGTGCCGGTCACCTTGCGGACTGCGCTGCCGCCCGGCGATACCCGCATGCTCAAGGCGATTACGCTCGTCATCGACCAGAACCCCGCGCCCGTCGCGGCCACGTTCCAGGTTGGCCCACGGGTCACCATGATCTCCACGCGCGTGCGAATCGATTCCTATACGAACGTACATGCGGTGGCCGAACTGAGCGACGGCCAGCTCTACGCTTCCGCGGTCTTCGTGAAAGCCTCGGGCGGGTGCTCGGCGCCCACCGCAAAGAACGCGGAGGAAGCAAAGGCGAATCTGGGACAAATGCGATTTCGGCAGTTCTCCAAACCGGCCGACGGTCCGACGGGAGGCCCGCGCGAAGCGCAGATCATGATCCGCCATCCCAATAATTCCGGCCTGCAGCGCGATCAGGTTACGCTGCTCTACGTCCCGGCGTTTTTCGTCACGGAGTTACACGTCTGGCAGGGCGAAGAGCTCGTGCTGGCAATGGATAGCGGCATTTCGATCTCGGAAGATCCCAATATCCGCTTCGACTACCTGCCGAACGGCGCGACACACTTTCGCGTCGAAGCGGTTGATACCGACGGCCACGTGTTCAAGCGCGAATGGCCGGTCGACGCCGCGATGTGACGATCAGAAGCAGCGCACTTCGGCTTCGGCCTGAGCGCGGCGGAGATCATCCACCGCAGTCTTGGCGTATTCGGTCGAGCGGAACTGATTGCCCAGTGTACCGGGCACCTGGGCCATGCTGAGCACCGTTTCGGCGGTGACATACCGCTCATACGGCAGGATGGTCGCGATGACGTCGATAGAGCACGAACATTGCTCCAGCGCCCGCCGCGTCTCGCCATTCGCCTTCATGCAACCGAAAACGTAATCGGCGCGCGCTGTCGTCGGGTAATCATTGAGGTCGTCAGCGCGCGTGGACGAAAGCGAGCCGATGGCGCAGATCGCCGCTCCAATAAGTCTCGCCGCGACGGTTCGCATCCCAAGCACTCCGTTCCTGAACTTGATCACCGCTTGGCTCGATATGAGAACGCTACGATTCTCTTCGGCTCCGTAGAAGTCGTCCGATGCCAGCCGTTGCTAAGAAAACGACGACCCGTAAGGTATCAAATTGGAGCCGCCGCACTACCCGCATCAGCCTTGTCTCGGGCACCCGGATACTCACAATGGTAATTCTTCACGGTCCACTGGGGATGTTCGCCGATCCATTGCGCTATATAGAGCTGCGCCGCCATCGCGCACTGTTGCAGTGAACCTTGCCATGCCAATTGAAGATGCTGTTCCTCGCAAAGGTCCGGTTGCCCCAACCTGCAAACCATGACGACGATCTGGATCATTGCGTGCCTCGCCGGAAAGACGCCAATCCGCTGGTCTATTATGCCACATTCGCCGTTGGCCGTCGGCTAGGGTCGGGTGAAAATTTCACCCTTTCCGAGCGCGGCCATGTCGCCAGCAAACCGCCGCAGTGGCGTACTGAAAAGCCGGGCCGCACGTGCGCTGTATGGGGCGATAAAACCCGCCGTTAGGCGGGCAGTAACGAGGTCGTGGACGCCGCAATCGATGAATGTCGGAGACATGCAGTCGCTTCCCTCGTCCAACACGATGGTTCCGCGCCTCATCAGATAGCCGGGAAGCGGCCCGGTGCGCCCCACCACGACCAGCGTGCCGGCAATCATGCGGCTGCCCGCATACGGGCCCGCCGCCCCCTCCACCACTATGGTGCCGCGCCGCATGCGATCACCCGCGCGCTCACCGACCCGGCCCCGTACCAGCACAATGCCGCCGCGCATTCCGGCGGTCTCGCCCGCGGCTGGCCCGCCCAAACGGTCTCCGGCATCGCCGAGAATCTCCATTGTCCCCCCTTTCATGCCGGATGCGGCCCATGGCCCGGCGCTACCATGGATCGTGAGATGCCCATCGGCCATCAGGCGCCCCGCCCAAGCGCCGACATCGCCCTCGACAACGATCTCGCCACCCGCCATCTCGTGGCCGATCCGATCAAGCCGGTTGCTGGACGCCTCGATCCGGATATGTGCGGCTTCGCCCATGCGCAGGCGGAAAACGTCGGCGAGCACCACGCGCCTGCGTGTCGTCTGCAATTCGATTTTTTCGATCTCTGCCACTGTCATGCCGGCCAGCCGGTGTGGCACCAGTGACGCAAGGTCGAGGCGCTGATCGGGACGTTCGCGCAATGTCAGCACCAGCGGATTCACGGCAGCAGATTCCGCAGATGATAGTGGTGCGGGCCAAGCTTGCCGCCGTAATTGCCGGCACTGATGCGCATCGCACCGCGCTCGGGGCCAAGTTCGATGATGGCGGCGACGCCGGCCGCCATGGCCGCGGCAACCGCATTGGAGGTCAATCCGTCGATCACGATTTCAAGCACACACGCCGCACCGGGATCGAGCGCCGTTACCACTGCGCCGCGCAGCGTCGGACAATAGGCGTGGTTGGTCGATGCCGGCACGCCCTTGTATTTGGAACCGACCTTGGAGCCCGACCGGACAATGCCGCCCGGGAATGGCGCAATAACGTCCGGCACCTTCGCGATCGCGGCGCTCGCCACTTCCGCCGCGGCGAGTGTCGTTTGCGTCGTGCGGCCAACGATCAAAAGATTGCCCCCGCCCACCGCCTGCTTGGTGAGCCCGGTCGTTGCTTCGCAAAGGAACTCGCCGTCCATCACCGGAATGCGCCAATAATGCTTGCTGCCGAAGCGCTTGGAAATTTGCCAGCCATCTCCGAAATAGCGCAGCGCATTGCCGAGCCGCAGCGTCTCCTCGCCGTCGAGCCCCGCATAGCAGGCGGAACCGGGGCTCGTGAGTACGCATTGCGCCACACGCGCCTGCAATTGCTTCTGCAACTCGGCGGTCGAGACAGCGAACAGCAGCACGCGCACCCCCGGGCGTCGGTCCGGAGTCTGCTCAGCCGCCACTTCGCCAGCGACGCCGGCCTCACAGCCGCAACCGATGACCGATGTGGCAAAGCCCGTCATCGTCAGTGCGGCCTGGCGTGCCCAGCGGATGCTGTCGGCGGTTATGAGCACCGCGGTTGCCCGCATACCGAACGCTTCCGCGAAGGTATCGTCGATGCGTACGCCTTTGACCGTCATCTCTTGCATGGAACCAACTCGAATGGCTCCGGTCTCCCGATCGCATGGTCGGGAACCTTGATAAGGTCGTCGGACAGTCCGTAGCGCTCCTCGTAATAGGCCTTCATGCGTCGATCCATCGCACAGTCGCGTTCCGGTTGGACCTCAAGCGCGCATCCGAAGTCGGTTTGCGTCGGTATTCCGTCGCGTACCACCAACGCGCCATTCTTGAAGACCAACGCGGCCGAACGGAACATCTTGGCGCGATCAGGTGCGTCCTCGTAAACCGCGACATCCGCGATGGCGCCCGCCCCCAGATGCCCCCGGTCACGCAGCCCAAGCAGTCGGGCCGGCGCCGCACGGGTCATGGCTGCGATCTCGAGCAGCGAATATTCACGGCCTATCGCAGGCAGCGTCGTGACGGCCATGGCATCGGCGGGCAGCGTCGCGACCCACTGCGCGCGCAGATCGCGGCTCATGAGCAGAGCCATGATCTCCGGATAGGTCGTGAACGGCGCGCCGTTCGGATGGTCGGTCGTGAAGAACACCCGCCAAGGATCGTCGATCAACAGGAACAGTTCCATCCCGACCGCCCATTGCACGGCATTATAGAAATCGGCAGAGCGGTAGTCGTATGGCACAATGCCGGCGCCGTTGGCGTCGCCATCCAGGATCGCCCACTTTCTCGGCCGCGCCTGGTTTCGCGCCTTGAACTGCCGCAAAACGTCGAGCGACACCGTCACGGTCTGGCCGAACATGACCTGCCCGACATCGATGGTGACGTTCTTGGCGGCGTTTACGGCCTCGGCAAGGCGCGCGGCAGCGGACGAGAAGCCCCGGCCGCCCTCCCTGCCATAACCGTAAAACTGCAGATGCGCGAGGTGCAGCGGCAATCCGTCGGCTGCCGCGATAGTGGCGAGCGCGGTGTCCGCGCTGCCCGCAATCCCGAGATTGTTGCAGTGGACATGGAGCGGATGCGGCACGCCGAGATCGGCGACGGCACGTTGCAGCGTCTTCACAATCTCGCGGGAGGACACGCCGTAGGACGGCACGACGTCGTCAAGGGAAAACTCGCGAGCGTTTTCCTTGAACGCCGCAGAACCTCCGGCGTTAATAACCTTGATTCCAAGTGAGCGCGTTGCCGCAAGTGTCCACGCCACATAATCGCGCACCGCAGTGGCACTCTCCTTGCCGCGTATCAGGCCGAGCAGAAAATCGTCGTTGCCCAGAACTGCCAGCGTCGCCTTGTCGATGATTGGAATGTCGGCAAGCTCGAGATGGGCATGCAGTGCATAGTGCGGCGATACCGCAGGCTCGATCACGGTCGTGAAGCCCATGGCGGCATAGAGGCACCCGATCTCGAAGGCTGGCCATCCGGCGCTCGACAACGGCGTCGCGCCGGGCCGCGGCGCTGAGCCCAGCCGGAATTCCGGCAACAACAGGCGTGCGGTGTTCACGCTCCAGCCGGCAATGTGGGAATGGATATCGATGGCGCCGGCCATGACGATCTTGCCGATCGCATCATAGCTTGCGTCCGCCTGGGCTCCGACCTGCGCTTCGACAATGCGCCCGTCGTTCATCCAGATGTCGCCGATCTCGTCGCGACCATTGGCGGGATCGATGATCCGGCCGCCCACGATCCGGGTCAACATGACAGCGGCTCGGCGGAAAGGTGCGCTACGATGGACGTGATCGCATCGGCGACCGACAAAGCTTCGCTCCGATGGGTTGCCGTGACCGCCGCGAGGGTGCCGATCATCGCGCAATGTTCGATGCTGTCGTGGTCGCGCCCAGGGGCGCCAACCGCAATGTGAACGCGTGGTGATCTCGGGAACCGGGCGTCTGCCGGCGCGAGCGCGATCATCTGCGGATCGCCATGCCATTGTGGCGGGGCAGCCCGATAGGCGGAGATCCACAAGACGCAATCGGTTTCGCCGCTCTCGACCAGCCGAGCGGCGCCATATTGCCACCGATCATGATCTGGGTAGGCGCGGCCGAACCCCGTTCGCATCGGAAAGCCCGTCATCCAGGCACAGACCTGCAACACGCCCATCGCATTGTCGCTGGGGGCCAGCGGTAGCCCCGAAAAGCGAGTTGTTGCATTGAGGTCGTTGACGATGCCGCAGAGCATCTCGATCGTAAGCGCGTCGAGCGCTGCCGCCGACCATGCGGCAACCCCGAACCGCGCAGTTTTCAGGGCGCCGACAAGCTCGTCAAGGAGCTGCACGGAAACGCTGACTTCGCCGGTAGGGTGACCTTTGATACGGGCGCGCAAGACAGCCAGTACTGCCGGCAGTTCGCCACTGTCGCGGCCTATGACTGTAACTTTATCGTCGGCGCCGGTTTGGCGTCCCGGACACAACCAAAATACGCGTCTTTCCGTTCCGCGACGGTCGTCGGCCACGCTTGTTGGACCGAACAGATGCCGTGGAAGTTCGCTCCAAGCCTCGATCAGACCAGGCCCTCCGAGCAGCAGCGTGTCGGCTCGCATCCGCGTCTCATTTGGAGTCGTGAGCATCGCACCGGCCTCACGCATGACATCGAGATCGCGCAGCAGCGCGTCCGCATTCATGTGATCGACACACGCTCCAATCCGCTGGGCCAGTGCAACCGCTGCACGCGCACCCGCGATATCGGTGCCGAGCCCGGCGACGAGAGGCTGGCGGCTCGCATCAAGCAGGCGCGCAGCGGCAGCGGTCGCAGTCGAAAGCGCCGCTGGCATGCCATCGATCCAGGCCTGGACCATTGCGATTTCCCGGCGGCCACACCGCGTTTAGCCGTCATACTTGATATAGGCAAAGCGCTGATCGCCCGCGGGCGTTCCTTCAAGGGCGCCGCCGGCCTTCGCGGGCTGCCAATGGACAACCTCCTCGATCTTTTTTGCCAGTTCGAAATCCTTGTCGGTTATCCCCTTGGCCGCGTGATTTTGCAGGCGGATCTCAACCCATGCGTAGGACGCGGTGATATCGGGGTGATGCCATGCCGCCTCGGCAAGGTGCCCAACGGTGTTGATCACCATGAGAGTGCCCTTCCAACTATTCGTCCGGTATTTGCGGCGAATCCAACCGTTCTCGAGGTACCAGTGCGGCAACTCTCTCTTGAGGCGAGCTTCTATCTCGGCATCCGTGTAGGTGCGTTCTTTGCTGCGTTCCGTCATGGCGACCACCTGTTAGAGAATCTCACCGAAACCCTGATTGCCAACCCCCATCGGGGTGGCACATTGTAAGCTGGTATTTGTTTTCGAAAAGCCTGCTGAAGTGAAGGCGAAAAGCAGGGGAGCGAACCCAGGGAGCACGGCAGGCCTGATGCCACCAAGCATAACAGTTACGGTCCCGGCGCGGCTGCATCTCGGTTTCCTCGACCTGAACGGTGGGCTCGGCCGCCGTTTCGGCAGCGTCGGCCTTGCCATCAGCAGTCTGCGTACGAGAATCGCGCTCCGCCACGCGTCGAAAAATCAAGTAGTTGGGCCGGAACGCGAGCGCGTCCTGCATCATGTCGAAAAGATGACGCAACGTCTCACGCTTTATAATGGCTATGCCGTGGATGTACTCGACGTTGTTCCGGCCCATGCCGGCCTCGGCTCCGGTACGCAACTCGCCCTGGCGGTGGCGGCCGGCCTGCGTCGCTTGCACAACCTGCCGCTCGACATTGATGGAGATGCGATCCATCTTGGCCGCGGTGCGCGGTCGGGCATCGGCATTGGACTGTTCCATCGCGGCGGACTCGTGGTGGACGGTGGTTGTTCCGGGAACCAGGTTCCAGCGCCGATCGTGAGCCATCTCGCCTTCCCGGATCGCTGGCGAGTCATTGTGGTACTCGATCCGATGCGGCGCGGCATACACGGCGCCCACGAGGCTGCGGCCTTCGGCAAGCTCCCGCCCTTCCCTGCTGGCGATGCCGCCTGGCTCTGCCGGCTGGTCATCATGAAGGCACTGCCGGCCGTGGCTGACCACGACATTGTGAGCTTCGGTTCGGCCATCAAGGAACTTCAGGTCTGCCTCGGCGACTATTTCGCCGCGGCGCAAGGTGGAACGCGTTTCATGAGCCCCGACGTCGCTGCCACGCTCGCCGCGCTTGACCACGAAGGTGCGCTTGGCATCGGCCAGAGTTCATGGGGGCCGACCGGATTCGCGTTTGCGCCGACGGCAGAGGAGGCCGACCGGCTGGTGCACATGGTGCGCCGGCATCCGTGCAGCCGGGGCCTGGACATCCGCGTGTGTGCGGGCTTCAATCGCGCTGCCGAGATCGCCATTCCTCCCCTCGGCGTCGATGCGGAATAATCATTGCAAGGAGCGGGTCGTGGCGGACAAAAATATCCTTCACATGATCACCCCCCTTAAACACATGAGTCCATTCGACGTGAATATGGCGCTCGATGCGGGTTACGATGCGGTCGTCACGTATGCCAACGTGACGCTCGACGAGGTGACAGGTCTCGTGCAGGACGCGATTTTCTCGCGCCCGCCTAAGCTGGGGGCACGCACCGCCATGTTCTTCGGCGGCAAAAACGCGAGCCTTGCTCTCGATATGCTGACCAAAGCCAAGACCGCGTTGGTGCCGCCGTTCGGCATTTCGTTCCTCGCCGATCCGGGCGGTTCCTTCACCACCGCCGCCGCCATGATGGCGTGCGTCGAGAAAACCTTGCGTGATAAAAAACAGCGCGATCTCAAGCGGGCGAAAGTCGCAGTATTCGGTGCCACCGGCGTTCTTGGATTCGCAGCCGCAGCAATCGCCGCGCTCGAAGGCGCAGATGTCACGATGGTGGGTTATGATGGTATCAGGCGCGTCAGTGAAGGTGCCCGCGAGATCAAGACGCGGTTCGGTGTCGACGTGACATCGGCCGACGGCAGCGACGATGAGAAAAAGGCACGGATCCTTGCCGCCACCGAGGTAGCCGTCTGTTGCGGTCGGGCCGGTGTGCGTATTCTGACCCGGCCGCAGCTCGAGGCCGCGCGGAGTCTATTGGTCGCGGCGGACGCCAACGCGGTGCCGCCATCCGGCATCGAGGGCCTTGAGGCGATGGCGAATGGCGTTGAGTTGACAACGCACGGAGCTCTGGGGATCGGTCCGCTGGCCATAGGAAATATCAAATACAAGACCGAATCCGGCCTCTTTCAACGCATGATAGCTGCCGCCAAGCCCGTACAATTGGATATCCGCGAGGCATTCGTCCTTGCACGCGAGCTCAATGGATAATGAAGCGGTCCTGATCGCTGCGGTTTCGGGCCGTGCGCTGGCCGCATCGGCGCGCCGCGGCGGATATCTGCCGCTGGTCGCGGACTTCTTTGGCGATCAGGATACCGTGGCGGCGGCGGGGGCCCACGTGCCGCTTGGCGGTTTCGCACAGGGCTTCCGCGAGTGCGAAATCATGGAGGCGTTGGAGCGCCTCGCCGCACAACACGCTCCGAATGGATTGGTCTATGGCACCGGGTTCGAGGACCGGCCGGATGTACTTTCGCGCCTGGCGCAACGCTGGCGACTGTTCGGTAACAGCGCTGACACCATTGCGATGGTCAAAGATCCAGAGATCTTCGCCGCAGTTTGTCGTAACTGCGACGTCGCCCATCCGCCAATCTCGCTGTCGCCGCCGACGCAAGAGGGTTGGTTGGCAAAGCGACGCGGCGGCTCGGGAGGTTTTCATATTGGGGCTGCGCTGGATAGAGCATCCGGCGAAGGCGTCTACTACCAGCCCCGCGTCCCGGGCACGGCGGTTTCGGCATTGTTATTGGCCGACGGCGCTTCCGCAAGCGTGCTTGGCCTGAGTGTCCAATGGGCACGCCCGACGTCGCGTCAACCGTTTCGTTACGGTGGCGCTGTACGGCCTGCGGACATCGCCTCAGGCGTAGCCAAGCGGCTTGCCGAAGCGGCGTGCCGGCTTGCCGCGGCGTTGTCGCTCACGGGACTGAACAGTGCGGATTTTATGGTGCATGGCGACGATTTCTGGATCTTGGAGATCAATCCGCGTCCAGGAGCGACGCTCGACATCTTCGAACCCGAGGGAGAGTCGCTGTTTGCTCTTCACATGGCGGCGTGCGCCGGCGACCTAATTGACGAGACGCCACATCTCGATGGTGCAAAGGCATCGGCGATCTTCTATGCTGAACACAATTTAATTGCGCCAGCACGGTTCGAATGGCCGGACTGGTCCGCCGACCGTCCAAACGCGGGCCTCGCGATCAAGGCCGGCGAACCTCTGTGCACGGTTCATGCGACTGCGGCGACCGCAATCGAAGCGCAGGTGCTCGTCAATGAACGATTGGCATTGATTCACACATGGACCCATGATTGGACCCATCGTTGCGTACACACGAATACGCCATGAACACCGCTATTAGCGTCAATGTGCGGGCAGCACAACTCGTCGATGACTTGGTCGCGGACGCGAGTTCGCTCGGTATCGGCGTTGTGCAGGGTTCGTTGGGCGAAACACTGATTGACGCCGGCAGCCGCTTTCCGGGCAGCATCGCGGCGGGCCTGCGTGTGGCCGAAATCTGCATGGGCGGACTGGGCCACGTTGCCCTTACCCCGGCTGCAGCGACACCGAAGTGGCCGTGGACGATTTCCACCCGCTCGTCCAATCCGGTGATCGCATGCCTGGCGAGCCAATACGCCGGCTGGAAACTATCGCACAGTGCGGGTGAAAGCTCGTTTTTCGCGCTGGGCTCCGGCCCTGCGCGCGCACTCGCCCGGCGCGAACCGCTGTTCGAGAAGCTCGCCTACAGCGACCATGCGGACCGCGGCACGCTGGTATTGGAGAGCACCGTCGCGCCGCCGCTGCCGGTCATCGAAAAAGTTGCGCATGATTGCGGGCTCGCGCCGCAGGAACTGACGATCATTTTTGCCCCGACCCAAAGTCTTGCCGGCGCTACACAGATCGTAGCGCGCGCGCTTGAAGTCGCACTCCACAAGGCGCTTGAACTCGGCTTTCCGCTCGAACATATCCGCGACGGCATAGGCGCGGCGCCGTTGTGTCCGCCGCATCCGAATTTCATTGCCGCGATGGGACGCACCAATGACGCCATTATCTATGGCGGACAGGCTCATTTATTTGTAACCGGTCCCGCCGACGAGGCGCGCCTGCTTGCCGAGCGGCTGCCGAGCAAGGGGTCGCGCCACTACGGACGCTCATTCGCTGAGCTGTTCGAGAGCGTCAAAGGTGATTTTTATTCGATTGATCCGATGCTGTTCAGCCCCGCCAAGGTCATCGTGACGGCGATCGAAACCGGCGAAAGCTTTCACTCCGGAGAGTTGAATTTTGACCTCCTCGATGCGTCCTTCTCCTGACGTGATCGCCATGAAGCCGGCAGCGCGGCGCCTGCATGTCGGTCTGGTGATCGACAACATGGATTGGCACGCACGCGAGTTGTCGCGCGCTCTGACAGCCCTGGGCGCGTTCGCAACGCCGATCAGGTTGACGGCATGCGGTTTTGCGACGCGAAGTACGACGGGACTTGTGATCGAGGGGTTTGAGGGTGGCCTGCCTGACGCCATCGTGGTGCGCAGCATGTCGGGCGGGAGCTTCGAGGCGGTGACGCTTCGGCTCGGTCTCCTCCATGCTGCCCGCGAACTCGGCGTGATGGTGTGGAACGATGCTCGCGCGATCGAGCGGTGCGTCGACAAATCGATGACAAGCTTTCTGCTGGCACGTGCCGGGATGGCGACGCCGCCGACCTGGACGGTCGAATCGCGCGAAGCGGCCACCACCATTGTGTTGCGCGAGGCAGTTGATTGCCCTCTCGTTCTCAAGCCGCTGTTCGGCTCGCAGGGGCGGGGCTTGCGTTTGATCCGCACGCCGGACGACCTGCCGGAACCCGCCGTCGTCAACGGCGTGTACTATCTGCAGCGGTTTGTCGGCGTCGAGCGCGACGGCTTCCGCGACTTCCGCCTGCTGGTGTGTCAGGGACGCCTTATAGCCGGCATGGCACGGCATTCAACTGGATGGATCACCAATGTCAAACGCGGGGCGCGGCCGGTCGCCGTGGCCGCCAATGAGGAGATGCGGGAGCTTGCGGCGCGCGCAGCGACCGCGGTCGGCGCGGCTTTTGCCGGGGTCGATATTCTCTACGACATTGACGGCTGTCCAACCGTGCTCGAGGTCAACAGCATGCCGGCGTGGTTCGGCCTGCAAAAGGTGACCTCGCTCGACATCGCCGCCGTGCTGGCCAACGACATTGTAACCGCAATGGTCGCCTGCCCTGCGCGAGGAGCGAGTGCATGATGCCTCGGCGGATCGTCGCCGAAGCTTTCATTGCCGCCTGCCGCGACGAACTCGAAAGCCCGAAGCCGGGCAACGTTCATGTCTTCGCGCCGGGTCATCGGATGACGACAACACAATTCATCCAGAGCGCCACGGCGGCGGTCGGGCCACTCTGTGAACCCACCACGCGCGTCGGGGCCCGCATCCGGGGCGCCATCGAAGCGACCCATCAAGCCGTTGGCGTTAACACCAATCTCGGCATCGTGCTTCTCTGCGCCCCGTTGGCAGCGGCCGCCGAGCTTGAACGGTTCGGGCTGCGCGATGCGCTCACTCGCGTGCTCGACGACCTCGACGTCAGGGATGCCAACCACGCCTACGCGGCCATCGTGCAGGCCTCTCCGGCCGGCCTCGGACGAGCCGAGAAGCATGACGTCTTTGCGCCGGCGCAGGTCACCCTTAAGCAGGCGATGGCCGAAGCCGCCGATCGCGACCGTATTGCACGGCAATATGCGACAGCATTCGCGGATATATTCGACCTCGGCATGGAGTTGCATGCAGCGGCCGTGGCGCGTTGGTCCGATCCCAGATGGGCAGCGCTCGCGGTCTATCTCGGCTTCCTGTCGAAATTTCCGGACAGCCATGTGACCCGCAAACACGGCGCTGATGCTGCGTCGGACCTGCGCCGGACAGCGATGAAATTCGATACTTTGCTATGGTCGATACAAGAACCGGCCAACTTGCTCGACCAGCTCCTGGGGTGGGACGCTGTGCTCAAGGCGCGGGACATAAATCCGGGGACCAGCGCCGATCTTACGGTAGCGACCCTGTTCGGGCGCCGCCTGCAATCCGTCTTGCCGTCGGGCCGTAACAGTGGTTGACTTCCCCGGGCGGAACCACCTTCCGCTGCTATCTGGCTAACCGGTCCGGCGCGTCCTGCCGGGCGCTGACAACAAGGATAGACATAGCATCGCCCGCCGGAGGCCCTTCGGCGGACGAACGTGATGTTATTAAATATTCGGAAAGGGAGATGGCCATGGCGGTAATCAACGGACTCTGCGTCGGTGAATCACTCATCGGCGATGGCAACGAAATCGCTCATATCGATCTCATCATGGGGCCGCGCGGCAGCGCAGCCGAGTCAGCGTTCGCACACGCCCTCACGAACAATAAGGACGGCTTCACCTCGCTTCTGGCGGTGATAGGGCCGAATTTACTTTGCAAACCCGCAACCGTCCTGTTCAACAAGGTGACGATCAAGGGTCAAAAGCAGGCCGTGCAGATGTTTGGGCCGGCGCAGCACGCGGTCGCAAAGGCAGTGGCGGATAGCGTCGCCGAAGGCGTCATTCCGCAGGCCGAAGCCGACGATCTCTTCATTTGTGTCGGCGTGTTCATTCATTGGGATGCGACCGACGACAAGAAAATCCAGGATTTCAATTATCAGGCCACCAAGGAAGCGATCGCTCGCGCGGTCAAGGGCGAGCCCAAAGCCGCCGAAGTGGTGGCGAGACGCAACGAGGTCAAGCATCCATTCGCGGCAAACTGATACGGCGTTTCCACACTTCCAAATCGTATCAACCGCATGCGGAGGATGGGTTGCGCGCAGCGAACCTCATCGGTGGAGCACGTTGCCCGCAACGCCTATGATGGTTCGCAACAGCGCAATCTATCCTACGCCGAGCGACTTACCGTTCACTCCATCTCAAGATCGCTGCCGCGAAGGCGGCCATCGTGAAGGCTGGTGGCGACAAGCGCACCCGCAATGCCGGCGCGCTTCAAGGCGACGAGATCGGCGCGGTCGCGCACGCCGCCGGCCGCATAGATCTTTCGGCCTTCGGCGATGTCGCGTATCATGCATAGCCGGTCGAGATCCGGGCCGGCCCCGCTGCCAACGCGTGCAAGACTCATGACAATTAACCTACTCGGCCACGCCGCTGTCTCGCCCAAGAGCGCGGGCGGCCCCTGAAAGGCGCGATCGCGAAAGTCGAGCGACAGCACGACCCGATCATCGCCGGACAAGTGCCGCACCAGCGCCACGTCGTTCTGACTTTCACTGCCGACGACCAAGTGACCGACCCTTGCGTCGAGCCAGTGCCGGGCTGAGGGGAGGTCGGCTACGCCGTTATCGACCCAGAACGTGGCGGCAGGAAATGCGCCCTTCAACCGCCGAATCGCGGCCGCGTTGTCGCCCGTGCCTGTGATAGCGTCAAGGTCGGCGGCGTAGAACGTCTTGAAAGGATGGATCGAGCACAGGCCTCGCATCACGTCGATCGGATCGCTGGTAGGGGATAGTGGCGAATCGATGGGCCGGTACAGGTCGCGTCGCCCCATCCGGGCACGCACGATAATTCCGCCTCGCAGATCGAGAACTGGAATGATATCCATCGGTCGTCCCCGGCGCAGACTATATAAATATATCTGCAACGGCGCGAGGCTATATGGGTATTGTTATCGGGTGGGACATCGGCGGCGTTCATCTCAAAGCCGCACGGGCGGAAACCGGCCGGGTCGTCAAGGCCGTACAGATTGCCGCT
Organism: Xanthobacteraceae bacterium; assembly: GCA_035311445.1. Taxonomy (GTDB): domain Bacteria; phylum Pseudomonadota; class Alphaproteobacteria; order Rhizobiales; family Xanthobacteraceae; genus JAJPKK01. The sequence continues at coordinate 16,337 of DATGCX010000322.1, read as the reverse complement.
CCGTTGCGCGCCGGCCTCGAGCGCCTTTTAGAAGCTTTCGCGCGAGCAAAGACCGAAGTAGGTCCTGCGCAGCGCCACATCGTTACGATGACTGGTGAACTCGCCGACACGTTCTCCTCACGTGCGGAGGGCGTCGAGTGTCTTGCTGCGCTGGCTGAGCGCGAACTGGGCGGGGCGTCGGTGTCGATCTATGCCGGACCGGCCGGTTACATACACCCCAAACAGGCGCACCAACATGCGCGATTGGTAGCATCAGCCAACTGGCACGCCTGTGCATCCTTCATTGCCGGTCGCCGCAGCAACGGATTGCTTATCGATATGGGATCCACCACGACTGACGTCGTTCCCATCGTGAATGGCAAGGTCGCGGCACGCGGTTACACCGACGCACAGCGACTGGCCGCCGGCGAGCTTGTGTACACAGGGTTAGTGCGCAGCTTCGTCATGGCGAGCGCAGGCCGCGCGCCTTTCCAAGGTGCGTGGATGCCGCTGATCAATGAGAATTTTGCCAACATGGCCGATGTCCACCGCATCCTCGGAACCTTGCCCGCAGACGCCGACGTGATGGCGACCACCGATGGCCGGGAGAAAACGCATGAAGGGTCGCGCGCGCGGCTTGCCCGTATGGTCGGCGCCGACGACGCCGACGCGGACGGCCGAGAGTGGAAGGCTCTGGCGCAATGGTTTGCTGAAATGCAGATGCGGACAATCACCGACGCCGTCATGCTGGTGAACTCGCAATATATTTTGCCGGCCGACGCACCAGTCATTGTCGCCGGGACCGGCGCGCACCTCGTGCAGGAGATTGCGCGCCGGGTAGGCCGCGGACATATCGCCTTTGATGCGCTTCTAGACGTAGCCCCACAAGCGCGCGCCGCCGTTTCGCAATGTGCCCCCGCCGCCGCCCTCGCTCTGCTCAATTCGTGAGCCGACTGTTTTTTCGAGGCCCCTGCTCGCAACGCTTTGGTCCCTGTCGGCATCGTCGGACGCGAACATGAGATTTATCCTCAAAACTAAATGGCTATGTGGCAAAAGGAACACTCACTCCTTTTGGCCATATCTCCATGGTTTTCCCACAAAATTACCATAATATATATTTAGCGCTGTATAAGAATGCTAAAGGTTGGATTTGCAAGGGGCGACTACTATCACGGCCAGCGTCAACAACATCAGAATATCGATAGTTCCCATGCGTCGAGCGTCACGTCTATGGGAATGGCGCGACGAGGAAGCTATACTGGCGAGAAGCTACACGGTCGAATGGACAAACGATTCGTACATAGCTCTGGTTGGTAGCGCCTAAAATGTGCGGGCCGCGTTGGTATTCGGTTCAGCGATTGTGACGTAAGCGCAGGCGCCGATCGGTCTCTGGTATCCGACAGACGTAGTCTCGCATATGACTCGCATATGATGAGTGTCATGATTTCAGCGGACCTGACAAAGCGTTTGCAACGTCGGCTCGTCGGTCTATCCAGGTCAACCAGTGAAATCGGCCTTCCTTGCAATCCTTTCATCGGAATATCGAAAGAAGTGCCCCGTTTGTCGGTTATCCGTGGTAGCCCGCGCTGCGTACGGGTCGGCTTCCGAAGAAGTCGCGGCTGGGAAAACCAGGCACGATTGAGCACGCAAAAGTTGTTGCAGGTTGTTGACGATCCGGTGAGCGCCGCTGCACAACTCACCGGTCCAATCGGTGGGGCCTAGACACGCCGATTGGGTGTTTGCGGTTGTCGCTGAGGTACGCTTGGGAGGGCGGGTGTGCGGGTTGTGATCATGGCTGCGGTGGTTCTGATCTGCTGGAGTCGGACCGCGCCACTCAGCGCGATTGAATTCGTCGCTCTCCGGTTCTCCTGCAGTTACGTCGGTAATGAGGTCGCGCTTGTTCCATCAGCTGCCGACCGGCTTCATGTCGTCGTTAGCGATCGAACGCAAAAGATCATCAGAGTATGTGCGCCCGGCTCCACCGACAAATGCCGGTCGTGGACGGTTCACCGCTTCGATCTACTGTGTGGAGAAAGAAAAACCAGCTGGCATATGATAGCCGAGCAGTTGCTGCATCTGACGCCGGTTCCCGCTGGAACGGGAAGTGTCTCGGTCCGCGTTGCATTGGAGCCGTGGGAACTTCGGGCTTTGCGCGCCGAATCCGGCTTTGCGCCGGTCGATGAGCTTGGAGGCCGCATCTTTTCGTTTGCCGACATGCCGACGCTCGAAGTTGCCGCATCGCGGCGTGTCTCCGACGTGAATATCATGCGGGCCTCGGAGATCGTCAGCCGAACGCCCCCGTCGCCCAAATCTGAGCTGGATCCCGCTTTGGCCAGCGACGACTTGCCAAAGGACGCGGCTGGGACTCAATCAAGTCAAGCCGCGACAGGCCAGGCACGATCCGCGAACCTGATTTCTCAACAGCCAGGCGTGTTGTCGGCACGCAAGCCAGATGCCGTCGAAGGAAGGGCGGCTATCGCGCTCGATCCGGCACGTCCGAAGCAAGAACTTGACCTGGCTGCTGCGAATTTGCCGAATCCGCAGATAGCGAGCCGCGTCAGCTCCTTCATAACCAAGTTCGCACCGCAAAGATGGGACGGCGAGCAGATCGGTCGATTCCTGATCGTGCTGGCTACTATACTCCTGTTGACCTTTGTATTTATGACGATCGCGCATATCGCCTTGGGGCGAAAATTGGTGTTTGGTTCGCGCGTAGGTTCCGTTGATGCGCTCCGCGCGAGACCCGAGGCTGAGGCGTGCCACGAACTGATGAAGCAGATTGCCTCTGAGCTGATGCGGGCGACGAGTGCAGTGAACAGCCTGCAGAACGTTCCAGCCCTGCAGAGCGCGCTATCCCGCGAGCTTGATTCCATTAAGCGGCCATTAGGGCCTGCTCCACAGTCGCAGGGCAATTCTGGAGAAAAGGGAGATTGGTATCGAATCAAGTTGCAGTTGATCGCGTGCCTGCGGGGCACGCAGAGAATTATCGACATCGCAGAAGCCGCACGCGCGTCGCTTTCATTACATCCGGCTCCGCTCCAGGATGTAACGACACGCGGCGAAGCCTATGCATTCCTTGGCGTCAATGCCACTTCCAGCGAAGCGGTATTGAAAAAGACCGTTAATGCTCTCCGTCTGTGCTGGCACCCTGACCTTGCCACGGACGATGCAGATCGGGACCTGCGCGAGACGCGCACCAAACAAATCAACGTGGCCTGGGACCTGATTTCTGGAAAGCGAATGTCGGCGTGCTGATCTCGGCACGCCGGAGCACCTGCACGCGGGCTTCACTGCACGTCGTGAACCCTGCGTATTTTCACGGAGCGCTTGGCCCATTGCCGCTTTGTCGACCTTTGCGACCCCATAGCAAGCAAAACACCAATCGGGTTGCGCTTCGTGTGCAGAAGTCGACTACGCGCGGCCGACGGCGTTGCGTGCATACCTGCAACGCACGAAGCTTGCGGGCGATCTCATTGCAAGCTCAATACGTGATCCGATATCAATTGCACTGACAGGGCCGATCGAGGAAGGCTCGGCTTGGATGGCAAAATGCCTAAAACTGGAGGAACTCGTTACATGATCGACGTGCATTACTGGACGACCCCCAACGGCCACAAAGTGACGATCTTTCTCGAAGAAGCCGGATTGCCGTATAAAATTTTCCCCGTGAATATTGGCAAGGGAGAACAGTTTCAGCGCAAGTTCCTTGAGATATCTCCCAATAACCGGATTCCCGCCATTGTGGATCACGATCCGGCCGGCGGCGGCACACCGATTTCGGTGTTCGAATCGGGCGCGATCCTGCTTTATCTTGCCGAGAAGACCGGCAAGTTCATATCGAAGGATTTGCGAACGCGGGTCCAGACTCTCGAATGGCTGTTCTGGCAGATGGGCAATCTCGGCCCGATGTCCGGCCAGAACAACCATTTCAGCAATTACGCGGTCGAGAAGCTGCCCTATGCGATGGACCGCTATCGCAACGAAGTGAACCGGCTCTATGGCGTGATGGACCACCGCCTTGCCGACCGACCCTATCTCGCCGGCGACTACTCGATCGCCGACATGGCGTGCTATCCGTGGGTCGTGCCCCATGAACGCCAGGGCCTGAACATCGCGGATTTCCCAAACGTGAAACGTTGGCTCGAGGTGATCGCGGCGCGGCCTGCGGTGGTGCGTGCCTATGCGCTGGTCAAGGATGTCAATCCAAGCCAAGGCGGCATCCGCACCGCCGAGGAGCGCGCCATCCTGTTCGGCCAGACAGCAGCCTCTGTGCGGGCGGCGGTGCGCTGATCTGATCATCAGCCTGAAGGGTGAGCAGGCCAAGCGTGCCCACCTTACGGATCAGCCTTGGGCGGTGCGTTGCGGACGACCCGGCATAGTGTCGATCACAATCGCAGACGCGCTATGCCAATCCGAACGCGCGACGCGGCCCGGCGGGCTGGCGCAGCAGCAGAACCATAATGATCGCCAGATGGAGCATATTCGCGATGATCGCGCCGACGAACGCGGGCGCGTAATATCCGAACCAGTCGTAGAGGACACCGCCCATCCAGGCGCCGGCCGCCATGCCGGAGCCGCTGAACATCAAGAGCGTAGGCACCCGCCAGCTTGCGTCACCGACCGGGAAGAGTTCGCGCAGCGTCAGCACGTAGGCCGGCACCAGACCGCTGAAGCCAAGCCCGAACAATGCCGCGACGGTGAATAGTCCGATCTCGTCCTGGGTCATCGTGAAAGCCGTGAGTGCCGCCACCTGACAAGCCGAACAAACTGCAAGCGTCGTCAGCCCGCCGGCGCGATCCGAGAAGGCGCCCCACAGCTGGCGGCTCAGAAATCCGCAGCCCAGCACAACGGACAGCATGGCGGCCCCATGGGACGGCGCGATACCGAGATCGGAGCAGAACGCCACCAGATGCACCTGCGGCAGCGCCATTGGCACACAGCACAGGAATGAAGCGACGCACAGCATGACGTAAACGAGGTTGGGTGGCCAACCTAGAACTTTCTCGCGGCTGGGGTCGGCGAACGCGCCGCCCTGCTGGCGCGGAATTTCCGGGGGCGAGCGCAGGAAAATCGCGGCCAGCGGGACGATCGCGGCCATCTCGACCAGCCCGTAGGTCCACATGGTCTGTCGCCAGCCCACTGCTGCGACGACGCGCTCGAAGATCGGCGGCAATATGGCGCCGGCGACATAGGTTCCACTGGAGATCAGCGCCAATGCTGAACCGCGGTGGCGATCAAACCACTTGCTTACATAGACATAAAGCGGCGCATTGATCCCGCCATTACCGACAAGGCCGATGAACAGCCCGTGGCCGACATAGAGATGCCAAGGCTTGCCGAGCGACGAGATCGCCAGGCCGGCACACACCATCGCGGCCCCGAACATTACGGTCCAGCGCACGCCGATGCGCTCCGCGACGCGCCCCATCATGATGCCGCCGACACCCACGCCGATCCAGCCGAGCGAACCCGCCAATGCGGGCGTTTCGCGGGCACCGCCGAGATCGGCCGCAATGAGCTTGAGTGCAACAACTGCGACCCATGGGGCGCCGAACGAGAATGCCAGCGTGAGAAGCGCCACCGTGGCAACGACCCAGGATGTTCGCGTTTCGATGGTTCCGACAGAAATGGATGAATACGTCAAGGCGGCTCCGAGCCGGAATCGGCACGCGCAAGAAAACGCCGACACGGGCCGGAAACTATAAGGTGGACGCGTGCGCGATCAAATGCGCTGGGCGCGGGTCAGGCCAGCACGCTGAATGAGAAACTGCCCGGTAGATCGGGAAGCCAGACGCCAACCGCTGTTTTCAGGTCCGGCATCCTGGACGATCGCAACGTAGTGATGGGCAATTCACAGGCGCTCCGCAGCGGCGAAGGCGTCCGCTATTTGTGCGGCTCAGCTCTCAGCAAGCGGATTGGCCAAGTGAGTCAGCTGCGGACCGAATGCCACTCGGCAGCTTCGGCCTTGGCTCGGAAAGGTGCCCGCTGCGATCACGGCGTCGGCCGCGTCCTCCCGAAACTCCGGATCGGCGCGCAATTCGTCGATGGTGCGAGGCTCGGGAATTCTCTTGGCACCGTCGCGGTTTTCCCACTCCTCCGCCGCGAAGGCCAGAACCTCAACGGTCTGCTGGATGGCTTCGTCAATCGTGTCCCCGCCGTCACGACCCCCGGCCAGTCCGGGAACGACACGCCATAGCAGCTGTCAGCATCCTTGTGAATGAGGGTGATATAATAGGGCATGGGTAGTTCCGATCAATCTTTCGCCAGTCAGCTTGTCGATAGATGCTTCGCACCATTGGCAAGCGCCGCTTTGGATGTGCCACTATCACGTGGCGACGAGTTACCGGGTGCACAAATTGGTAGTGCGATCCGCGAATAGACACCTATTCGAAGCCGTCGCGCAAAAGCCGACTGATTATATCATGGCTGTCGCAGAGCAACGAGCTGCTCCCGGATATCCGCTTTGATTGAGGTTAGAGAGACAGTGCGCCCAAGGAGGCAACCCACTGAACTCACACCCGCTCCACAAAACTATCCACCACCTTCTTCTCCCCCGCCCGGTCAAACGCGATAGTGAGCTTGTTGCCCTCGACGTGGACCACGTTGCCGTTGCCGAATTTCTGGTGGAACACGCGATCGCCGATCGCGAACGCGGAGACGGTGCCGGTCGATTTTGCCACCAGCTCGCCTTCGATCGTCACCGGGCCGCGCGTGCGCGCTCCGGGCCCCGACCACGACGCGCCAGGATCGCGAAAGCCGCCGCCTTTTCCGGAGCCGCCGCGCGCGTTTCCGCCCGATCCGCCGCTTCCGCCGAACCCGCCCCCGCGGCCCTTGGCGCGCTGCCAGCCGGGGGTTGCGTAGCTTGAGCCGAACGTCTCCACCTGGTCGAAGCGCGAGCCGCCCACATTGCCGTAGCCGGAGAAGCCGCCGAAGCTGCCCTTCGATTCCTCGACCGCCACATGGCGCTCGGGCAGTTCGTCGACAAAACGCGACGGCACGGTCGCGGCCCATGAACCGCGCATACGGCGGTGCGACACGAAATAGATTTTGGCACGCTTCCTTGCGCGGGTCAGGCCCACATGGGCGAGGCGGCGCTCCTCTTCGAGGCCGGCGCGGCCCTGGTCGTCGAGCGAGCGCTGGTGCGGCAGCAGGCCTTCCTCCCAGCCGGGCAGAAACACGGTGTCGAATTCGAGCCCCTTTGCGGAATGCAGCGTCATAACCGACACCGCCTCGGCCTCGGCGCCCTTGTCGGCGTCCATGACCAGCGAAATGTGTTCGAGAAAGCCCTGCAGGTTCTCGAATTCCTCCATGGACCGCACCAGTTCCTTGAGGTTTTCGAGCCGGCCGGCAGCGTCTGCGGAACGGTCCTTCTGCCACATCTCGGTGTAGCCGGACTCGTCAAGCACGATTTCCGCAAGCTCCGTGTGGGAGACGCCGTTGCTTCGGCTGCGCCAGCGGTCGAACGCCGCCAGAAGGTCGCGCAGCGCCTGGCGCGGTTTCGGTTTGAGTTCATCGGTCGCGATCACGGCGCGGGTCGCCGCCATCAGTGGGAGCTGCGCGGCGCGCGCATGATCATACAATGCCCTAACGGTAGCGTCGCCGAGGCCGCGCTTGGGAACATTCATGATGCGCTCGAAGGCGAGGTCATCGCTCTCGGAATTGACGCAGCGCAGATACGCGAGCGCGTCGCGGATTTCGGCGCGCTCATAAAAGCGCGGGCCGCCGATCACCCGGTAGGGCAGGCCGAGGGTGACGAAGCGATCCTCGAACTCGCGCATCTGGAAAGAGGCGCGCACCAGGATTGCGATCTCATCGAGCGAATGGCCCTGGCGCTGAAGTTGCTCGATCTCCTCACCGATGACACGGGCCTCCTCTTCGGAGTCCCAGGTGGAAGTCACCGTCACCTTCTCGCCCACATCGCCCTCCGTGCGCAGCGTCTTGCCCAGCCGGCTCTCGTTGTGGGCGATGAGATGAGACGCGGCCGCCAGGATATGGGCGGTCGAGCGATAGTTGCGCTCCAGGCGGATCACCTTGGCGCCCGGAAAATCCTTCTCGAAGCGTAGGATGTTGTCCACTTCGGCGCCGCGCCAGCCATAGATCGACTGGTCATCATCGCCGACACAGCAGATGTTCCGGGGCGGACGGGACTTCTCCCCTCCTCCCCTTGGGGGCGGTGTGGGCGCTAAGTCGAGCTGTGGCCGAGCCGCCGCGACTCCCTCCCCCCTTGTGGGGGAGGGTTGGGGTGGGGGGTCGGGGAGTTGTGGCAGTGCCATGCCGCCTCTTACGACCCCCACCCTCGACCCCTCCCCACAAGGGGGAGGGGAGGAGTTCGCGGCCCCACTCCGACCCTGCTCCACGAGAGAGGAGGGTGAAAGAGCATCGGCTGGAGTCGCGCTCTGCCCCAGGAGCCGCAGCCATAGATACTGCGCCACGTTCGTATCCTGGTATTCGTCGACCAGGATGAAACGGAAGCGCTGCTGATATTGGCGCAGGACCTCGGTCTGTTGGCGAAACAGGCGAATGTTCTCCAGCAGGAGATCGCCGAAATCGACCGCGTTGAGGGTCTTGAGCCGCGCCTGATAGCCCGCATAGAGCTTGAGGCCGCGGCCGTCCGCGAAGGCAGCAGCTTCGCCAGACTTGACTTGATCGGGCGAGAGCCCACGGTTCTTCCAGCCGTCGATGATGCCGGCAAGGACGCGAGCGGGCCAGCGCTTCTCGTCGATATTTTCGGCTTCGAGCAGCTGCTTGATGAGCCTGATCTGGTCGTCCACGTCCAGAATCGTGAAATTAGTCTTGAGCCCGACCATTTCTGCGTGGCGGCGCAGGATCTTAACCCCGATCGCATGGAAGGTGCCGAGCCACGGCATGCCTTCGACAGCCTCGCCGACCATCTGGCCGACCCGGTGTTTCATTTCCCGTGCGGCCTTGTTGGTGAAGGTCACGGCAAGAATTTCCGATGGGCGGGCGCGCCCGAGGCTGAGAATGTGGGCAATTCGTGTAGTCAGCACCCGGGTCTTGCCGGTCCCGGCGCCGGCCAGCACCAGCACCGGGCCATCGAGCGTCTCCACTGCCTCGCGCTGCTCCGGATTAAGGCCCGCCAGATAGGGCGCTCCGGCCGCCGCGCGGGCACGCGCCGCGACGCCGCCCGGCGCGGGGGTCGGGGGGGCCACAGACGCGTGCTTCAGGGGGCCTGGCAAGTGCAATGTCCCAAAGGCGATGTGCAACGTCGGCAGGTGATTCTCTCTGCCCCAAAATGGCACTTGTGGGCGGCTTTTGCGAGGCCGCAGCGGCGTCGAACCTGGTTTCCACACCGGGCGTCGCCAGTCGCCACCTTCTCGGCGCCGCCAAAACCGCGTAACTTGGGGTCCTGCAACGCGTTTCGCGGTCCCGCTTTCGGGTCCCATTTGGAGAATGCCGATGACCTTCCGCGCCCTTACCGCCACCCTGCTGCTAGTGGCCGCTTCGGACGCCTTCGCTCAGACACCTTCGGCGACGCATTGGCCGAACCAGAAGGAGGGCGACTTCGTCATCAAGGATTTCCGCTTCAAGAGCGGCGAAGTCCTGCCCTCGCTCAATATCCATTACACCACGCTGGGCACGCCGAAGCGCAACGCTGCGGGCGACATCACCAATGCCGTGATCCTGTTGCACGGCACCAGCTCCAGCGGCAAGGCTTGGCTGATGCCGTCACTGGCCGACGAGCTGTTCGCTCCCGGCCAGGCGCTCGATGCCGCGCAGTATTTCATAGTGCTGCCGGACGGCATTGGCCGCGGCGGCTCCAGCAAGCCGAGCGACGGCCTCAGGGGCAAGTTCCCGCACTATCGTTACGAGGACATCGTTGCGTCAGAACATCAACTCATCACCGAAGGCCTCGGCATCAAGCACCTGCGGCTCGTCATGGGCTCGTCCATGGGCGGCATGCACACCTGGATGTGGGGCTATACCTATCCGGAGCTGATGGACGGGCTCATCCCGATTGCGAGCCAGCCGATCCAGATCAGCGGCCGCAACTGGATGCAGCGCCGCATCGCCGCCGAGGCGATCCGCCAGGATCCGGGCTGGAACAACGGCTTCTATGACAAGAACCCCACCCAGTGGACCGTAACGGCGGCGTACGGCTTCCTGCAGACCGAGAACGTGCTGCAGATCCAGAAGATGTTTCCGACCCGCGAGGCCGGCGACGAAATGTACAAGAACCTGCAGGAAGAGGCGAAGCACCGAGATGCCAACGACACGCTGTGGGGCATCGAGGCCGTGATGGACTACAACCCGACACCCCATCTCGCCAAGATCAAGGCGCGGCTGATGGCCATCAATTCCGCCGACGACGAGGCCAACCCACCCCAGCTCGCCTCGACCGAGCGCGAGATCAACCGCATTCCCACTGCCAAGTACGTGCTGATCCCAGCAAGCGAAGAGACCCACGGCCACTTCACCCACCTGCGCGCATCGTTCTGGAAAGGTTACGTGGCGGAGTTCCTCAAGGAACTGCCCGCGCAGATGTGAGATATGTTCGGCAGTTAGGGCGTTCGGATGGGCCGCGCAAGCGGTGCCCTTCAACATCGCTGTAGGGTCGCCCTACATCATCCTTCCGTTAGCCGCATGCGCCTCCGCGACGATAGACTCGTTCGAACGCACAAAGAAATAACGGAGCCGGGCACTTGCGTGCGCATTGACCGAGGTTCCGCAAGCGGGCAACATCCGCAGCCGATGCAATTTCGATCCTGTTGCAGCGATTTTAGGGAGGAAACCATGCAACGAACTTTGTCCCTATTGGCGATCAGTGTCTGCGCAAACGCTTTGATGAGCCTGTCAGCCTTGGCGCAAGCGGCGCCGGAAGTGATGCTCACGCGTCTTGACTGCGGCACCAGCGCGTCGCCGACTGATGTCGGCCTTCGCTTCACCGATACCTATGCGTACAACGGCCTCAAGGTCCAGCTTGTTTTCAGTTGCTATCTGATCAAGCATGGCGATGATTACCTGGTCTGGGATTCCGGCCACTCGATGAGCGCCGGAGCCGTTGCGCCGAAGACAAGCCTGGTGGATTTGCTGGCGCAGGTGAAAGTGAAGCCCGAGCAGGTCAACTATATCGGTATCAGCCACTATCACGGCGACCACATCGTCCAAGTGGGTTCGTTTCCGAAATCGACGCTGCTGATCGGCAAGGGCGACTGGGATGTGCTGACCGACCCCAAGATGAGCGCCGTGGCTAACCCGGCCAATTTTGCTAATTGGATCGGCGGCGGCGGCAAGGTCGAACCGGTTCCGGTAGACAAGGATGTGTTCGGCGATGGCACGGTCGTGATGTTGAACACGCCCGGGCATACGCCGGGCCATCACAGCCTGCTGGTCAGGCTGAAGGACATGGGCCCTGTGCTGCTCAGTGGTGATCTCGCACATTTCCATGAAAACTACGCAGGCGACGGCGTGCCCTCGTTCAATACTGATCGTGCCTCGACTCTCGCTTCGCTCGATCGCTTCAAGAAGATCGCCGCCAATCTCAAGGCAACCGTCATCATCCAACATGACGCACGCGATGTCGGCAAATTGCCGGCGTTTCCGGCCTCCGCGAAGTAGCCTCAGCACGTTCCGATGTGATTGTGTTGTTGGATTTACCCTCCGCCGGCATGCCCGCTCGTCGCGGGTATGCCGTTTTGCTTACCGAGCTATAGCACGACCTGCCTTGCTTGCGTCTTTCCTCGATCAACCGTTGCGCCGATGTCCACCGCTTCCGCCCGGTAGGGAGTATGCGGCCCTTTTTTTCGGCTGAGCCGTTCGATCAAGTCTGAGCGCCTTATGGTGTAGACGCAAAGGTCGGTGTAATCATCTCGGCTTCTCACGATGTCTCCTATATCGCTGACAAATTGAGAAGTAGCCAATTCATGACTCGCCCGATCACTAAAGCAGCGCGCCGGCGCAAGCGTAGCCCCGGCTCGTGCCAGTGCCATTGTTACCAACCAAACAGGACCTCGCAATGAACATCGAACGCAAGCCGGTCGCATACGGCGATCTTCGCGGCTGGATCAAGGCGCTGCACGCCTCCGGCGAGATAAAGGAGATCGATGCGGAGGTCGACTGGAACATCGAGCTCGGCACCGTGATGCGGCTCGCACAAGGCGCCGGCGACGGGCCGGCCATTATGTTCAACAACATCAAGGATTATGGGGCGAACGCCCGCTGCCGGCGCGTGTTTGGCTGCGGTCTTGCAAGCTACCGCCGCGTCGCCATGATGCTCGGCGTCGAGCCCGATACCCACCCGCGCGATCTCGTCAAGCTCGGCCGCAATGTGCTCAACGGCAGTATTCAGCCCACGGTCGTCAGCACTGGACCGGTGAAGGAGAATACCGTCACTGGCGATGACATCGACCTGTATGAGCTGCCTTCGCCGTGGTGGAACCGCCTCGACGGCGGACGCTATCTCCTCACTTATGGGGGCTGCGTCACCAAGGACCACGACACTGGCGTGATGAATGTCGGCATTTATCGCGGCATGGTGGCGAGCAAGAACGAAATCCCGATTCTGATGTGGCGCGCTCAGCATGTCGGCCAGCACGCGACGTCATGGGAACGCGCCGGCTATAACGAAATGCCGATTGCGGTCGCGATCGGCTGGGAACCCTCGCTCGGATTCACGGGCGGCGCGCCGGTGCCAAAAGGGGTGTGCGAATATGACGTCATGGGCTCGATCCGTGGCGCGCCGGTCGAGCTCGTCAAATGCGAGACCGTTGATCTCTATGTGCCGGCCACCACCGAAATTGTGATCGAAGGCTATCTCCAGCTCGATCCCAAGAAATTCATTATGGAGGGGCCGTTTGCGGAGTTCACCGGCTATCTCGCCGGCGACAGATCGCCGAAGCCGACTATCCGCGTCACCGCCATCACGCACCGCGACGACCCGATCCTGCGCGGCTGTATCGAGGGCTCGCTGCCGGGCAGCTTTTCGGAAAACGCGATCTGCTCATCCATCATGCGCGCCGCCACGGCCTGGGGCGTGCTGGAGCGGGCCGGCGTGCCGGGCATCACGGATGTCTGGTGCCCGCCGGTCCATGCCGGCATCAACCTGCTGATCCAGATGAAGCAGAGCTATCGCGGCCAGGCCAAGCAGGCCGCGGCCGCCATCTGGGGCTCATCGGCCGCGCATGTGCGTTACAAGCACATTACGGTGGTCGACGACGACATCGACATCCACGACTACGCGGCGGTGGACTGGGCGATCGCCTATCGGGTCAACGCCGGCGAAGACGACATCGTCATCATGCCGTCGACCTTCGGCGCCGGCCTCGATCCTTCGACGCGCCGGCGCGACCGCAATCCGGCTCTGTTCGGCACCGGCAAATGGAACCGCATCCTGATCGATGCCACCATGAACCTCGACTACGACCCCGACCCTGACCTTGGCGGCGCACGCTTCCCACCGAAGGTCTGGCCGAGTGACGCTGACGTTGCGGCGGTGGCGCGGCGCTGGGGCGAGTTCGGGTTGAAGCCGTTGAGGTAGCCGGTAGCAGTCTGTAGCCCCGATTGAGCGCCAGCGAAACCCGGGGGCGGGCGTGCCGCACGGAGAGGACGGCCCGGATTTTGCTACGCTCAATCCGGGCCACAACTCTCGCAATACATCTCAGGAACCATCAATGCCTCTCGAAATCCCGACGCCGCATGCCGTCTTCGACGTCCCTCTCGATGACGGCGCCCGCATTCGCGTGCGTCGGCATGGCAACCCGGAGGGCGTGCGGCTGTTCCTGAGCCATGGCAACGGCTACGCCATCAACGGCTATCTGCCGTATTGGCAGCATTTTCTGGACCGCTTCGATCTCATCGTTTTCGATTTTCGCAACCACGGCGAAAACGTTCCGGTGACGTCCGCCAATCACACCTATGCGCAGCTCAGCCGCGATCTGGAGCGGGTGTACCGGGACGTCACGGCGAAACTCGGAAACAAGAAAGCGGTCGGTATCTTCCACTCCATGTCGGGCCGCACCGCCATGAAACATGCGCTTGAGATCGGCTTTCGCTGGGATGCACTCATCCTGTTCGATCCGCCCAACGTGCCGCCGCCCGGCCATCCGGTTTGCCCCGCCATGGAGGCGTTCGAGGCACGATTGACGGAGTTCGCCCGCAACCGCCGCGCCTGTTTCGCCAGCATCGACGAGCTGGCCGAGGACTTCGCACAATCGCGCGTCGGACAGGCCTGGGTACCGGGCGTGCATGAACTGATGGCGCAGTCCGTGCTGCGAAAGTATCCGGACGGCGACGGCTTCGCGCTGGTGTGCGATCCGGCCAACGAGGCCAGCATCTACGCTGAGGCGATGTCGATGAACCTGTGGCCGCGCGCGAGCGACTTTGGCGGACCCGTGAAGCTCATCGGCGCCGATCCCGAGCTCAAGATCGGACCACCGACCGGTCGCGCCAATCAGGCGCTCGGCACCGAAAACGGGTACAACTACGCGTTCGTGCCCGGCGCCGGCCATATGCTGCAGCTTGAGAAGCCCGATGAATGCGCGCAATTGACCCTGGAGTTTCTGAAGGGATGCGGGCTGACGTGAGTTCACCTCTCCCGGAGGGAGAGGTCGGCCGCGCGAAGCGCGCCGGGTGAGGGCTACTCAGGCGATCGCCGACGCTCCGAGCGGCCCTCACCCGCCGTCTCGCTTGCGCTCGCCGTCGACCTCTCCCTCCTGGAGAGGTGAAGATCACTTGAATTTCGGCTTGCGCTTCGCGCTAAAGGCTGCGATGCCTTCCCGGTAATCCTCGCTCTCCCGCAGTTTCTCATAGGCGTGGCCTTCGACTTCGAGGCCGACCGTCAAACTTGTGTCGTAGGTCGTGTTGAGAACGCGCTTGATGGTCTTGAGCGCCAGCGCCGATTGTGTCGTGAGTTGCTCCACCATCTCGTCGATCATGCGCTCAAGCGCGGCCGCGTCGTCGGCGACGCGGGTCAGCAATCCCCACCCGTGGGCCTCCGGCGCCGGGATGCGGCGACCGAGCATCATCATGTCGACGGCACGAGTGAGACCAACGATGCGGGCGACCCGCTGGCTGCCGCCACTCCCCGGAATCTGTCCCAGCGATACTTCCGGCAGGGCAAGCACCGTATCGGCGGTCGCGATCCGGATGTCGCAGGACATGGCCAGTTCGAAAGCGACGCCCATGGCGTACTTCTCCATGGCGCAAATGACGGGTTTCGGGCAGCGCTCCGGCGCCGCGATGCTCCAGGCCAGGTGCGACATGCCATCCCGCTCGATTTGCGGGAACGCCTTGACATCGCCACCCGATGAATAGACGCCGTTGGCGCCGCGGATCACCACGACGCGCACATCCGGGTCCTGTCCGAACGCTTCCAGAATGGCGGCGATCTGGCTGCGGCCCCGATACGAAATGACGTTGAGCGGCGGCCGGTCGAGTACGAGGCAGCCGATCTTGCGCTCAACGTCCACGTCATAACGAACGCCATCGAGCCGCCGTAGGATGGCGCCCCGCATTTCCGCATAGTCCTTTTGCATGTGGCCTTGCTGTTTCCGATCCGCCTTGACGGGGAGGCGATGGCGAATTCTAGTCTGGCGCCGAAATCGGCCGCCGGCGCGCCTCGGCTGGTGGCTGTCGCCACACGGAAACGATGTTCGGATTTCGCGGTGCGCGGGTCAACGTGTCGGGAGAAGTACATGCAGTTTGGCGATTTGCGCGGCTGGATCGCGCATCTGCGGCAGCAACGCGAGCTGCATGAGGTCAACGTCGAAGTAGACTGGAATTGCGAGCTTGGCACCATCACGCGGCGCGCCTTCGGCAATGGCAACGGGCCGGCCCTGCTGTTCAGCAATATCAAGGACTACCAGCACAACGCGCGTTGCACCCAGTTGTTCACCGGCGGCCTATCGAATTATTCGCGCGTCGCGCTGATGTTCGGTCTACCGAAGCACGCTCCCATCACCGATCTGGTGAAGGCCGCCCGCAAAGCTTTTTCGGGCCGAATATCTCCTGTCCGGGTGGCCACCGGTCCGGTGAAGGAAAACATCGTTACGGGCGACGACATCAATCTTTTCGATTTTCCAGTGCCGCAGTGGCATCGCCGCGACGGCGGACGCTACATCAATACCATGCAGGGTACGGTGACGCGCGATCCTGCCACCGGTCGGATGAATGTCGGCATCTATCGCGGCATGATCGGCCACAAGAACACGATTCCCGTGCTGCTGTGGCGGCCACAGAACTGGGGCCAGGACTTCGCCAAATACACCAGCAAAGGCGAGGAGATGCCGGTCGCGTTCATCTACGGCTGGGAGCCTTGCCTGCCATTCTGCGCCTCCTCGCCGGTCCCGCCGGACGTTTCCGAATACGATGTGATGGGCGCGCTACGCGGAGCCCCGGTCGAA
>DATGCX010000321.1:0-4376 GCA_035311445.1 Xanthobacteraceae bacterium | reverse complement strand
TGCTGGCCGAGCCAAGAATATGTCCGGCGTCCACAAAGGTCGCGCGGATGCCTTGGGTCAAATCGGTCGGTTGGCCATACACTGCACTGCGTTTGAACGACTCCAGGCTTCTGAGCGTGTCGGCCACTGTAAACAAAGGCTTAGCCGGCTTGTTATCCGCGCCGTACTGTGGCCGATGGGAATTTGAATGCGACTCCTCCTCCTGGAGGTGGGCGGCATCGAGCATGACCAGCCGGGCGAGTTCATGGGTGGCCGTCGTCGCGATGATTTCGCCGCGAAACCCGCGCCTGGTCAGCAGCGGTAGCCGCCCGCAATGATCGAGATGGGCATGCGTCAACAGCACAAAATCGATGCCGGCCGGATCGAAGCCAAAGTCGCCGGTGTTTTCCTCGGCGATCTCGCGGCTACCCTGATAGAGCCCACAATCGATCAGGACATGCCGGCCAGCGCATTGGACGAGGTGGCACGAACCCGTGACGTCGCGATCAGCTCCATGAAATGACAGTCTCAAAGGCACCTCTCCCCAAAGTCGGTACAGCGCAACGATTGAGGCGATCAAGCCTTCAGGCCCAGCGGTGCCCCGCATGCATCGTACCAATGCAGGATGCCGTCCCAAATCTCCTGCGCGGTTTCAGCGAACCAGAAAAGTTTGTGATCCTCCGCATCGATTACACCCTCGTCGACCAGGAACCCGACGTCGAAGGCGCGACGCCAATATTCTTCGCCGACCAACACGATCGGCACTGGCCTGATTTTGCGGGTCTGCACCAGGGTCAAGACTTCGAACAGTTCGTCCATCGTCCCAAAGCCGCCGGGGAAAGCAACCAACGCCTTAGCGCGCAGCAGCAGATGCATCTTGCGCAAGGCAAAGTAGTGAAATCGAAAACATAGGTCTGGTGTGATGTAAGGATTGGGATATTGCTCGTGCGGCAGATTGATGTTCAGACCAACGGATTTTGCGCCGACCTCGAAGGCTCCACGGTTGGCAGCTTCCATGATCCCCGGGCCGCCGCCGGTCGTGATCGCCAGTGTGGACCGAGACCCATCGCCATCACGGCTGCTGCCGACCAACCGTCCGAACTCTCGCGCGATGTCATAGTAGTGGCTCTTTGCCAGAATCCGCTCGGCCACTGCGAGCTTGCGGATCAGGACAGCATTGCGGGGATCGTTTTCGAGTTCTCGGCGCAGCCCCTCCACGTTTCGTCGCGCTGCCGCGGGTTCTGGAATTCGCGTGCCGCCATAGACCACGACGGTATCGCGAATGGCATGCTCCTGAAGCATAGTCTCCGGCTTGAGGTACTCAATCTGAAGGCGCACGCCACGCGCCTGGTCGCGCGCTAAGAAAGCCAGATCCTGCTCGGCCAGGAGATAGCTCGGGCTTGCGAGAATTGATCTTACTCTCGAAGGCGCGTCGGGGTCCTCGTCGGGCGACTTCGGTCGGTGCCAGGGCAGGGGCTGTTGCCGTCTGTCGGGGTGAGCCGGCTGTGGAATCCCCATCTTCGTGGATGAGGTCGTTGGGTGCTTTGCCATTGTACTCAAATCTCGCTCGGTGTCAGGCCGAACTGATTACCGGCCAAGTTGATCTCAATCAATGCCAGCGCAATTCTCGCGGCACCTAAGCCGGTACAGCGCATCCGGTGGAGTCTTGACGATCGCTAAGGGATGGCCCGGTCATGCTCTTGCCCTGGCAAGTGCTCACCGGCATCATCAATCAGGTTCGTGCCTTGATCACAGTCTGGTTGTGCAGCAGCAGACCATCTAGAGCAGATTCCTCTTAATCCAAGCCATACCCGGCGTGTGCGAAGAAATTTGCACATTCGTGCGGTTTGAACTGCTGAAGCGCATTGGCCGCGGCCGTCTCGAGGGCGTCGAAGGTTCGCGCAGCGACCATTCGCACGAGCGCCTTGAACTTGGCGAAGGCGTTTTCGATCGGGTTGAAGTCGGGACTGTAGGGCGGCAGGTAGAGAAGCTTGGCACCGCGGGCCTCAATGGCTTGCCTGACGCCGGCGACCTTATGGGCGGGCAAATTGTCCATAACGACGACGTGGCCTGGTTGCAAAGTTGGTGCGAGCATCTGTTCGACCCAGGCGAGGAAGCATTCTCCGTTCATCGGCCCGTCGAGAAGCATGGGCGCGACAAAGCCTGTCAGTGTCAGGCCGCCCACGAAAGTGATGGTCTTCCAGTGACCATGCGGGATTGCGGCGCGGCAACGTTCGCCTTTGGGCGCCCAGCCGCGAAGACGTGCCAGCTTTGTCGAAAGGCCGCTTTCGTCGATGAAGATCAGACGTTCGGGCTCAAGATCATTCTGGCCGTCAATCCAATGCTCGCGCGCGGCCTTCACATCGGCGCGCTCTTGCTCGCTGGCATGAACAGTCTTTTTTTATGCGTCTGGCCGTGCCGGTCGAGGAACTTCCACACCGCAGTCCTCACGATCGTAACGCAGCGTTCCTCACGCAATCGCTCGACCATCTCGTCCAGCGTCGTGTCAGGTGCCTCCGCAAGCGCACCAAAAATGAAATCCGCATGCGCATCAAGCACGGAACCCTTCGGCTTGCCTTGTTTGGCGGGGCGGACATCGCCCGTTGCTCGCTTTAGCCGCGCCCAGGTCCCGGCTGTCGCGATGCCGATCGCAAACCGCGCTGCCGCTTGGCGCGTCGACATCCCACCCTCGATCGCCACAACCACCCGCTCGCGCAAATCCATACTGTACGGCTTGCCCATTCCGTCCTCCCGAATCACCCGGAAACAGACAACCAGCATTCGCAGCTCTAGGGAATCCCAACCGACTCGGTTTTCTGAAAACGCGCTCTAGTCGCGCAGAGCCGCCGCCAGGCGTTGCAGCTCGGCGATCTGCTCCCATTGTTATTGGACAGCGAAGCCCTTCAATTCGGTAGGCAACAGGCGGTCAAGATCGTCGGACGGCGACCTGCCCACAAAGAATCCGACGCACGCACACCTTTGAACCGCCACCACTTTTGCCCTCTTACGCATTCAACCGGGCGGGCGTATCAATTTTACTGTACAATTTTTTTTTCTCATGTATTATATTTACTATACAGCATCCGCACACGGCGGCGCTGAATGAGGAACCGTTCGCGCGTGGCTGCGCCGAAAAAGCTTAGCCGCGTGAAAAAACAAGGGGGTACACTATGCCAACGTTCAGGTTGTATCGGGCCGACCTCGACTTCATTCTCGAGCAAATCAAGATCGCCGAAGCGAACGCGGCCGGTGTGCCCCTTATTGACCTTGTCCCGAACTGGGACTTCCCGTTCGGGCTGCGCACGCTCTTGGGCGTGAACAACAACCTGGTAATGGGCAACGCTCAATTCGGCGCGGCTGACAACATCTTCCCGCGGATGACCACGCCAATCTTCCGCACCGCGGAGACCCAACCGGCTGATTTCTTCGGCCCCGGCTCCCCGGCTGGGACCGCTCCGACCACCTACAATCAGACCAGCGGGTTCGTGTTCGACTCGCAGCCGCGCGTCATCTCCAACCTGATCGTGGACCAGACGGCCAACAACCCGGCCGCTTACGCGACCGCGTTCGATCCCGGCCCGGACGGCATCCTCCACACCGCCGACGATGTGCTGAAGAATGACCCCCACCGCACGGTCGCCAGCATTGTGACCGGCACCCGGACCGACGGCACCACCTTCCAAGTGTTCCAGTTCGACAACGTTTCGCCCGACTTTGGCCTGTCGCTTCCCGTCAACCAGTGGATGACCTTCTTCGGCCAGTTCTTCGATCATGGCCTCGATCTCGTCAACAAGGGCGGCAACGGCTTTATCTTCATCCCGCTCAAGCCCGATGACCCCCTGGTGCTTGGTCCTGACGGCATCGCTGGAACGGCCGACGACCTGCCGGCCGATAAGCGCTTCATGGTCGAGACGCGGGCCACCATGCTGCCTGGCCCCGACGGCATCCTGGGCACCGCCGACGACATCCACGACAACACCAACCAGACCTCGCCGTTCGTCGACCAAAACCAGACCTACTCCTCGCATCCCTCGCATCAGGTGTTCCTGCGCGCCTACGCGATGCACGTGGTTGACGCCGGCCTGCCGACCCAGCACGTGGCGCCGTTCGACACCGGCAAGCTCATCGACAATCGCGATCTCGGTGCCGATGGCATCTTCGGCACCGCCGATGATGTGCTGCTCAGCGGCCAGGCGACCTGGAAGGTGGTGAAGGCGCAGGCGCGCGACTTCCTCGGCATCAATCTGACGGATGCCGACGTCACCAACGTGCCGCTGCTGGCCACCGACGACTACGGCAACTTCATTCGCGGCCCGCATGGCTTCGTGCAGGTGGTCGTGCGCCTGTCGAATGGCCCGGACGGGCTGGCCGGCACCGCGGATGACGTGACCACGCTG
>DATGCX010000320.1:0-29080 GCA_035311445.1 Xanthobacteraceae bacterium | reverse complement strand
CGGCTATCAATCGGGCAGCCATTATGCGACGATCCAGGGACTTGACCAGTATCTCAATCCCGCGGAGATCAACCTGTCGTTCAACGACGGGCTCCTGTTCAGCCGGATGGACTTGCTGATCGACCGCAAGGTACCTGCCGCGTCATTGTTCAGCGGACCATACTATTTCGTCGAGCAGTTGGGCTTTCGCAAGGTCATAGACACGACCTTCATGATGGCTGCGATGATCACCGGCACGCCGGATCCCGAGGACGTGCGCAAATACTTCCGCGCGCTCCGCCGGGCGCAGCGCGACATCGATCTGCGGCCGGAACTCTTTACCCATTATTACAAGAAAGAATTTCCACTGCGCTTCCACGACCAGATGGATACGCGGCGATGGGGCCCCGGTGAACGGCTCGTCTTCGAGCCCTACACCAAGGAGACATTCGAGGATTCGTTCGAATGGATCGCCCGCCACGGCATCTTCCGCCGCGAGGAGATGGGCAGCGGGACCTACGAGAACTCAATCTTCCTGCCCGCAGCGGAATAGTCTCCGCGGCACGTCGGTAGTCTGTAGGATGGGTTGAGCGAAAGCGAAACCCATCGTCGCGACAAGCTTGTCACGAAACCCATCGCCAACCGCGCGGCGGGTATGCCGCGATGGTTTCGCTCCGCTCAACCCACCCTACGCGATCGTGCGGGGCACTCAAATCACCTTCTTGCGCCAGAGGTCACAAAGACGCGGAGAAGCGATGTCATAACGGCATATCTCGCACGCCTCGGCTGCAGTGGCCAAATCGGCATGCAAGGGCGTTACTTGTCGGGACGCTCCATCGACGGTATGACGCGTAGCGCAGGCGTTTGGCCTGCTGCCCGTAGGAGAATAGATGACGACCGTCGCGGCCGGGACAGCAACCCGCAGCGCGTTTCGCGACGTGTGGCTGATCTCGGCCGGCCACATGATGACCCATTGGTATCCTGCGACCTTCTATCTGCTGCTGCCGCTGATCGGCAAGGAACTCGGCCTCTCCTTCAGCCAGATCGGATCGATCCTGACCTGTCAGTTCACTGCCGGCGCGCTCTCGAACCTGCCAGGCGGCATGGTGGTCGATGCGATCGGCCGGAAGGGACTGCTGATGGCGGTCGCGTTGTCCTGGATTGGCCTGCCCTATCTGGTGATGGGTTTTTCCTACAGTTACTGGATGCTGCTTGTCTGCGCCACGATGGTCGGTATCGGCAACAATCTGTGGCACCCAACCGCGATTCCACTGCTCGCGCAGAATCACCCCGAGCGACGCGGGCTGGTGGTGTCGATCCACGCCATGGGCGGCAACCTGGGCGATGCCATTGCGCCGCTCGTGGTCGGCGCCATGCTGACAGTGTTCAGCTGGCGCGACGTCGTGGTGATGAACGTTGTTCCGGGCGTCGTCGCATCCATCCTGCTGCTGTTGTCACTCGGTTGGATCGACAACGGCAGTGATGTGAGGCCGGAACGACCAAGCGCGAAGCGCGGTCTGACCGTTCTCGATGCCCTCGCCGGGGTGCGCATCCTCTTTGCCAACCGCACCGTGCTGATGCTGTCGCTCGGCTCGGCAGTGCGGTCGATGACGGCGATGACGCTCCTCACGTTCCTGCCGGTGTTTCTATCAAGCGAACTCGGCTATCCGCCGGCCTGGGTGGGCGGCAGCCTGTTCGCCCTGCAGGCAGCCGGATTCGCGGCGGCGCCGATCAGCGGCCATCTCTCCGATCGCATGGGGCGCCGCAGCATCATCATGACCAGCATGGTGATGTCCGCCGTGGTGCTGCTGTTCATGGCATTCGCCGGGCGTTCGCCCGCCTTCGTCCTGTTCGTCGCCTTCCTGGGATTTTTCCTGTTCGCGATCCGCGCTGTGCTGCAGGCGTGGCTGCTCGATGCGACGCCCAGGAATCTGGGCGGCACCAGCGTCGGCATCTTGTTCGGAGCCCAGGCCGTGGGCGCCGCGATCGGTCCCTTGATCGGCGGTCTGATCGCCGACCACTACGGAATCATCGCGACGTTCTATTACCTCGCTGCCACCATCGTGGTCGCCAACATGTTCATTTTCTTCACGCCGCTGACGCCGGCTGCAAGCAAAGCGCCCATGTTACCAATCCGTAGCCCGGATTGAGCGCAGCGAAATCCGGGATAGCCCGCCCCGGGGGTTCCGCTGCGCTCAACCCAGGCTACATCATGAAATTCATGATCCGAAATTCACCGTGTAAAGGTCGACGACCTGATCCGGGTCAAATTCTCGCCGCCGCAGAAAAAAAGCGCGCAACCTTCGAGCCTGATCGTATCCGGACCGAGCTCGATGAGGCTACCCGTGTAGGTATTGCCGTCCTCTACGTTGTAGAGGCGTCCCGTCCACTTGCCGGGTCCGCTCGGGTGCATCCCCATGACAACCGAAAGGCCGACCAGCGGACGCCGACGCAGATTCGGGTCGGCATTTTTTTTGTCCGTGGGAGGTTGCCCGGTCGCAGGATCAAGATGAGGATTAACGCTTGCAATGGTACCGCACACGCCATCTCCGCAATTGCGGAGGCGCAGTGTCCCGCCCTTATGCTGCCACAGACCCTCCACATTCGCGCGTGCTGGCGATGTAGTCATGATGAAAATGATCGCGAGCAATCCTAGGGGGGTTCGAAGGCACGTCTGACCGAATTTCATAGGCCTCTCCTGCCGTGCGATTTTTTGCGGCGCGGAAAGCGAGGTCGATGCCTCGGATATCTTAGTTTGTATCCTTCTGTAGAAAACGCCGCTCCGCCGGACCAACAGCGGAAGCTGTGATTTGTTCCGCTTCAACCGTTTGGCGGAACGATCATGCCGTGCTGGCCGCGCCCTTGCCGAGGGCTGCCTGCGCGGCGGCGAGGCGGGCGATCGGAACCCGAAACGGCGAACATGAGACGTAGTCGAGCCCGATTTCGTGGCAGAACGCCACTGACGCCGGATCGCCGCCGTGTTCACCGCAAATGCCGAGCTTAAGATTACGACGCGTCTTGCGGCCGCGCTCGGTCGCGATTTTTACCAGTTCGCCGACGCCGTCGCGGTCAATCGACACAAACGGATCGATCGGGAAAATCCCCAAGTCCGCATAGGCGGCCAGGAAGCTCGCCGCATCGTCCCGGCTGATGCCGAAAGTGGTCTGCGTGAGATCGTTGGTGCCGTATGAGAAGAAGTCCGCGGTCTCGGCGATTTCGCCGGCCTTGAGCGCCGCGCGCGGCAACTCGATCATGGTGCCAACCTGGTACTCGAGCTTGGTGCCGGTTTCTGCCGATACCGCCTTGGCCGTGGAGTCGATGCGCGCTTTGACCACATCGAACTCTGTCTTGGTGGCGATCAGCGGCACCATCACCTCCGGCACCACCGGCTTGCCAGTCCGTTTGCCGGCCTCGACCGCCGCCTCGAAAATAGCACGCGCCTGCATTTCGGCGATCTCCGGATAGGCGATCGCCAACCGGCAGCCGCGGAAGCCGAGCATCGGATTGAACTCCTGCAGCTCGCGCGAGCGATCGGCGAGCTTCTTGGGGTCGGCTTCCATCGCTGCCGCGACCTCAGCGATCTCTTCGTCGGAATGCGGAAGAAACTCGTGCAGGGGCGGATCGAGCAGCCGAATCGTCACCGGCAGGCTGCCCATGATCTCGAACAATTCGATGAAATCGGCACGCTGCATCGGCAGCAGCTTGGTGAGCGCGGCGCGGCGGCTTCTTTCGTCGTCGGCAAGAATCATCTCGCGCACCGCCCGGATGCGGTCCGCCTCGAAGAACATGTGCTCGGTCCGGCACAGGCCAATGCCTTCGGCGCCGAACCGAATGGCCGCGCGTGCGTCGTTCGGCGTGTCGGCATTGGTCCGCACCTTGAGCTTGCGTACCTTGTCGGCCCATCCCATCAGGGTGGCGAATTCACCCGACAGCGCCGGCTCCAGCATGGCGACCTTGCCGGCCAGTACCTGGCCGGTCGAACCGTCGATCGTGATGGTGTCGCCCTTGCGCAGCACCCTGCTGCCGGCGGTGAGTGCGTTCGCTGCGTAGTCGACCCGGATCGCCCCCGCACCGGAGACGCAAGGCTTGCCCATGCCGCGCGCCACCACGGCGGCATGGGACGTCATCCCACCGCGGGTGGTGAGAATGCCCTCGGCGGCGTGCATGCCATGAATATCCTCCGGGCTCGTCTCGACTCGCACAAGGATCACCTTGCGGCCCTGCGTTTTCATCAACTCCGCTTCGTCGGAGGAGAACACGATCTCGCCTGAGGCGGCGCCCGGCGACGCCGGAAGGCCGGAGGCAACGACCTCGCGCTCGGCGCTCGGATCAATAGTGGGGTGGAGAAGCTGGTCGAGCGCGGCAGGATCGACCCGCGTCAGCGCTTCGTTGCGGCTGATCACGCCTTCGTTGGCCAGCTCAACCGCAATGCGCAGCGCCGCTTTGGCGGTCCGCTTGCCGGTGCGCGTCTGCAGCATCCACAATTTGCCCTGCTCGACTGTGAATTCGAGGTCCTGCATGTCGCGGTAATGCGCTTCGAGACGGCCGCAGATTCGCGTGAGTTCGGCGAATGCCGCTGGCATCGCCTGCTCCAGCGACGGCTTGTCGGAGCCGGACTCGCGGCGCGCGGCCTCGGTGATTTCCTGCGGCGTGCGGATGCCGGCAACAACGTCCTCGCCCTGGGCGTTGATGAGGAATTCTCCGTAAAGGCGCTTTTCGCCGGTCGAAGGGTTGCGCGTGAACGCAACGCCGGTCGCGGAGGTGTCGCCCATGTTGCCAAACACCATGGCCTGGACGTTGACGGCAGTGCCCCAGCTGGCCGGAATGGCGTGCAGACGCCGATAGGTGACGGCGCGTTGGTTCATCCACGAGCCGAACACAGCGCCGATCGCCCCCCATAGCTGCGCGTGCGGATCCTGCGGAAATGGCGCGCCATGCTCCTCCTCAACGCGCGCCTTGTAGCGGGTAACGATCTCGGCCCAATCCCGGGCGTCGAGGTCGGTATCGACCTTGTGGCCGCTCTGCTCCTTGTGCTCGTCAAGGATCTCCTCGAACAGGTGATGGTCGAGCCCCAGCACCACGTTGGCATACATGGTGATGAAGCGCCGGTACGAATCGTACGCGAAACGGCGGTCGCCGGAATTCTTCGCCAGCGCCTCGACAGTCACGTCGTTGAGGCCGAGATTGAGCACCGTGTCCATCATGCCCGGCATCGAGGCGCGCGCGCCCGAGCGCACCGAGACGAGCAGCGGATTATCCGCATCCCCGAACGTCTTGCCGCCCGCGATTTTTCCGACTGCGACGAGCGCGGCCTCGACCTCGTTCTTGAGCGCCTTGGGGTAGGTCTTGTCGTGACCGTAGAAATGGCTGCACACCTCGGTCGTGATGGTGAACCCCGGCGGCACCGGCAGCCCGAGATTTGCCATCTCGGCGAGATTGGCGCCCTTGCCGCCGAGCACATCGCGCATCTCGGACCTGCCCTCGGCCTTGCCGCCGCCGAAGGCGTAGACCCATTTGGCGGCTGGCGCTTTGACGGCGGCGCGTTGGGCAGCAGTTTTGAGGGCGGACGGTTTGCGGGCGGAGGGTTTGAGAGCGGCCCGCTTTGCAACAGTGCGCGGCGCTGCCGTCGCCGACGATGCCTTGAGGCGTTTGCGCGCGGGTGTCTTTTTCAAACCGGCCGCAGCCTTTGGACGGCTCGTTTTTTGGGCAACCCGCGATGCCTTGCTGAGCGGACGCCGGCTACGGGAGGGCTTGATGGATTTCGCCATGACGATGTCTCATGCGTTTTTCATCCCGGAACAAAGCTCAGCATGGCCTCGCAATCACGCCTTTTCGGTGGACGCGATCAATGGAAACGCACGCCGAGGCCCATAATACCGATCAGGATCAAATAGATCGCCACAACATAGTTGAGCAGTCTCGGGACCAGAAGAATCAGGATGCCGCCGATCAAGGCAGCGAGCGGCTGAATATGTGCGGGTGTCAACATAATCGTCTCCGGGGGGGTGATAACGGCTGGCGGGTGAGAGAGTTCCTTGCGAAGAGGTGGAGTTACGCCGTTACAGTGCCCCTCCCCTTCCCCACAAACGCAGAGCAGTTGCATTTGAAACGGCGGCCTTTCACCTCTCCCCGTTTGCGGGGAGAGGTCGGGTCGCGCCGTTTGGCGCGACCCGGGTGAGGGGGCCTCTCCACAAGCTCAGACTCGTGGAAAGGCCCCCTCACCCCGACCCTCTCCCCGCAAGCGGGGAGAGGGAGAAGAGTGCCCCCAAATGCGATTGCCTCTCCCGCAAGGGGAAGGTAGTTGCGGCGGCTCTGCCACAGGTCACCCCCCCTCCGCTGATGCGCATTTCGCCCATCCAAGTCAGCAACCTTTGTCAACAGCAACGAGCAGGCGCATCGAGAAGATCATCCCTCGATCCTGGAAAAATCTGCGACCGCGCGGGTGGCGACGCGAATCTGGTTGAGGAGCTTCAGCCGATTGGCCCGCACCGGCGCGTCGTCAACATTGACCGTCACCTTGTCGAAGTAGGCGTCGACGTGCGGGCGCAGCTTCGCCATCGCACTCATGGCGGCGGCAAAATCCTCGCGCGACACGGCCGTGGTTGCTTCGGCGGCGGCGGTATCGATCGCGCTCGCCAATTCCCACTCCTCGGCCTGGCGATAAAGTTCGGCGGAAGGCTCGCCGGTGTATTCGGTCTTATCGCGCTTCTCCTCGATGCGAATGATGTTGGTGGCACGCTTGTAGCCGGCGAGAAGATTTTTGCCGTCCTCGGTATCGAGGAATTTGCCCAGCGCCTCGACACGTCGGACGATGAGGAGGAGATCGTCCTGACCTTCGAGCGCGAACACGGCATCAACGAGATCATGGCGCGCGCCTTGTTCACGGAGCTGGACTTTGAGGCGGTCGGCGAGGAAGGAAAGGAGATCTTGCGAAAATTTGTGTGCCTCTTGCCAAAGCATACCATGGACTCTTTGGTGCTCGGAGGCGTCCCAATTTCGAACTTGACTTCGTTCCCTTCGCCCTAGTTCCTCGTAGAAGTAGTAAAAAAGATCGCGGATTCGAGCTAACGTCCTCGCCCTTAGATCGTTACTTTTCTCAACTGGCATTTGGTAAATGCTTAAATCTTTTAGCGCACTAAGGAGGGTCGAGTAGCTTCCATCAGTTTTAAGAAAATAGACGAGCGCTCCCTTAAGTTGTACCGACTCTAGAGCAGCGATTTCCTGCTCCAAAAGCTCAAACTTGTCGAGGTCAAACACATCACCAAAAACGTCGCCGACGTGGGCAACGTAGATTAGCAAATGAGTCCGAAGAATTGCATCGAGCGCAAGCCTCAGCTGATGATCCAAAATAATCCTGATTATCCCAAGTGCCGCGCGGCGCAGCGCATAAGGATCCTTGCTGCCGGTCGGTTTTTCTTCGATTGTCCAAAAGCCCACCAGCGTGTCGAGCTTATCCGCTAATGCCACGGCAACCGACACCGGATCGCTCGGTACGCCATCGCCCGGCCCGAGCGGCTTGTAATGATCCTCACACGCCAAAGCGACGCCCTCGTCCTCACCCTGGGCGCGCGCGTAGTATTTCCCCATCAGGCCCTGCAGCTCGGGAAACTCGCCGACCATGTCGGTCAGTAGATCCGCCTTGGCGACCCGTGCCGCGCGCTTCGCCTTTTCCACGTCCGCGCCGACCAGCGGCGCAAGCTCCGCCGCGAGCCGCTCGATGCGTTCGATGCGCTCCCACTGCGTGCCGAGCTTCTCGTGGAACACGATGTCCTTGAATTTCGGCAGCCGATCTTCGAGCCGCGTCTTGAGATCGGTCTCGTAAAAGAACTTCGCATCGGCGAGGCGCGCGCGGATCACGCGCTCGTTGCCGGCGATGATGGCCGCGCCGCCGTCCGCCACCTCGGTGTTGGCGACGAGGATGAACTTGTTGGCCAGCGCGCCGCTCTCTCCTCCCCCCGGCGAGCTGTCCTCCTCCTCTCCGCCGCGCGAGCCGTTCTTCTCCCCTCCCCCTTGTGGGGAGGGGTCGGGGGAGGGGGTCGGGCCGCGGGGCGCATCCGTGCCAACACTCCTCGACCCCCCACCCCGACCCTCCCCCACAAGGGGGGAGGGAGAAGACGCCAGCGCTCTTTGCGCTTCCGCCACGACGAGAGACGCGGGTCTCCGAACCACGAAGCACTTCTGGTTGACCCGGATGGTCGTGCGGATCACCTCGGGCGGCAGGCGCAAAAATTCCGCATCGAACGATCCCATCAGCGTCACCGGCCACTCGACCAGGCCCGCGACTTCATCGAGCAGCGCCGGGTCTTCGACCAGCTCGAACCCCTGCGCAAACGCCAGATGCTTGGCGTCGGCCAGGATGATTTCCTTGCGCCGCGCCGGATCGAGCACGACCTTGGCTTTTTCGAGCTTGGCGACGTAGTCGTCGAAATGCCTGGCATGGATCGCGCGCGGCGCCAGGAACCGATGACCCCGCGTGGTGTTGCCGGCGGCGATGCCGTCGACCGTGAACGGCACGATGTCGGGGGCCACGGTCTCCGGCCCGAAGGTCGCGATGATCGAATGCAGCGGCCGCACCCAGGCAAGTGCGCCCGGCCGCGCCGAGCGCTCGCCCCACCGCATCGACTTCGGCCACGGAAAGGTGCGGATCACGAGCGGCAGGATTTCGGCCAGCACATCGATCGCCGCGCGTCCTGGCTTCTCGATCAGTGCCACGTAGAAGTCGCCCTTCTTGGGGGCCTTCTGGATCGTCGCCTCAGCGATCGAAGCAAGGCCCGCGCTCTTGAGGAAGCCCTGGATCGCTTTGTCGGGCGCGCCAACGCGCGGGCCTTTCTTTTCCTCCCGAAGGTCGGGCTGGCGCGCCGGAATGCCCTGCACGGCGAGCGCCAACCGCTGCGGCGTCGCGAACGCTGTTGCGCCCTCATAGACGAGGCCCGCATCGACGAGCCGATCCGTTACCATGCGGCGCAAATCCTCCGCCGCCCGCGCCTGCATGCGGGCAGGAATTTCCTCGGAAAACAGCTCGAACAGAAGATCGGGCATCAGGGTGCCTTTGCTTCTCCCAGCGAAAAACTCAATTCAGTTCCCACCAGCGGTCTTAAGCCAGGCTTCGCCGCACGCCCTCGCCAGATCGCGCACGCGCAGGATGTAGCTCTGCCGCTCGGTCACCGAGATGACGCCGCGGGCATCGAGCAGATTGAACAGGTGGCTCGCCTTGATGCACTGGTCATAGGCCGGCAGTGCCATCACGTGGCGCGTGTGTTCGCTGTCCCAGCCGGCTTCGAGATATTTGCGGCACGCAGCCTCCGCCATGCGAAACTGCTCGAACAGCATGTCGGTGTCGGAAAATTCGAAATTGTGACGCGAATATTCCTGCTCGGCCTGCAGGAACACGTCGCCATACCTGACGGTTTGATTACCCGCGCGACCGTTGAAATTGAGGTCCATGATGCTGTCGACGCCCTGCAGATAGCAGGCGAGCCGCTCCAGGCCGTAGGTCAGTTCCCCTGCCACCGGCGCGCATTCGAAGCCCGCCACCTGCTGGAAGTAGGTGAATTGCGACACCTCCATGCCGTCGCACCAGCACTCCCAGCCGAGCCCCCACGCTCCCAGCGTCGGACTTTCCCAATCGTCCTCGACAAAGCGGATGTCGTGAATCGCCTTGTCGATGCCGATGGCATAAAGCGAATTGAGGTAGAGCTCCTGAAGGTCGGGCGGCGATGGCTTGAGAATGACCTGGAACTGATAATAGTGCTGCAACCGGTTGGGGTTCTCGCCATAGCGGCCGTCCTTGGGCCGGCGCGACGGCTGCACATAGGCGGCGTTCCAGGCGTTCGGCCCCAGCGCCCGCAACGTCGTTGCCGGATGGAAGGTCCCGGCGCCCATTTCCATGTCATAAGGCTGCAGGATCACGCAGCCGTAGTCCGCCCAATAGCGCTGCAGGGCAAGGATCAGGCCCTGGAAGGAGCGCTCGGGACGCATATGGGGCGGCAGTTCGGCCATGGTGAATTTGGGCTATCGAGAACCTGGGTCCGGAAGATGCGCGAAACCTATAGGCGGCTACCGCAAGGGGTCAAGCACGATGCCCTGTCCGTCGTCCTGCCCGGCACACCCCTGGGAGGCATTTGCGCAGGCATTGCCCCGGTATTGTATTCCCTTGCCCTGATCGGCGTCGGTATCAACGTGCAGGCAGAATAGCGCCGGACCATCAATCAGCGATGGCCTTCACCTCTCCCGCTTGCGGGGGAGAGGTCGGAATGAGCGCCCTTGGCGCTCATTCCGGGTGAGGGGGCCTCTCCACAGGCTCAGACTCGTGGGAAGGCCCCCTCACCCGACCCTCTCCTGCAAGCGGGGAGAGGGAGCAGGGCGGCGCGACTACAGTTGCGCTCGGAGTAGCGTCACTCCGGCCGGTACACACCGCTGTGCGGATCGCGTCGCAGTGTCGGCAACTCATCACGCGCGACCACCTCGGCTGCTCGCTCTTGAGCGTCGAGTTCGGCATTCACCCGCCGCCACTCCCGGACCAGCACCTTGGAGATGGCGACAGCCCCGACGGCGGCGAGGGTCCAGGCGATCACGGGAGGCAGAGGCAGCATGGTGGTGTCCGTTGCGGCGTCGTGTTGCGGGCAGCGTGCTGATTCTCATTCCAACATGATCACAGGCCAAATCGGGCCCAGATGGCGCGGGCTTCGATTGCCGAAATCACTTCATCGATCAATCCCTGGCGATCGATGGCACCCAGGAGCCGTTCGGATCCAATGCCGGCCACCCCTGGCGTTCGCCGCCCAAAGAACGAGCGTTCCGACGGGACCGGCGCCATCATGACGTCCTCGCCAAAGCGCTGACGCAGGAAGGCGCGCACATCGCCAAGCTCATCGACCAGACCGAAGTCCTTGGCAGTCTTGGCCACCCAGTACTCGCCAGAGAACACGGTTTTATCGGGAGCCGTGAGGCGCGCACCGCGGCGCTCCTGGACAAGACCGATGAACATCGCGTGGATGTTCTGCTGGATCGCCTGAAGACGCGCCACGTCTTCTTCCTTCTCGGCAAGGAACGGATCGAGCATCGATTTATGCTCGCCCGCCGTGTAGACCCGCCGCTCGATGCCGAGCTTCTTCATGGCCTCCGGAAACCCGAAGGTGGCCCCGACAACGCCGATCGATCCCACGATGGAGGCCGGATCGCATACGATCTCGTCCGCCGCGCAGGCGATCATGTAACCTCCCGACGCGGCGACATCTTCCACAAAAGCAATGACCGGCAGCTTCTTTTCATCGGCCAGTGCGCGAATCCGCCGGAAGATGAGGTGCGACTGCACCGCCGACCCGCCAGGTGAATTGATGGCGAGCGCCACGGCCCGGGCGTTGCGGACCCCGAACGCCCGGTCGAGTGTCTTGGCAATACCGGCGACAGAAAGGCCGGGCCGGAGCGGGGTTGAGAAGCCGATCACACCGGTGAGCCGCACGACCGGAACCACCGGCAGATCGCCGCGCCACCGCTTGGGCAGGTACGGGCGCACGATTGCTGCCGCACGTGCGGCCAATTGGCGAAAATGTTCAGCCATGGGTCCTTCGCGCATGTATCCTTGATAAGCCGTCACGACGATATCCACAAGTTGCGCGATCTCACGTTTGAACGTCAGACCGCGAACAGCGTCAGTTCTGCGCCGTGGCGCAGCACCGCCTCGGCGGCTTGCGTCGGCGTGCCGTCATCTGCTGCCAGGACGAGGCCCGGCAGGATCGCGGGCGGCGCACTGCTCCCCTTGACGGCGCCGGCGATGACGCGGATCGCGGGTGCATTGGGCTTTCCGTGAACGGGCAATAGCGCAATTCCGCCGAAGCCGCCACTGAGCGCGGTGATTAGGTCCATCACGCCGTCCGCGCGGAAGATCACGGTTAGCGTGCCGCCCGGCCGCAGCAGCCGCGCCGCCGCATCGATCCACGTGGCAAGCGATGTGCGTCCGAGATCGTGGGCGGCCCGCCGCTGCCGGTCGGGCGATGGCTTGTGCCGGGCTGGATGGTTGAACGGTGGGTTCA
Organism: Xanthobacteraceae bacterium; assembly: GCA_035311445.1. Classification (GTDB taxonomy): domain Bacteria; phylum Pseudomonadota; class Alphaproteobacteria; order Rhizobiales; family Xanthobacteraceae; genus JAJPKK01. Next base: position 17,069 of record DATGCX010000320.1, on the reverse strand, counting down.
TCAGCACGGCATCGCAACTGGCAGGATGCAGCCCCGCGGCCGCATATTCTGCGGCCGGCGCTGCGACGTCGAGCGCAACCGCATCGACCCGCCCGGCAAGTTGGTTGCGCGCCGCATTGAGAGCGGCGAGCGCCGCGAGCCCGGCACTGATCTCTACCAGCGTAATTCGGATGCCTGGTACACGGGCCACCAGCGCAAGGCCGGCTGCGCCGACGCCTGCGCCAAGTTCGGCGGCGCGATCGCCATCGCGGGCCGGTGTCGCGGCCGCGAGCAGAACGGCATCATGCCCGAAGCGGTGGCCGCGCCGCGGCTGCCACAGTCGCAGCCGGCCGCCGAGAATCGCATCATCGGTGAGATCGGACGGAATTGCGCCCAAGTTTCGCTCAGCCGGCATCGGAGCGAAGTTCACCAGCAAGGCCAGCCTCTTCCAGCAGGCGGCGGGCCGCACGCGCGTAATCGTCATCGACCAGCACGCGGCGCGGCAGAATCCCAAGCGAGCCTTCCAGCACGCTCATGTTCTGGTCCAGGACCAGATGCGGAATGCCGGCGCCGTCAAGCAGCGCCCCGACGGCGGATACCAGCACAGTATCGTTGGTGCGCAGGATTTCCTTCACAGCTACCGTCCCCTCGGACATTTTCTCTGTTGGGCCGATCCGAGCAGCGTCATTGCCCAGCCTGACCGGCAATCCATCCACAATCGTGTTTACCAGATCGCGCCCGGTCAAGCCGGCGATGACAGCATATTGGATGCCGCCAAAATCGGAAACCGGTCTCAGCGGCCGCGCCAACGCATCATGCGTGTTGGCGACGCTCGAACTCACCGCCGGGGACGATAGGACAGATTAGGCGAGCCGCTTGATCTCTCGCTGCCTCCGCGTAACCGTATCGAGCACGAGACTGCAGGCAATGGCAAGACAGGCGCACCATGTCGAGTCGGTCGGCTAAACAGGCGCGAAATCCACCCTGGCGACTGCGGTATCCTCGTTATAGCAGGGCACGAGAACGGCGATTCTGGAGCGCGAGCGCGTCGGGCGCAATTCTGGGGGAATCGACTTGGTCGGCTTCGCGCCGATGATGTGCTAGAATTGCCTGAACGGTGCCTATGGCCATACTTTGAAATTGTTGCCGCCGAAGAACCTATTGAATGATCGTCACGATTGCATTGACAAAATTCGCGCACTTGCTGCCAGCCATCGGTATTTCTATGCTTATGGCGCAGTCCGGAACCCACTGGGTGTGGGACGGATCTGTGCGGGCCGGCGGGGCATTCCATAGGAGACGTTCTGTTGGCCGTCATCGTTCCGTTTGAAGCTCACCAGCCCGCTTCGATCGATCATCTCTTCGATCTGATCTCCGGCGACATGGAGCGGGTGAACGCGACTATCCTGTCTCGCACCGGCTCCGATGTCACCATGATACCCGACGTCGCCAATCACCTGATCAATTCCGGTGGCAAGCGCCTGCGCCCGATGCTAACCCTCGCCATGGCGGTGTTGACCGGTTATCCGGGCGACGGCCACGTCAAGCTCGCGGCCGCGGTTGAATTCATACACACGGCGACGTTGCTTCACGACGACGTGGTCGATGAAAGCGACATGCGGCGCGGCAAGCTGGCGGCACGCATGCTGTGGGGCAATGAAGCCAGCGTCCTGGTGGGCGACTTCCTGCTCGGCCAAGCCTTCAAGATGATGGTGGAAGTCGGCTCGCTGCGGGCGCTGGAAATCCTCTCTTCGGCCGCCGCCGTGATCGCTGAGGGTGAGGTCATGCAGCTTTCGGTCGCCAAGAATACCGCCACCACGGAGGACGAGTACCTCGCCGTTATCCGCGCCAAGACGGCGGAGCTGTTTGCCGCCGCCTGCGAAGTCGGCCCGGTGATGGCAGGCAGGGCCAAGGCTGAACAGGCCGCCTGCCGTTCCTTTGGCATGAACCTCGGGATCGCCTTCCAACTGGTCGACGACGCGCTCGATTATGGTGGCAAGGCGGCCCGGCTTGGCAAGAATGTCGGCGACGATTTCCGGGAAGGCAAGATCACATTGCCGGTGGTGCTGGCGTTCCGCCGCGGCTCCGATAACGAGCGCACATTCTGGCAGCGAACCCTCGAGCGCGGCGAAATGGTCGAGGGCGATCTGGAGCAGGCCATTGCCCTGATGGCGAAGCACCGTGCCATCGAGGATACGGTGTCACGCGCACGCCACTATGGCGCCATGGCGAAGGATGCGCTGGCGCTCTTCGCCGCGGCGCCGATGAAGCAGGCGCTAGAGGAAGCGGTCGAATTTTCCATCAACCGGACGAATTGACGGAGCGCGTGTCGCGCGGTTCGTACCCGCGAGGGGCTCGAATCAAGTTGAACGAGTCTGGGGTTTGGACTGCGCCCTTGCAGGTCTTACCACCTTTGCGCGCTTCAACATGCCGTGATCGTTGGGCAGGGCGAGCTGCTGGTGCCTCTTGGCCTTCAATTCAGCATGTCGCGCATTCTCAGCATGTCGCGCATTCTCAGCATGGCGCGCATTCTCAGTATGGCGCGCATTCTCAGTATGGCGTGTATTCTCGGCATGTGGCGTATTCGGCTCGACGCGGTGAACGGCATATTCTTTGCCGTCTATCGGACCGACGTGCGGCGCGTCTCGATCGAGATATGGTCGTCCGATGCGAAGCTCTTTTTCGTGCGTATCGATCCACTTCCACAATTGCTCACTGGTAAGCCATCGCTCTGCACGTGTCCCTCCCTTTACGCTCACGATATCGGCCGCCAGCCCGTGGCCATAGCCGCCACGGAAGCTTCCGCCATGATATGACCGGTCGCTTTGAGCCTTCTGGCCTGCCGCGATCGTTTGCCGATAATCGTCACGAAATGCGCTCGTTATACCTGGCATGAAGCCGGCATCGTCGAGTGCGCGTAGGGCATGATAGAGCGTGACCCTGAAACTCGCGTCCATGCCACCGATCACATAATCGATCGGAGACATCCCGACCCTTGCGGCGGCTTTTGGATCCTTCCACGTGAAATCCTCGTCTACGAGCTTCGTGATCGTTTGGGTGATAATCTTGGTTTTGCCTTTCCGCTTAACCGCGACCTTTATCTCTTCCGGCACCTTGATCGTGTCGACTTTTCGCGTTCGCGCGTAGAGCGACCAGAGGTAGCGGTCGATGCAAATCTGCGCCACCATGCACTCGTCGACGGCATCAATCGCGCTCAAGTCAATCGAATTTGTCCCGACCGAATTGGTGCGGATTGAAGCCGTGGTTATATCTGCCTGAGCAAACGCCGTGCCGGCAAAAAGCAACATTCCGATGCTGCCGCATACGGAACCGTAGAGCGTCCGTACCAGACTCATCCCCCTCCCCCTACCCCTACTTACTTCAGGTCAACTATAAAAATACCTCAGCAAGCCACCGGCCTGAATGTGAGCGACTATGCGCGGAGAATCGCTCTAAGATGTCGCCAGTTTACTATGTGGGGGGATGAACCTGCGATGAACGAGCGCGCCCTCCAGGACCTTAGGGACACGTCGGAAAGCCTTAAGGGTGCCGAAGCTCCGGAACCCTAAACGCAGTTTTGTCGGAGTGGCTGCAGAAACCCTTGATCACCAGGTGGAATACGAACCTGGGAACGGCCAGCGCCAATAAGGCAGGCGATCGCGGGGACGTTCATAACGGGCTACGGCATCGAGACCGCGCCGCCGGAACTTGATGCCTCCTTGCGGCTCACCGCTCATGAGGACTATGAACTCCGTGCCCTTGCCGGTCTCCGAACTCAACGCCTCGTCAGAGATGATCAGCGAAGATCGTGGCGACCCCATCCCGGCGATGCGATCCAATACGTCCTGCGGAATGACGATCCGGTCGAGCGCTGCTTTCGCACCTGCCGGGTCGGCCAACGCCGGTTCGCTGTCTCGCCCACTCCGTCCGCGCGCGGAGCTGTGCGGCTCGGCCGTGCCGCCGTCTGCATATCCACTCTCCAAGGAGACCACGCTCCATCGCATGTCGTCGCCGGTGCGCTCCATGGCGGTGAAAACATGGGTGCCGATCGGCCGATCGGCATCCTCGATCGTGACGGGACTTTCCAGAATAGGCTGAAAGGCCTGCCGGACATAGAGCCGCTGGGTCTTGCGGCTGATGAACACCGATATGGGCTCGAGGTCGTGCGCCGCCTTACGGGCCGCCTCGGCTGCCGCCGCTCGTATGGTTTCTGCTTCGGCGGCGGCTTCGCGCGCAGACGCCGCTGCATCGAGCTTCGGCTGCACCTCGCCCTTGGCGGCGGCCAACTGCGCCTCAAGCTCGGCTAACCTCGCCGCGATCTTCGCCTTGGCCTCATCGGCCCGCTCCTTTGCGTCGGCTGACCCGGCGGAGCCGACCGCACCCTCGGCGGTCGCCAACTGCGCCTCGGCCCTGAGCTTCAGGTTTTCGGCCGCGCGCACCGGCACCATCGCCCGTGCGGCCTCCCGGGAGGCCGTCGCCGCCGCGAGTCTCACCTGATCGGCCTTCTTGGCCGCCTCCTCCGCTTCTGCGGGCCGAGCAGCGGCGGCAGCGACGGCCTCCGGCCTAGTCGAGAACAGTGCCGGATGGGCGATTGCGACGGGCGTCACGTCGGTCGGCGCCACAATTACACGCATACCGAGCCTGGTGACGTCGAACAGGCGTGCGGCGAAGTCATAGGGCATGCGGATGCAGCCATGCGACGCCGGATGTCCCGGCAGAGGTCCGCCGTGGAGTGCGATGCCCGACCAGGTGATGCGCTGCATGTGCGGCATGTAGGCATCGTCATAGAGGTTCGAATAGTGCTCGGCTTCTTTCTGGATGACGCTGAAGATACCGGCGGGCGTCTCGCGTCCCTTCTGGCCGCTCGACACGGGCGCTCGCAGGATCCAGCCGTTGGCGTCATAGACCGTGATCCGCTGGTTGCGCAGCGAAACGATGGCCATGACCGGTGCACCCGCGGCGCGCGATTCGACAGACGCCACCGCGTGCTCATTCCGAGTACTTGCTGCGGCGCCCGCATGATCGCCTGCCGCAATCACAGTAGCCCACCCCACAAAGGCAAGGCGCGCAGGCTTTGTCCAAGTCGGCTTGTGCTTCGGGTTGACTAAACAACAGGTCATGAACGTCGCATCCGATCAGCTAAGCACCAAGTGGAGAGAATTCATAACGCGATCCCAGCCGCCAAGTCCAATTCCTTTCGCAGAGACGGGCTCATCATGAACTGATCGGACCGAGCGACAGCTGATGATGTACATCCGAGGCCTTACGTCATGCCAGCGGGGGTTCGCGCGGAAACGCGAGGTTCCGGAGTGGGCTCCGTCCCGCACCGCGCCTAACAGAGCTTCGACCGTCGTGATCAGTGCTTTGCTTTCCGAAATCTGGAGCGAAGTATGATGCAAAAGCTGGGCCTCTACCTCGAAAAGGCGAGCAACCTGAAGGAACCAGTCTCGGATTTTCTCGCATCGGAGCCGCAGCCACCAACTTCCAAGGCAGTGATCCCGGTGATCGTCTAAAGTCAGGTGGCATTTGACCATGGTCTTCTCATCTGAGCCCCCGGGGGAGAGCCGCGGTTTCGAGCTCCCGTTTGAGCGTCGTCAGGTGATCGATCTGAAGGACCTGCATTTCCTCCATGATTTTGAGGAGCTTCTTTGACTGGTCCGCCCTTCCTCCGGCGCGTTTCAGTCCAGCTATTCTGGCCCGCTGGGCAGTTAGGCGCTCTTCTCCCGCCACGACGAACGTTTCTGCACGGGCAATCAATTGTTCAAGGACGGGTCGCGTGTGGCGGATCATGTCGAGAACTTCACGCAGGTTGGACCGGCTTGCTGATAACGCTTGCCGTTTGTTGCGGTTCCGGCATTAGATTAGACCAGATTCCGGTCGGACTCGACCACTGGTTCTCTAGAGGGAGGTGGCCCGGCTTGTCCGGCCACCTCAATCGTTTGTTCTTGCTTTGTTGCTTGGCCACCTGTCAGCCATTGCGGAGCAGGACAACAAGCTGAACGAGACGCAGAGCGATAACAAAATACAGAAATATTGCAGCAACTCGAAATCCAATGTGCCACTGCTGTTGGTTGAGTTGATGCAATCCATTGAGCTCATTCAGGACCCCAATCGCGAGCACGGCGTATCCGGAAAAATTCGACATCGAAAGTGCCGAACAGTTCGACGGCGGCAGCTTGTTTTATTGCCTACGTAGGTGCCCACAGCGATGATCACTGTCGCCATCAGAAGATTTCTGACGTGCTCGAATAAGCCTTTCAGGCCGCCTTCGTCGATCAGCCTTACCTTTGCAGGCTGACCCAGCTCGCGCATAGGCATCCTCCATCCGGCCCTGCGCCAGGAGCTGCCCCCTGCGGCGTGGCCCCCCACGGTCTGACCGCCCCTTATGGACGAAAACCACGGCTGCTCCAGCGCGGCAGTACACGCGGTGCCTGTCAACGTATGGTCCATGAGGCGCTGGAGCCGGTCCCCGGCTGGACTGGCTCGCCGGCATTTTCCGATCGGGGCTACCAATGCGGTGCTGATCGGCCTCCAACCCGCCGGAAAACGGCGGGGCGCAGCGGGAAGCCGCTACCACCACTTGGCGCGGTCGCGTACCTCGCGGCTCGCCTTCGAGGCTTCGTCCATTAGCGTGGCGGTATCGATGGCCGTGAGCTTGCCGCCGCGCTTGAGGATGCGGCCATCGATCATCACGGTATCCACATTCCAGGCCTGCGCGGAATCCACCAGCATGTAATACGGGTCGGTAAACGGCCCCATGTTGATGTCACGCGTATTCACCAGGATGAGGTCGGCGCGTTTACCCCGGGCGATCGAGCCGACGCGGTCGGCAAGCCCGAGCGAACGCGCGCCCTCGATGGTGGCGAGTTCGACGACGCGGCGCGCCGGCAGCTTGAATTCGTTCTCGGCGCGGCCATTCTCGATGTTCTGAACCACCTTCATGATCCCGAACATGTCGCAATTGCCGGTGAGCGGCGTGGTGTCCACCGAAAGGCCGAGGGCTACGCCGTTGTCGAGATATTCGAGGATTTTCGTGACCCCGAAGCCGATGCGGAGCTCCGAATAGGGCGAGACGCTGGCGACCGCGCCGACCGCAGCCATTGCCTTCATCTCCTCGGGCGAGGAGAAAATGCCGTGGACGATCTGCAGATCCTTGACCAGCAGGCCCTGCTTCTGCAGCGCCAGAACGTGGCCGCGGTCGTTGGTGGTCGAATTGAGATGGACCGAGATCGGAATGCCGAGCCTGCGCGCGGCATCGTGCTCCTTGCGGTAGACCGCCTCCGGGAGGGGGCGCAATTCGAACCTGCCGTCCGGCAGCCGGACCGGCACCTGCACGCCGCGCCAGCCGAGCCCCAGCGTGAGCAGGCCCTCGTTGGAGAAACTCGCCCAGTCGCGATGAAAGCGTTCGACATCGTCGGTGTTGATCGCCTCGGTAGGCGGCATGCGACGCGCCGGGCCGTAGCAGAAGCGCGCCCGGATGCCGGTTTCCTGCAATGCGCGGATGTCTTCCTCGGCATGCTGCGGCGTGATGATGTTATGGCACCAGTCGTGCACCGTGGTGATGCCGGAAAACAATGCCTCCGCGCACGACAGCAGCGTGCCGTAGTACATGTCGCGCGGACTGTAAACATTGCCCACCGCAGTGGTGGTCGGGAAATAGCCATGCTCCGGCTTGTTGCCGGACATGTTGCGCAGGAGCGTCGTCCACATATGCCAATGGGTGTCGACCAAGCCGGGCATCAGGATGAAGCCGCTGCCGTCGATCGACGGCACACCGGGCGCCGATAGAGCTGTGCCGACGTCGACGATCGTCCCGTTCTCCAAGCGCACGTCGCCATTGGGCAAGTCAGGCTCGCCCGGCGACATTGTGATCACATATGCGTTGCGGATAACCACATTGCTGCGGACCGGCAGGTCTGCGATCGACGCCGAAACGGCGCCTTGAGCCGGCAATGCGAGCGCGCCCGCCGCGCCGCATGCCGCTGCCGCACCAAGAAATCGACGACGGTTGATCGTATGTGAGCCGTTCATGAGTTCCTCCCGGCCGATGGCAACGGCCACTACGTTGAGATTGCAGAGTGCCGCCCCCGCTGCTTGCATCCTCCGCTCTCCGGCAAACGGGAAGAGAGGATAGCGGCTGCGGGACCCCGGTGCTCCGGTGATGCATTCTTGATAGCCGCAGATTGAACTTTCAAGGAGGCTTCCGTTGCCTTCGCGGGACGCCCCTTCGGCGGTCTCAAAGTGCCACTGACGAACAGGTGCTACACTGCTTCATCCTGGTAGTGGCGTTGCTGCTTGACCCTGGTGCCGTGCTGTTGCTTCTAGCAGCTACAAGGCGGTGAGGTTTGTCGTTCCATGTTTACCAAGTTGATCGGCGTTCTGCAGTCTCTGTTCCGGGCATTCGCTCGAAGGCGACATAAAGAGACCAACCGGAGCGAAACAGCAACCGACCCGGCAATGACCGGGGCAGTTGAAGGAAGGAAGGTAATGGCTACCGGGTTCGACATGAAGGCCGAAATTACGAAGCTGTCCGGGCGCATCATGGAACCGGTGACAGGCAAATTGACGGCAGAAGACGTGGACAATGTAGTCGGCCGGATCCGCGACACCTTCGAACAACTCAACGCCAAGCGCGCCAGTGCTGAGACCGACTTCGAAGTTATCGCCGTCACTGTCCTTGAGGCCATTAAGCCCAAGCTTAGCCACCTGGAGTTCGCGAGGGTTGTAGATCGGCTTAGAGGGGCAATGGCTGGGTTCTGTCAAAGTGATCGCGACAAAGCGCGAGCTGCCAAATGAGGCTCTGGTCAGTAACCACTCGACATACGTCCGATCTCTTCTGCGCCCTCAGCTATTTCAGTTAGTTCCTCGGCCTCTGCGATCCTAACAAGCGTCTCAGTCCCTTCGGCTACCCTCACCAAAGCGTTCGCAGACTGCATCGCCTCATACTCCGCCATTGACACGCGCACGAGCGTTGGCGCAACCCTGTAGCTTCCCCCAACTAATACCTCTACTGTTGTGCCTCCGACTAAGGTTTCGGACGCCGCAGGACCAACGAGGGCTAGAACTTCGGGTGCTATCAAAATGGCCCCGGCAACGATCGCTACCGCCGCGATGATCCCAACCATCAGCGTAAGATCCCGCATCATTGCGGCATCACGTGCGTTTGCAGAGGCGAAGTTGTTTGCCCAGGGTGTTAGGTTGAGAGACGTACGAGCACGCATGCGTTCAGCATGGGCTTCACGCAGCCGCTGTTTCATATCTTCGGGCAATCTCTTGACGTAATCCCTATATTTGTCTTTTTGCATCGTATGAATTTCATACAAAATGACGCCGTCGGCCAACGACGTTGAGCGTATGGTTGGTTTGAAGCAAATCCACGCAATTTCGCTATTTTGAACGCCATAGGGAAGTGGGTAAACAAGTTGGCCCCCTCGCGGCTTCCACGGTGCTCCCTTTACAGTCACAAAATCGGGGTTCAGCATCGGTGATTGATTGATGCTTTGCTCCTTGTAGTAGTCAGAGATAGCATTGCCGGTAATCGTGATCATTTCCTGGAGCTGAGTAACGCCATCGTTAGCCCTGTTCCATGGCTTAACCTCAATGATCCAAATTTGTGTAGCATTTGGAGCAATCCCAAAACCATCTGGCTTTCGGAAGCCCCCTTCTCGGCTGTAATTGGTCCGCGACCACCAGTTACGAAAATGAATGCGCATCGCATCCAGAACAGACTGAATGGTGGGATCGCCAAGCCTCGCGGTATCGGCCGTCTTATAGTCGAGCTGGCCCAATACAAACCCACCTGAAAAGGTATCTAAAAAAAATTTCCTAAAATAAAAATAGGCTGCGGTCTCCGCAAACTGCCATTCAAATACGCCCTGGACTGGCTGTTCTGAAGTCCGCTTTTCGTACCCAAGGCATAAACTGTCAGCAATCTCCAGAGCGTCAACCATTGCACCCTCCCATGCCACCGCATTATCGCTCACCTGATCAGAAGGACGTGTGATCTAGCTCACACTCAGGTTCCCTGGTGGTCAGATCAGCCCGTGGACGTTGGGTCAAGCTGGTGCGGCCAGCACATTAAAAGAAAGCGAATTTCAACGCAGCTTACAGGAGACCTCGCTATGCTTTGGGGCTGTCCCGTTTGGCTTGCTGGTGGTCAAGGCAACGTACGGGACGCTGTCCAGGGGAAGGCATAGCTCAACAGATAGGGCTTGAACGTCCCGTAGGATCGCGTTGAATATGACCCATGCGCTCACCTCAGGTGAACCGCCAGTCCGCATGACTGCGATGCTGCGTTGCCGAAAGTTGGATGGGGCCGCAAATGAAATACATCTTAGCAACGGCGTTGCTTTGCACCGTAGCGTGGCCGTGCTGTGCCGCTCAAATTAACGCCGGGCAATCCTCGATCAGCATTGAGGGGCAGATCGAACTAAATGACGTAGAGGCCTTCAGGGCTGTTGCCAGCCGTATGACGGGCGCCACTGTCAATCTTAAATCCCCAGGCGGCCAAGTTGGAGCGGCGATTGCCATTGGCGAGCTAATCCGGATGATGGGCTATGGGACCAACGTCAAAGAGTTCTGTGCATCGGCTTGCGCACTGATTTGGCTGTCAGGCCACCCGCGCTATATGTCATCAACGGCACGAATTGGCTTTCATGCGGCCTACGACGCCACCAATCAGCAAGCTACCAGCAGCGGCAACGCGGTGGTTGGCGCGTATCTAAGTAAGCTTGGGCTTTCCTATAATGCCATAGCGTTCATGACGCAGGCACCGCCCAAGAACCTGACTTACATGACGCCCAACGATGCCAGGAAGTTTGGCATCGAGGTGACCGTAACCGACCGAGTCACGGGAGTCCCGCAACGGCCTGGCGTGGCTAATACCTCTGTTCAAAGGCTGGCGCCAGGTAAACCGGCCGCAGCGAAGGTCGTGCTCTACGAGGAGGATCAATCCAATCCCAACGGCACGCGGTTCGTCGGTTCTGCGCTATGGCATACGGACGAGCTTGCTCCCGCTCAGGGGCAATCACCCAAACTTGCCGTGCAAGCAGACATCGAAGTCCCGGCGCGCGAAATGACAGTTAAATTGATCTTGCGGCACAACGACGATAAGTCGCTGCCGGCCAGTCACGTCATCGAGATCAGGTTCACGCTGGCACGCGACTTTTCTCACGGCGGCATCGTCAACGTCCCAGGCCTGCTAATGAAGGAGGGGGAAACGACGCGCGGGGTTCCGCTCAACGGCGTCGCCATGAAGGTCACGACCAATTTCTTTATCATCGGCCTTTCGCAAATAGAGGCCGACAAGCAGCGCAACATCCAAATGATGCGAGAGCGATCGTGGATTGACGTTCCAATTGTCTATGGCGATGGCGGTCGCGCGATCCTCGCTATTGAGAAGAGCGCGCCGGGCGAGCGCGCTTTTTCAGTGCTTGAGCCGCCGACAGTAGAGCCGGCGCGCTGATACCGTCAAGAAGCAGCCTCGGTGGAAGGGATCGCCTTTCTCATATGCTTTTACTTTGTTCAACCGTAGGGATACATGCCTTTGATTTGGTAGTTTCACGAAACGGAGTTTCGAAGGAGCTCGGAGGAAAGCAGCGTAGACGTATGCGGGCACGCCGAAATAGTTGTAAAGTCGATTACTTCCAGACCAGGTGAGGCTTAAACACCTGTTTGTCAAAATCATATTTCGCAAAGGTTATTGCTGTCCTACGTCGCTGCCCAGGAGACCGGCACGCACCCACCATGACGGATGCTCGGCCGCAACACGCCGCGCCGCCGCCGAGGCTGCCCGCGCGCTGTCGAACAGACCGAAGCAAGCCGAACCGGAGCCCGACATGCGGGCGAGCCTGCATCCCGTAAGTCCCGCAATGACGCTGAACACATCCGCGATCGGCGGCGCGATCGCGATTGCGGCCGATTCGAGATCATTGCGCTGGGATGCGAGCCAGGCAAGCAGTGCGTCGCGGTCAGCTTCCTCGTTCATATGCCCTCGATTAAGCCAAAACCGCGTTGCTGCGACTTCCTCTCCCCAATCGAAATGGGCTGTTGCCGATTTCGATTGCTCCATCGAGTGGCCGAAACCCGCATATACGCGGTTTCGGCTCGAAGAGGGTTGGGTTGGAGGGTCGAGGAGTCTTGGCCTGATGGTGCCGCATCCCTCGACCCCCAGCCCCTCCCCACAATTGGGAGGGGAGGAGTTTGCGGCGCTGTTAGAATCTAAATCTGCGCCCACATCCGGCGTCTCATATCGCTCCCCGGGAGCAAGACCCAATGCTTTGAAGACCGGCCCGGTCGGCAGCGCGAAGCCGGGATGGACGATCAGGACGCCAAGCTTTGGCACAGCCAAGGGCGCCGACAGGATTTCGCCGATCCCCCGCATCACACGAGGCCGGGGATCCAGGCAGACCGGAACATCTGCGCCGGTAGCACGCGCCGCCTCCTGAACGCGCGCATCGTCGAGACGGAGCTGGTTGACCTTGACGATGAGTCGCAACGCTGCCGCCGCGTCGGCCGATCCGCCGCCGAGCCCAGCGCCTGACGGAAGCCGTTTGGTCAGCGCGAAGCGGCCGAGCGCGAGGCCTTCGATTCGCCCGGCGAGTTCACGGACGGCGCGCAATACCAGATTTTCAGTCAGCGGTCCGGCTACCGCCGCCATCGGTCCCGCCACCTTGAGTTCCAGCGGCGCGCCGGGCCAGAAGGTCAGACGATCGCCGAACGACGCGAACGCCACGAGACTTTCAAGTTCGTGGAAACCGTCGGCGCGGCGGCCGAGGATACGCAGGGTCAGATTGATCTTCGCGGGCGCGATAGCGGCTTCAGATTCGATCAAATCTGAAGCCGCAACTGCCTCATCCGCCGTCGCCGACACGCTTCTTCTGCTTGTCGGCGTCGGCCGAGTTCGACTTCTCCTCCTGGAGGCCGATCTTGAGCTTTTGTTCGATTTTCGCCAGCTCATCGTCCTCGGGCTTGAGGTCTCGCGCATGGGACCACTGGAACTTTGCTTCCAGCATGCGATCGACTTTCCAGTATACGTCACCCAGGTGGTCGTTGATGGTCGGGTCGACCGGCTTGAGTTCGACCGCGCGCTCCAGGTTCTTCACCGCCTCTTCGTAATTGCCAAGCCGGTAGTAGGCCCAGCCCAGCGAGTCGACGATGTAGCCGTCATCGGGCCGCTGCTCGACCGATCGCTTGATCATGCTCATGCCCTCGTCGAGATGGACGCCCTGGTCGATCCACGAATAACCAAGATAGTTGAGCACGTGCGGTTGGTCGGGAAACAGCTCCAGCGCGCGTTTGAAGTCGGTTTCCGCCTTTGCCCATTGCTTGGCACGCTCGAAACAGATGCCGCGGAAGTAGTAAAGCGTCCAGTTTGCCTTTGCGGGACTTGTCAGCAATCGGATCGACTTGCCATAACTGTCCGCGCAGCCGTCATATTGCTTACGCTCGCGCTGGATGTTGGCGAGCGCAATGATCGCCTCCATGTCGTCAGGCTTGTTGGCGATCAACTTTTCGAGATGCTTTTTGGCCTCCTCAGTGCGATCCAGAGCATCGAGATCGATGGCGAGCTGGATTTCGGCATTGCGCTTGAGGGGCGATAAGGCAGGTACGCGCTCGTAGGTCTTGATTGCGAGTTCCGGCTTCTTCATCGCCTCGTAAAGATCCGCAAGCGAAATCTGCGCCAGCGCGTGACTGGGCTCAAGGTAAAGGGCAAGCTGCAGATAGGCGAGCCCGCGGTTAGCGAGGCTCATTTCCTCCTCGCGTCGACCGAGCGCGGCACCGAGACCATAAAGCACTTCGGCGGCACCAGCTTGCGCCGTCTCGACCATGCGGGGAAGCGGCATGTCCTTTTTGAGGAGTGCCAGCCCATCCACCGTGAGCGGATAACGCGGCAGCTGCTTGTCATATTCTTCATAGATTTTCGTTGCCTCGTCGCGCGACCCGTTGCGCGACAAGAAGCCCGCGTAAAACTGCATGATCCGCAGTGCAGTGGGATCGAGCTTGAAAGCATGCTCGAATCGCTTGCTGGCTTCCTTTTTGTTATTGGCGAGATCAAAGATCAGGCCGGCATGCATGTCCTTGAAGATGCCGTACCACTCCGGGCCATTGAGCTTGTCGATAGTTTCAATCGCGCCTTTAATGTCATTGGCGCCGAATGCGCTCCACGCCGCCAAGAGCGTGCCGGTGAGATCGTTGATGGGCCCATGCATGGCCTGGCTGAAGTGCGCGCGGGCATCTTTCCATTGTTTCTGCTTGAGCGAGCGCACGCCAAGCACGAGATGCACGTTACGATTGTTACGATCAAGCTGCACCAACCGATCGGCAAGTCGGACCGCTTCGTCAATATCCCCACCCGCCAGTACCGAATAGAATGTCAGTTCCAGCAATTCCGGATTGCGCTGATCGGCTTTGAGCGCCGCTCGATAGTAGGTAGCGGCGGCGTCCGGATCGCGATCCAGATTGGCCTGGCGTGCCGCAAGATAGCTCCCGGCAGGGGTGAAACGGACGGCGGGGGTTGGAGACTGCGCCGCCATGGCTCCGGGAGCCGTCCAAAAGGCCGCGGCTGCGATCACGATGAAGATTCGGTGCGGTAATATTTTCACGGGTCGCTGCTCTCCGATGGGGGTCATGGTCGACGCCGGCCCGATGACCAACCGGCGTCAGCTAACCTCTAACATTCGACGGGCGACATGAACACCTTGCAAATGCGCCGCAAGGTCACGGCCGCAAGGTCATTAGCGCGCCATCGCTTCGTTTGCCACATCGCTACGGTCTGTTTGACGGCGGAATTGTGGCCACGGAGAAATATAACACATCGTCACATGTTCTGATAGTTGGGACCGCCACCGCCCTCCGGCGCGACCCAGTTGATGTTGCCATTCGGATCCTTGATGTCGCAGGTTTTGCAGTGGACGCAATTCTGGGCGTTGATGACGTAGCTTGGGACCCCGCCCTGCTCCACCCATTCATACACGCCAGCCGGGCAGTAGCGGACGGAGGGGCCGGCATAGACATCATGTTCGGACGCCTTTTGCAGGGCCGGATCCGCGACCCGCAGGTGAACCGGCTGATCTTCCTCGTGATTCGTATTCGACAGAAAAACCGACGAGAGCCGGTCGAAGGTAAGCTTGCCGTCCGGCTTTGGATAGGAAATCGGGCGACATTGCGCTGCAGGTCTGAGACACGCGCTGTCGGGCTTGCCGTGCCGGAGCGTGCCGAACAGTGAAAAACCCAGACTGTTGGCCCACATGTCAGCGCCGGCGCAACCGATTCCCAGCACCGTTCCGAGCTTCGACCACAGCGGCTTTGCGTTGCGCACTTCCCATAGATCCGAGCCAAGCGCCGAACTGCGCCAGGACGCCTCATAATTGCTTAATTCATCGTTGGCTCGCCCGGCCGCGAGCGCTTGGGCTGCGTATTCCGCGGCCAGCATGCCGGAGCGCATGGCATTGTGAGTTCCCTTGATGCGTGGCACGTTGAGGAATCCCGCGCCGTCACCAATCAGCGCGCCACCCGGAAACACGAGTTTGGGCACCGACTGCCAGCCACCTTCGGCGATGGCTCTCGCGCCGTAGCCGATGCGCTTGCCGCCCGCGAAGGTGTCGCGGACGAGCGGATGCAACTTGAAGCGCTGGAATTCATCGAACGGCGACAGATACGGATTCTCGTAGTTCAGGTGAACCACGAAGCCGACCGACACGAGGCGTTCGGCATAATGATAGAGAAACGAGCCGCCGCCGGTGCGATTATCGAGCGGCCAGCCGAAGGTGTGCTGGACCAGGCCGGGCCGGTGGCGCTCCGGCGCGACCTCCCACAGCTCCTTGAGGCCGATACCGAATTTTGGCGGCTCGCGATCGCGATCAAGGCCAAAGCGAGCAATGAGCGCCTTGGTCAGATGGCCCCGCGCGCCTTCGGCGAACAAAGTATATTTGCCGCGCAGCTCCATGCCGCGGGTGAACGAATCCTTGAGTTCGCCGTTGCGGCCAATGCCCATATCGCCGGTCGCGATGCCGACGACCTCGCCGCGATCCCCAAACAGCACTTCGGCGACGGCAAAGCCCGGGTAGATTTCCACACCCGCGGCTTCCGCCTTGGTGGCAAGCCAGCGGCACACATTGCCGAGCGAGACGATGAAATTGCCGTGATTGTTCATCAGCGGCGGCATCAGCACGTTGGGCAGGCGCAGCGCCGCGCCGGGACCGAGCATGTAGAAGCGATCGTCAGCGACCGCGGTCTTGATCGGCGTGTCCTCGCTGCGCCAATGGGGCAGCAAGGCGTCGAGCCCCGACGGATCAATCACGGCGCCGGACATGATGTGGGCGCCCACCTCCGACCCTTTTTCCACCACCACGACGGAAATATCAGGCGACAGCTGTTTCAACCGGATCGCTGCCGCAAGCCCGGATGGCCCGGCACCGACGATCACCACGTCGAACTCCATCGATTCGCGGGCGGGCATATCCATCGTGATCTCCGTCGCAGTCCGCGCTTGGCGCAAGGCGCGGTTGTTCCATGTTTGCTCAACTGCCGCAATTGCTATGCAGGAAATGTGCTATCTCTCCGCCCATGAGCATCAAGCGCGCGCCCAACATGCAGGCACTTCTCGCCTTCTATATGGAGGCGGGTGTCGATGCAGTGCTGGACGAGACTCCTGTCAACCGGTTTGTCGCGGAGGGGCCGCAGCCGCGCAACCCACCGGCGCCCATTGATGATCCCGAGCTTGAACCAGCGGAGACGCGACCACCAACGCGATCGCCGCTCAACCGCACAGGCGAAAACGCGGCCAATTCGCGGTCGCGCACCCTGCCTGCCAGCCTCGACGCACCGCCGACACCGGATGCCGCCATCATGGCGGCGCGAGATGCTGCCAGAGCTGCCGCCAGACTTGACGCCCTGTGCTCCATCCTTGAGCGTTTCGAGGGCTGCGGGTTACGCTTCACGGCGAAGCGGCTGGTATTCGCCGACGGCAACCCACAAGCCAGGGTGATGTTCGTGGGTGAAGCCCCCGGCCGCGAAGAGGATATCGAAGGCTTGCCGTTCGTGGGGCGGTCGGGCCAGTTGCTCGACCGCATGATGGCGGCGATCGGGCT
>DATGCX010000319.1:0-9342 GCA_035311445.1 Xanthobacteraceae bacterium | reverse complement strand
CGGTCCAGGCGCGGCTTTTGGATCTCGTCCGCAGACTGGTCAGCGAATTGCGTCTTGCCGCCATCATAGTCACCCACGATCTGGCTGTCGCACGGCTGTTATCCCAACGGATCATTGTGATGAAGGACGGTGCGGCAATCGAATCGGGGCTTACCGACCAAGTGCTGGACGACCCCCGCGAACCCTATACCCAGTTGCTGGTGTCCTCGATCCTTCCCGTTTGAGATACCGATGTATGCGCTTGATCTCGTCAACGTAAAGAAGTCTTTCACGCTGCATCTTCAAGGCGGACTTCATCTGCCGGTCGTCTCCGGCGTCAATTTCGGGGTGCAGCCCGGCAAGTGCGCCGCGCTGGCGGGGCCGTCCGGCTGCGGAAAATCATCAATCCTGAAAATGATCTTCGGCAGCTATCGCTGCGATGGTGGCCGCATTCTGATCCGGGACGGCGACCGTATTGTCGACATCGCGACGGCATTGCCGCGCACCGTTCTCATGATGAGGCAGCGTGCAATGTCCCACGTTAGCCAGTTTCTGCGCGCGGTTCCGCGAGTTGCGACGATAGACGTAGTGGCGGAAACACTTGGCAGGGCCACGCCGGAGGAAGCCCGCACACGCGCGGCTGACCTGCTGCGCAGGCTCAATATCCCGGAGCGGCTGATGGCGGTGCCGCCTGCGACCTTCTCGGGCGGCGAGCAACAGCGGGTGAACGTCGCCAGGGGATTCCTCCCGGACTGCCCTGTGCTGCTGCTGGACGAGCCGACCGCCTCGCTCGACAGCGAAAATCGCGCGGTGGTAATCGACCTCATCGCGGAAAAGAAACGGCGTGGCGTGGCCGTTGTAGCGATCATCCATGACAAGCAAGTTCGTGACGCGGTCGCCGACCAAATTGTCGATGTCGCGAGCTTTGCGGCGGCCTGAATTATGGCGGATGACCACCTGGCGCTTGCAAATGCCCGTTTGGTGCTTGCCAACGACGTCATCGAAGGCGGGTGGGTCGTCGCCGCAAACGGCATCATATCGGAATTTGGCCGCGGCCGGCCGCCGGTGCGCGCCGAGGACATGGCTGGCGACCTCGTCATCCCGGGCCTTGTCGAGCTTCACACCGACCATATCGAAGCGCACTACATGCCGCGTCCCAAGGTGCATTGGGACCCTCTATCGGCAGTGGTTTCCTATGACGGCCAGCTAGCCGTCTGCGGCATCACGACCGTGCTTGATTCGCTGCGCGTCTGGCGGGAGGAAGGTGTCGATGACGTCGGCGGCGAGGCAACGCTGCTCGCCGACGCGATCGCGGCAGCGCGTGCCGCCGACATGTTGCGCGCGGACCACTTTCTGCACCTGCGCTGCGAGGTGCCGATGCCCGATGTGGTCGAGGAAGCGCGAGCATTGATCGGCCGCGACGATGTGCGGCTGCTTTCGCCGATGGATCACACGCCGGGACAACGGCAGTTTCGCGACGAGGCCAAGCTGCGCGACTATTATCGCGGCAAATCCGGCGGGCTCTCTGATGCCGAGCTCGACCTGATGTTCAAAAAACGCCACGAACATGCCGCCCGTCATGGAACCGAGAATTACCGTGCACTGGTCGAACTCGCGCGCCAGCATCGCACTCCGCTTGCTAGCCATGATGACACGACGGTCGAGCATGCTGCCTTGTCGATTGACGACGGCGTCTCCATCGCGGAGTTTCCGACCACCATGGAGGCCGCGCATGCGCTCCACTGCGGCGGCGTGCGGGTGCTGATGGGCGCGCCCAATCTGGTGCGCGGCGGATCGCATTCCGGCAACATGGCTACCTTCGAGGCAGCGCAAGCCGGCGTCCTCGACGTGCTGTCGTCCGATTACGTGCCGGCGAGCCTGTTGATGGCGGCGCTGATCCTCCCGAAAGTGGCGCCGGCGATCGAGCTTCCGGCCGCCCTGCGCACGGTCACCAAGACGCCCGCTGAGGCGGTGGGTCTCACGGATCGTGGTGAGATTGCCGTTGGCAAGCGCGCTGATCTGGTGCGCATTCGTCTGACCGAGAGGGTACCTCTGGTCCGCTCGGTATGGCGCATGGGGCGGCGCGTCGTATGATGCAGGTCGACGCAGCCCGCACGCCGCCGATCGGGCCTGGCCGGCTGGTTGTTGTTGCGGGCCCGAGTGGCGCCGGCAAGGACACCTTGCTGAGATTTGCGCGCAACCTCTTTCGCGGCGATCCCAACATCGTGTTTCCGCGCCGCGTCATCACCCGAGAGCCGTCGGCTGACGAAGACCATGACGCCTTGTCCGAAGCGGACTTCGCCGCCGCGGTTGCGTCCGGCGGTTTCGCCTTCTGGTGGGATGCCCACGGATTGAGCTACGCCGTTAGCGCGGCAATGAACGATGACATCCAGGCTGGCAAGACGGTGGTTTGCAACGTATCCCGTGCCGTGATCCCGGAACTTCGCTGCCGGTACGCCAACGTCCGCGTCGTCCTCGTGACAGCACCGCCGGAGGTCTTGGCGGCACGCCTGACGGCTCGCGGCCGCGCTAGCGACGGCGCCCTTGGGACGCGCCTCGCCCGTATCGCACCGGCGCAGAGCGACCTCGCGCCCGATGTGGTGATTGAAAATGTAGGCGACCTGCAAGGCGGGGGCGAAAAGCTCATCGCCGCGATCAGCGAGTAACCTGGGCAGATTGAGGGTGCGCAACTTCACTAATGGGTTAGCAAGAGCTTTCCTGGACTCATTGTCATCGCGCCTATCTACCGTTCCAATGTCAAGGTAAGTATAGTGTGCAAAGGCGGTTTCCGGTGGCAAGTCCGGCCATCAGCTGTAGGCGCATGGCTAATCATGTGCGTCACCAGAATTGAAGGGGAAGTGCATTGCGTAGGCGGGCCTTGTGCCCGCCCGCACCTCCGCAGGCTGTGACCCGCCGGGCGGCCACGAGGGCCGCCCCTACGAAGGCGAAACTCTTGCAGACCCTTCAAATTCGTTGACGCGCTCCACTAGAAGGCTAGGTCCATCTACGAAGACCAGGAATCCGAACGCACATCATCAGGAGGTCCGTATGAACCCGACAATTCGCCATGCGGTCACGGTGTGTGCGAGCACGCTCGCGATCGGATTCGGTATCGGAGCCGAATTTCTTGTCTCGGCTCATGACAAAACGATGTCGGCGCCGGACATCGGCAGGACAACGGATTCCGAGAATACTGAAGAAGCCCCGTTTTTGGCGGAGAACGACGCTGCCATGAGAAAAATGATGCGCGATATGGCAGCGAAGCCCACCGGTGATGTTGATGTCGACTTCGTAGCGATGATGGTACCGCACCATCAGGGCGCAATCGACATGTCTCTCGCTGTGCTTCGCCATGGCCGCAACGCGCAGATCAGGCGACTGGCCCAGGAGATTATCGTAACCCAGCAGCAGGAGATCGCCGCCATGCGGCTTGCCGTCGGTGAGCCCCTGCCACCCTGCGTTTCGGCACCTACAAGCTTTACGGAGCCCGGCACTTCAGCTCGATGATCGATGCGCGGCTCGATGATCGATGCGCGGCTCGATGATGATATCGGCTGGCATGGAATGAGTTAGGAGTCGAACATGAAATGCATCCTTCTCCCGGCGACACTGCTTGTGAGCATATATCTTGCTTCTTCCGCTCTGGCATTGGCCGGGCAGGCGCCAGGGAAGTCGTCCGACCCGGACGTGCCGATAAGCCATCGTGACCGCGTCTACGCCGCCGAGCAGTTTTCCAACACGGTCTCCGTTATCGACCCTGCCGACAACAAGCTTCTCGGCGTGATCCGTTTAGGCGATCCGCAGCCCGGCAACCTGAGCCCACTCTACCGCGGCCAGTTGCTCGTGCACGGCATGGGGTTTTCGCCGGATCACAAGACCATCGCGGTCGTCTCGATCGGCAGCAACTCGGTCACATTTATCGAGACCGCCACCAATGCCACGAGGCACATCACGTATCTGGGGCGGGCGCCGCACGAAGCCTTCTTCACGCCCGACGGCAAAGAGGTGTGGGTCACGGTGCGCGGTGAAGATTACGTCTCGGTGCTCGACGGGCGTACGTTCGAGGAAAAGGCGCGGATCAAGGTTCCCAACGGGCCCGGCATGACGATCTTTTCGCCTGATGGGATGTACGGCTACGTCTGCTCGTCCTTCAATCCTGAAACGGTCGTGATCTCGGTTGCTGATCATGGGATAGTCGGCCGCGTGAAGCAGGAGAGCCCGTTCTGTCCCAATATCGCGGCGACGCCGGACGGAAGCCAAGTGTGGTTTACGCTCAAGGACACGGGCAGAACGCAGGTGTTCGATGCTCGGCCGCCGTTCGCGATGCTGAAGACGTTGGATACCGGCCCGATCACAAACCACGTCAATTTCGCCCGCAATGCCAACGGCACTTTCGCGTATGTGACGGTTGGCGGGTTGAACGAGGTGAAGGTGTTTCGTACTGACAATTTCGAGCAGGTCTCCACCATCCAGGTTGGCAATCTGCCCCATGGGGTCTGGCCTTCGGGCGACGGATCGCGGATATATATCGGGCTTGAGAGTGCCGACGCCTTAACTGCCATCGATACTCGGACCAACACGGTGGTCGCGACCATTCCGATCGGGCAGGCGCCCCAGGCCATTGCCTATATCCCCAACGCGGTGCCTGACGGTGAGGGAATGCAGAATTTGCAGCCGCTCGGGGTGGGGGGCCAGGCGGCGTATCTGTCTCTCGCGCCGGCAACGGGCGCCAAAACTACGGGTAAGCTGCCAACCAGCGTATCGCTCTACGATCAGGGGCTTACACAGGTGCTGGAGGCAGCGGTGACGGGACTGGCGCCCATGCAGCCCTATGTGCTCGCTCTGGCTCCGAGGCCGGACGGCTCGGGGTCTCTTGAGCCGCTCGCCGCCTTCAACACGAACCCGGCCGGATCGGCAGTCGTCAACGCCGTCGGACCTATACGTCAGATCGTACAGAGCGCCGAGAAGGATCAGCGCCGGT
Organism: Xanthobacteraceae bacterium; assembly: GCA_035311445.1. Classification (GTDB taxonomy): domain Bacteria; phylum Pseudomonadota; class Alphaproteobacteria; order Rhizobiales; family Xanthobacteraceae; genus JAJPKK01. The sequence continues at coordinate 4,382 of DATGCX010000319.1, read as the reverse complement.
ATCTCGTGATCGTGCCCGGCACCGTCGGCAAGCTCGGCGCACCGGTGCAAGTGCAGGTGGATTGAACGTCATGACAGCAACATCGTCGCTGCAATAAATTGCACCGACGTATACGTCCGCGCACCAAGGCGTTCAGTCATGTTGCAGCAGGACATGGAACGCCATATCGGAGCGGTGGCAACGCATTTGCAAGCTCGCGGCGCGCTCTCATTCAATAACCGTAGGTTAAGTCGAGCGTCGGCGCGTGCTGCGCTATCATCCATAAAATGGTTCGATCTACGAGTCGGCCCAAAAAAAACGTCGCGGGGCAGCGTTGGATTCGTGCGCTGCGGGGCCTAGGTCGGTGTGGTCATGGCCCGGGCCCCTGTCCCCCAATACCCGCGTCACGGGGCCGGGGTCCTGCGGTCGTCGCGCGCGACCTGATTCCCGGTCGCTGTCCGCATACAAACCCGCGTTGGTTGAATGTGGCGTCTTCCAGCCCCGACACAGGAACCACCTTGATATGTCAACGTCCCGATATAGACTAAGGGAGCTAAACATTGGGGCAGTAGCGATGCAGCAGCTTCGTAAACTCATCAACGATCCAAATCATTGGAGGTCGCGCTCTAAAAAAATGCGCTCGACAGCGGAACAAACAAAAAATCAACAAGCGAAGGCTACCATGATGGGCGCGGCCGACGCATATGACAAGCTCGCACAAGAGGTGGAGTCGAGAAGAGCACAGCGAGAAAGTCGAGGGAAACGGTAGGCGTTCGATACTCTCGAGGGCATGCCCGGACACGAACCGCCAGGTCCCGAACAACTCGCCCTCTACGTGCGAGAGCATGCCAACCGCTATAAGCAGGTTAGGCGCAAAAATGAGAATCCGTACCGCGCGCATCGGCCCGAAAGCACGCCGTGCGCTGAAACTCGCTAGCGGTCCGTCTGGCACGACTGAACAGCTGTTATTCGCGCTGGGCTTCAGCCGTCGGATGCTCAGTGGCCTTGTCCGCACCGGACTGGCAGCAGCAAAGAGCGAGGTGATCAAGGCTGGCGACAACACGATTGCGATCATTCGCATCAGAGTTACTGGCGCCGGTCGGAGGGCTATCGGCCCACGGCAACGGCGCTTCGCAACGCCGGTGTGAGAGGTACAGACCGCTGAAGATGACAAACGTTCCGGGGGAGCCTCTGCATCACTACTGCAGGCATACACAGACGCTGGCAGTAGTAGTGTATCCCGCAAGATTTAACGATCGGAGCTCATCCTGCCGGGCGGCGACACGAGACGCGTCCGTCAAGTTGGACCGGACGCGGCGAATGCGTCGTGTGCGTTTCCCGCGTCCGCGCGCGGCCCTCGCCGCGCGCTCACCTCATCCGTGTCGTGCTGGGATCAGAACGGATAATACCGCAGCGACGTCAGGAAGATATTATCGTCCGTCGAGACGGTGCCGCCAACCCCATCGAACGACTCCCGGCGGATGAATTCATACTGCAACCCACCCCTGACAAGGCCGTAGTTGCCCTTGTAGAGGTCTTGCCAGAAGCCGACCGTCACTCCGCTGAGCGTTTTGTTGATTGCTGCGCAATTTGAAGCACCCCCGGTGAATGACGCCGCAGTCGTGATATTGCACCCTGTGTTCACCGCTGTGGGAACGCCAAACCCCGTTATCACGCCCGCGCCGGAGAGGAAGAAATTGCTCTGCGCCTGCTCAATTCCAGCATAGGCGTAGACGTCCAGCCCCGCCCAAGGATGGCCAACGAGGCCGCCCATAGCGGTAAATCCGGTAACGGGCGTGAGCGACCCGTCCGGTCCGACGAAGACGTCGGACAATTGTCCGGCTCCGTACCGGCCGATGCCTCTGCCATAAAGGGCCTCCGCCGTGAGATCGAGGTATGACGGAATGAGAGGCAGCAGGATCGATCCGCCGATGCCTGCGCCAAATGTGGTTTTCGAGCTGGCGCTACCGGTGTTCGCGGTGTTGATGGGGCACACACCGGCGACCACAACAGAGCACGTGAAGACGTTGTCGGTGAAGAAGCGCTGAACGCCGAAGACCTCGTAATGCCCCCATCCGGGATCAAACGCCGCCTTCTCAATGACGTCGGGCGCGGTATCGGTGGTGAATGTGTTGGCGAAGCCGCTGCTTCCCAGGAAGGAGCCGCCCGGATTGTTAAAGTTCACGATCAAGCCGTTGACCGTGCCGTTGTTCCCGATCGCCCCGGTGCCGGTAAAGACTTGCTGAGCGGGACCTTCGACCGATACGCCGGCGGAGAACCACGGTGCGAAATCCTTCACCAACCGGAGCTGCCAGTTGCGGGTATAGTCGAACCCTGGGACATAGCTCGCATCGATCGTCAGCGGGATGTTCTCCTTCCGAGCCATGATGCCTGATGTGTTCTGCGTGAGGAGACTCCACGCCTGGCCGCCGACGAAATGGAACCCCCAATCGCTATTATCGTAGCTGAAGAAAGCCTGCCGCAGGCGCGGCGCCCAGCTGTTGCTCTGGTTGAAGTTCGAAGTGGCGCCGACCCCGAGAAAATCCATCTCATAGTAGCCGGCGAGCTTTTGTGCAGGATCGAGGGCGCCCTCTACCAGCAGTGAAATACGGCTCTGACGGGCGCTGCCGTGAAACTCGCTTTCGTTGAATAGCGGCGAGAATGGATACGGGATCGCGCCGAAGTTTGACCCGATATCCGCCACTTCGTTGCGTTGCCGATAGACGGTTTCCGCCGCCAGGAAGCCGCCCCACGTAAGCTTGACGCGATCCACCACGCTCGGCGCTTTGAGCGGGGCCTTGGTAGCAACGTCGGCGGCGTAGGCTCCCTGCACTGCTGCCTCGGTGTCGCTGGCCTTTTTCTTGGTCTGAGCCATCTCGCTTTTGAGCGACTTGATCTGCTCCTGCAGCTGCTCCATCTGACGCTGCAGGCGATCGATCTTAGCGAGATCCGAATTCGACTGCGCTGCAGCCAGCGCCGGCATCAAAATTGACGTTCCAAGGCATGTGCCGCCCAACACAAGTAACTTGATCCACATTGACTCCTCCTACAGAATCGGTGCGTCGCACCCGCTCCGCCAGAGGTACCTTTGCTACGCAGCCCAACGCTGCTCGTGACAAAGAGGTGACATCGACTGATTTGGTCAGGATGTGGCAAAAAGGCGACAGCGCTTCGGGCTCGGGCTCACAATTCGAGCAGGTTTTTGTTCGGGCGCTGGTTGCTGTTGGGGGAGGCAGTGCGAAGGTAGCTCCACGCGGCGAGGGCACGCGGGGGGCCCGCCCACTGGCTGCGCAGGGCGACGCTCCTCGGCACCCACGTCCGTCCCCGCACTTAATGTGCTTCTGATCCTGCGGACCCTCGATGTGGCGCCCCCAGGGCTGTCCGCGGCGACTGACCTATCTCACGCCTCCGGCCGGGGTCTCAGCGATCCGCTTTGCCGCCCAACGTTCCAGCACAAGATAGAAGGTTGGGATGATGAACAGCGTGAGGAGCGTTGCCATGATGAGCCCGCCAGCCACAACTGTGGCAACACCTCGCTGTACATCGCTGCCGATCCCGGTCGCGAGTGCGGCCGGCAGCATGCCGACCGTCGCCACTGATGCGGTCATCAGGACCGGCCGCAGTCGTTCGCCGGCGCCGGTCAGCACCGCTTCGAACAGAGGGACGCCGCGCTCGCGAACATGATTGAGGTTTGCCACCATGATGACGCCGTTCATGACCGCGACGCCGAACAGAGCGATGAAACCGACGCCGGAGGCGACATTGAGCGTGGTTCCCGTCGCGTGCAGGGCGATGAGCCCGCCGAGGGCGGCCAGCGGAACGGCGCCGAGAATGAGCAACGCCTGGCGGAAGATGCCGAACCCGGTATAGAGTAAAACCAGCATCAGCCCTAGAACCAGGCCGAGGATCAGGGCCAGCCGCGCCTCCGCCCGTCGCTGGTTCTCGAACTGTCCTCCCCATTCAATGCTGTACTTGTCGGGATCGAACGACACCTTCTCCTCGACTTTTCTTTGGGCCTCCGCCAGGAGAGATGACAGGTCGCGGCCACGATAATTGAGCTTCACGGTCAGGTGCCGGTGATTCATCTCGCGGGTGATCGTGCTTTCCCCGGTCTGAAATGCCACCTGCGCGACCTGGGACACCGGAATGAGGGCACCGTTGCTTGATGTGAGCACCAGGTTGCCGATTGCCTCAGAACTGTTGCGCGCAGATGGCGGAAAGCGGACGGTCGTGTCGTACCGTCGTTCGCCAATGAACACTTGGCTCACGGGGTCGCCGCCAATCCCGGTCTTGATCAGGTCCGAGATGTCCGCGACGTTGATGCCGTAACGGGCGGTGGCGGCACGGTCGACCTTGATGGCGATCTGCGGCAGCGGCGGCTCCTGGTCGATCGACACATCGGC
>DATGCX010000318.1:0-39729 GCA_035311445.1 Xanthobacteraceae bacterium | reverse complement strand
CTGCTGGACAACCAAGCCCTTCAGTGCGGCAGGCGACAGGCGGTCAAGATCATCGGGCAGCGACATGCCCACAAAGAATCCGACTCGCGCCGCCAATGGAATCTTATAATCATACCGCCACGAGTTTTGCCCCTCTTACTGAGCCTCATCTTTCGCCGCTGCCGACTGCCCACAATCATACCGCATAGTGCAAAAAACTCCGTCCTCAATCTTATGCTCGATACGGTCCACCACCTTGAACAGGTCAGTAATCACTCGCGGCTACCCGTTCGCCTGCAGGCCGAAAGCGGTCCGCCGTTACTGTGGTTGATGAGAAGCGAAAGGGCGTGCGGAATGACCCAAAAAAGCTAACGGGCACGGTTAGGGCCATGCGGCCGATCGTGCCGGCCAAGGATTTTGACATCAGCGGGCGCTTCTATGTCGATCTCGGCTTTGAGCCGGAACGGCTCACCGAGCGACTCGTCGAGATGCATCTCGGCGCCTACTCCTTCATTCTGCAAAATTACTATGTGGGGGCGTGGGCCGACAATTTTGTCATGCACCTGCGCGTCTCCGATGTGCGCCGTTGGTGGGATCACATCGTTGGGCTTGACCTCACAAGGCGCTATGGCGTGAAAACGAAGGCCCCGCAGCTGGAAGAGTGGGGCTTGGTGGCGGGCATCACCGACCCCTCCGGTGTGCTTTGGCGATTTGCCGAAATTCCCGCCCAAAATTCTCATTGAAGGGAGAGCGCCGTGCGTCCCTAATTGCGGCCCTGAATATCGAGAATGTCGAGTACCGGGCAATCGGGTGCCGTGGTCCCGGTGCATTGCGCGACCGTTTTCGCCAGCAAGCGTTCCAGCTTGCGAAGATCGCTGATCTTTGCGCGAATATCATCGAGATGATGCGAGGCGATCCCGCGAACTTCCCGGCATGACGCCTTTTCAGGACCTCCGAGCCGCAGCAAGGCACGAATTGCGTCGAGCGAGAAGCCGAGTTCCCGTGCCCGGCGGAGAAACGCAAGGGTGCGAATATCGGCCGATTGGTAGACGCGGCGGCCGCTCGCGGTGCGCGCCGGTGCGGGCAGCACCTTGGTCCGCTCGTAGTAGCGGATCGTCTCGATATTCACGCCCGTCAGCTCCGACAGCCTGCCGATCGTGAGTTCCTGCGCTCGCGCAGCCGTGATCGCGCGCATAAAAAATCCCTTGATCCTGTAGCGGCTACAGGATGCATGCTCTTTTTATGACGATCAAGGAAGATCACGGCGTCTCTGGCGCTTCACGCGGGCCAAAGTTTCTCGCCGCGGCAGGCATACTGGCCGCCCTTGGCGCGGCTTCGTGCTGCGTGCTGCCTTTTGCCCTGTTCACGGTAGGCATTAGTGGGGCGTGGATCGGCAATTTGACCGCGCTTGAGTCCTATCAGCCTATCTTCGCCACGATCGCAATCGCCTGCCTCGGCTCCGGCTTTTATCTCATTTATCGCAGGCCAACGACCGCCTGCGCCGAGGGCTCGTACTGCGCCAGTCCATCCTCAAACCGTGTGGCCAAAATCGGTCTCTGGACGGCAGCCATTCTCGTCATCGTCGCCGTTGGCTTCCCGCGGATCGCCGTCCTGTTCCTCTAAACAAAGGAGACACTCCATGCGTTGCTCTCTTTTCTGTGCCGCGTTTGCCGCCACCTTGCTGTCCTGGCCGGTGCACGCTGCGGAGAAGACGGTCGTTCTGGATATCAAGAACGCCAACTGCGTCTTATGCCCGCCGATCGTCCGGCAGTCGTTGCAGCGCGTGCCCGGCGTCAAGACGGTCAAGATCGACCAGGCCAACCAAATGGCGGACTTTATGGCCACGATCACCTTTGACGACACGACCGCCAACGTATCCAAACTCGTCGCCGCGACGACCAACGCCGGTTTCCCGGCCCGTGTCGCTGAAACGAATTGAGCATTTCGATGAGCAACCGCGCCCTCATTACGACAGGCGCGGTCGGGGCGGTGGCCGCAGCGGTGTGTTGCGCGACGCCGATCCTGGGGATTGTGTTTGGTGCGGTGGGGCTGACCACCTGGCTGGCCAAGGCTATGTATTGATCCCGGCCCTGATCCTTGGTCTCGGCTTGGCGGGTTTCGGCCTCTACCGCAAGCGGCTTCGCGAAGGGTAGCGATATGCAGACGTTTGACCTCATCGTCATTGGCGCCGGCACCGCCGCACAGGTAGCGGCGCGACGCGTGCGCAAGGCTGGACGCTCAGTGGCCGTGATCGACCATCGCCCGTTCGGCGGGACCTGCGCGCTCCGCGGCTGTGATCCGAAGAAAATGCTGGTGAGCGGAGCCGAGGCCGTCGATTGGGTACGCCGCATGCACAAGGATGGCGTGGCGGGAGACGTTCATATCGACTGGCAACAGTTGATCGCCTTCAAGCGCACCTTCACCGATCCGATACCAAAAAAGATGGAGGCGAGTTTCGCCAAGCAGGACATCGAGGCCTTTCATGGCCTCGCCCGCTTCACGGCGCCGGATGCGGTCACGGTCGAAGGTCGCGCTGTCAAGGGCCGTGCCATCGTGATTGCCACCGGCGCGCGCCCCGTTCCGCTCCGCTTTTCCGGCGCGGGGCACGCCATTGAAAGCGACGCCTTCCTGGAGCTTGAGCGCCTTCCCGAGCGGATCATAATGATCGGCGGTGGCTACATCGCTGCGGAGTTCTCGCATATCGCGGCACGCGCGGGCGCAAAGGTCATCGTGCTTCAGCGCGCTGCGCGGATGCTGATGCGGTTCGATGCGGAGCTTGTCGGATGGCTGATGGAGAAATTTAGCGAGAGCGGAATTGACGTGCGCACGCACAACACGGTGACCGCGATCGAGCATGTTGGCGATGAATTTCGCGTGCATACAGAGACGCCACAGGGTGCAGGGACCGTTTTGGCCGATCTTGTTGTGCATGCGGCAGGGCGGGTGCCGGATATATTCGACCTTGACCTAGCGGCGGCTCAGATCGCAATGGACAATGGGCGGCTTCGGCTTAATGAATACCTGCAAAGTGTCTCCAACCCAATCGTCTATGCCGCAGGGGACGCCGCCGCCAAAGGTCCACTGCTGACGCCTGTGTCGAGCCACGACGGCAGGGTTGTCGCGGCCAATATTATCGAAGGCAACCGGCACCGCCCCGACTATCGGGGCGTGCCCAGCGTCGCGTTCACGCTGCCGCCGATCACCGCCGTAGGCCTCTCCGAGGCCGAGGCGCGCGAACAGGCAGCCAAGCTGTGCATCAATTCCGCAAAGGTGCCGGGCTGGTATACGGCCCGACGGATGGGTGAGTCCGTCTACGGATACAAAATGCTGACCGACGAGGACACCGGCCGAATACTCGGCGCGCACCTGGTCGGTCCTCATGCCGATGAAGTCATCAACCTGTTTGGCCTCGCAATCCGCCACGGCCTCACGGCCAATGATCTCAAAGCCACGATGTTCGCCTATCCGACCGGCGCCTCGGATATCGGTGCCATGCTGTAGGGGATACCATGACCCTTGAATCCGTTATCACCTGTCCGCATTGCGGAACCGCAAAATCCGAGACCATGCCGACCGATGCCTGCCAGTTCTTTTACGAGTGCACCGGTTGCGGCGCACGGCTGCGGCCGAAGCCGGGCGATTGTTGCGTGTTCTGCTCCTACGGTTCGGTGCCTTGCCCGCCGATCCAGGCCCTACGTTCCGGTGAGGCCGGCGTCGCATCCTGCTGTGCAGGCTGAGTGATCATGACCAGCGATCTTGTGCAAAGCTCGCGTGATTGGCTGCGCAGCCCGCGTACGCATCTGCTTGCGTGGAAGATTCCCCAAGCAGCTATTATCGTCGGTTTGTTGGCCCCGGAGCGGCTTCGAACCGCTGTCTGGACCATTGCGCTCCTCTGGAAGGGAACGGCGTGCATTCTCAATGCCAGGCGGTGTAGGCGGACCCACTGCCGCTACACCGGTCCTTACTATCTCGCGATGATCGTCCCGACTTTCGTGTTAGGTTCGGGCATCATCTCCGTCGGCATCTACGGCTGGGTGGTGTTGGCGGGCGTCATCTTGCTCGGAAGCAAGCTCATCTGGTGGAGCACCGAGCGCGCGTGGGGGAAATTCTCATAAGATCTCCTCACGACTAGCGGCGACTGTTAACGAGAGCGTCGAAATTCGAGAACTATTACCCCCGACAGGACTCGAAATTTTTCTGTAGTGTTTTCAATAAGAAAGAAGACCATCCCAACGAGCGCTGCCGCAAGTACCTGAAAACTCACGAGAAAGCCAATGGTGGGCCCGGGAGGACTCGAACCTCCAACCAAGCGGTTATGAGCCGCTAGCTCTGACCATTGAGCTACGGGCCCCGGACTGCTTTTAGACCATTTTTCACAAATGTGGAGACCGGCATACCGCGATCTCCAGGGCGCTGCTCCTGCACGTAACGTTCGCTCGTGTTCAACGCTCCAGCCCGTTTTCGATGGGCTGATTTCATCCCGCCGCGGCCCAGGCCTTGATGGCCGCGACAAACTCGGCCCGGGGTCCACCGTCGGTCACCCGCGGGCTTGACCCGCGAGTCCATCCATTTCGCATGGATTTTCCAAGATGATGGATGCGCGGGTCAAGCCCGCGCATGACGTCGAGCGAATCAAATTGATCGGGATCCGATGTAGCAGCGCGCAGCCGGCGCCCCCAACCCGTCCACGCCCCCTGTGATTTTCATCCGGTGCGCCCGTCTGTCATCTCCGTTGAGTGGCGTGTCGCTGTTTACACGACAGTTGAGGCACCGCACGTACGTCAGCGGCGTCGAACGCGGAGGGCGCAACCCGACCATCGTCGTGTTGGAGAATATTGCAAAGGCGCCGAAGGTCGCGACATTGCTACTACACGAAGAACGGGCTGGTTCGAAGAAATAAGGGGCCGCGCTTTGATCGAGAGGTCCAGATGCAGGCCGCATCCGAAGGCAAGCTCCTCCTGCGACAGGCCTCGCTCCGCACGAAATCTCTTGAGGTTGAGTCCCACTCGCCACCGCGCGCCCGCATGATGAGTGGACGGACCAAACCGTACTTTGGCGCGAACGAGCAAAAGTTTGGCACGAATAAACAAATAGGCTGTCTTGGCCAATAGGGCTGCGCGGCCTATCTCGCAGGCGTGAATGGTACTTTGCACAATGACAAAACCAATATCGCGGGGCGATCGCCGAGTTATGACCAATCTGCATCTGATACACGGCACCAAGGACGGCGATCGCGCATGGCTGATCGCGGCTGCCAACGCTAAGAAAAATCTAATCAGCGATCCCTGGATCATCTGTAAGGACGCGATGCCCGGCGACGACGCTGTGTTCAAAATCGGCAATTATCTTTTCGCGACTGGGCGCGTCGGTGGTGAAGTCAAGAAGGGCGAACCATTCTATCAGGACGCCAAGCGTGACTATGCCTACAGAGCGCCATTGCACTCAATTCGTCTGATCGATCCGCCAGTTTCACTCGAAGTCGTCAGGCAACGCCTCCCCGATCTCGCCTGGGCACGCTATCCGCGCACGACAAAAATGCTTGGCCCAGATGACGAAGCGCTAGCGAACAAGGTCAGGCGCTTGGTGCAACGGCCTGATCTTGCCATAGCCGGCGCGACGGAAGTGCCGACGACGGCAAAGGCGCTTGTCGAGGCGAGGCGCGGCCAAGGCGCCTGGCGATCGGCCGTACTGGAACGCTGGAATCAGGCTTGCGCCGTTACGGGCAAGACAATCCCCGCAATGTTGAGAGCTTCGCATATCAAGCCGTGGGCCCAATCAAGCGACCGCGAACGCCTCGACGCCGACAATGGCCTCATGCTGACTGCCGATTTGGACGCCCTGTTTGACGCAGGCCTTATCAGCTTCGATCGGGAAGGCTTGGTGCTAGCCTCGAAATGGCTGGAACTGCATGAGCTTAAACAGCTCGTTTTGTACAAACAGCTTAGCCGCAAGCCCAATGCGCGCCAAGCCGCCTATTTGACGATTCACCGCCAAACCGTATTCCAGAGGTGACGCCATGCGCGTGATCCGCGTGGCACGGCTCGCATCGCGTGCGACCGGAACGAAGTGGAGGAATGCTTCCGCACCTGCGGCCATCAGCCGACAAACGGTGTCCCCCGCGCTAACGGATGAAGCACATCTTAAACAATGACGCTGGCGCCGCGCAGGATTTTATCGCGCGGCTCCTTTTACAAAGCTGGCGAAAATGAGCGATCTAGTGGCGGAACTTTTCGGTGCGCTATAGAAAGGCCACATCTTCGACGCAATTACCACGACCGCGCCGGCTCATGTAACTGGAATCACTTGATGATTCTACTTAGACGAGCCTAGTTCTCGCGCATTTGTACCAGTGCTAGTATGCAGTTCAAAACAGCCGCGGATGGGGGCACTATGGATTTCGTGGAGCATTTATGGCGATTGGTCATTGAGAAGATCGGCCACTCTGTAGCGTTCGCCATCCTTTCTGTAGTCGTTGCCCTTCTTTGGATACTTGGCCGATACGTTCTTCGGTTACTCGAACACGCGTGGTGCTTTCTCCAAAGCCGTGACAGGGCGCTCCGCGCGGTTGCGCGGGTGGTTACCAAAGATGGTGCGCAGGAAGGAAAAGGAGTGTGGCTGACCGAGCCTATTTACCAACCGGATGATTACAGAAACAAAATCACACGGTCCAAAATTCTATCCATCGCAAATCTCAAAGGCGGCGTTGGGAAAACCACAATCGCGGCAAATATTGGCGCGTATCTCGCGAGGGATTGGCGGAAACGCGTGCTGCTCATTGACTTGGATTTTCAGGGCTCCTTGTCATCAATGGCTTTTCCTGGTAAGACTTGGCCACGAAGCTCGCTCGCCGCAAAACTGATCAGTGGTGATATTAAGCCTGATCTTGTCGCTCAGGGGGCTCAAGATGTTGATCTTGGTGAGACGGAAGATAGCTGCGGCAGCCTAAAAGTCATCACGGCTCACTACGATCTTGCCCAAGCGGACAATCGGCTCATGGTCGAATGGCTGCTTCAATGCAGGCCCAAGGTACCGAAGAGTTTACGAGACGCGCTCAGAGAGATAATCACTGGCAAGCTATTTCGGACTCGAGACGTAAGGTACACTCTGGCCGAAACGCTCCACTCTGACGCGGTACAGGACGCCGTTGATCTGATCATTATCGATTGCCCGCCGCGCCTAACTACCTCGGAAATACAGGCGTTCTGTGCCAGCTCTCATCTGCTGATCCCCACGATCTTTGATCGTACTTCATCAGAAGCGGTGCATTCACTTTGCGATCAGATCGAAATTCTAAAGGTCAAAGTTTGCCCCCATCTTAGGTACCTCGGCGTCGTTGGTACCATGTGGATTGCCACTCATAGCGTACAGCCACAGACCAGAGCGTTGGTCCAGAAGATGTTGCAAGAAGCCAATATAGCAATCGACGTGCTTCCACCGGCAAAGTGCGTTCCTCACACCACGAAGTTGGTAAAGAATGCTGATGAGGGTATTGCATTTCTCAATATGCCTCAATGGCAAGATCATGCCGAGATACGTAATACTATCGGAGGTCTTGCTGGTTATGTGGCTAGCCAAATGGGAATTCCGCCCCCATCAAGTTTTCAGGAAGCTGCGGAGTAGGGGGAGCTAGCGATGAAATCGACGGAACTCGGGACCGCACTCAGAGCATTTGCTGGCATATTGGACGCCGCAGGCGCACGCCAAGCGCGTGATCAAATTGCTGCCGTGACGCCCCTTTTTGATGCAGCTCCGACATCAACCGTTTCCGCAGTGATGAAAGGTCTAGGTGTACTGCCTGCATCAGACAATCCCGGAAGTCCGAACTTGGGTGATGTGGCGCGCCTGCTATCCTCACTTCAAGGTCTGCTTCGCGAAACGGCGAAGGCGAGCGTGGTGAAAGATATCGACTTGTTCGAAAGGCTCTTGCGCGACCGCGCGCCGATGGAAATCCGCGCATTCGTGAGTATGGGCACGGAGGCGCTAGGCGCAAAACGCACAACGCGAAAAGGGAGCACCCCGCCCCCGGTGCGAGAGCACCTCGTCATTCATTATCGGCATGCGTTAGAGGCTTTGCTCGGCAAAGAGGAGGAATTCAAAGTCGCGTATGATGAACTTTCCTCAAATCTCGCAATAGGAAAAGGCGAGCTTATCGCCATCGCTAAGCAAATGACGGGGGCCTCTCCACGTTCCAAGGCTGAAGCCCTGAAGAAGATTTGGAGCATGCATCAATCGCTCCTGACCGCTAAGGCCAAGTCCCGTGCCACCGGGGGTCGATCAGCAGCTTAGAGAATAGTCCGCAGCCAACAGACAGCACAACAAAATCAGAGACGGCCCACGAATTATCGGTGCACTGATCGCCAGCGGCCCGTAAGATTTTCAGTTAGCGTGCATTTCACGTTCCTCGGAGCGGGGTTGCAGAATTGAACATGAACCCACTCCGGCCTGGTGCTTCAGCCTTTGTACGGCTAGATCCTCGGAATCCGCTCCAGGCAGTCGTTGAGCAGCCGGACTTGATACCGATGTCCATTGCGGACGATCGGGTCGGTCCAGGCGTGCGCTGGTGTTGCGATTTGCCTTTTCCGCTTGTTGGTCGTGTTGTCCACGTCAAACCTCAGAGGCGACGCTATGCATATTCGGCGCGTGCAAATATCTGATCTTGCACCAATTGGCTCTTATCGCCGGTTCCGTCCGGGAGCAAAATGATATTCTTCGCCTCAACTCCCTCTGTGACGTGTGACAAGACGGTATGAATCTCCTGCTCAGTTTCCCAGATACTGCGCACTAATGATATGTCATCAACTCTCGGCGTTTTTTTCGAGATAACATCGTGCGATCAGGGTGCACGATTCCCGCAGTCCGCTTACTTGCTGGGCGCGCAGTCAATGGTCGAGAGGATGCGCACTGCATGGCACTACCGTCATATTCCGTTCGGATAGCCTGTGATTTTCCGCTCGTCACATCCATCTTATGTTAAATCTTTGCGTTCGTTGTGTGAAGTTGCTCACATTCGGCCGAAATACATCGATCGGGCCTAGTTTTTGCGTGCTCGCCGCTCGTTATCGCCATTTTTAAAAAATCTTGGCGGATACGATTCACGAAGCCATGCGATTCTGTTATGCAATATTGATTCGTGTACGCGTTGGTGATTCGGCATCGAGCCGTTGCTTGGTGCCACAACGGCTTGCACATGCTGCCCAATTTGAGAATCCTGATCTGTGGGGTCGTGTTCGGCCCTCTCCTGTTCGCCGCTACGGGGGCCGGCGTATTGCGGCCGGATTCCTACACCCGTGTCGGCGAAATGCCGGAGGTCAGTCGTCCCATGATGCAGCGGGTCATCGTGGACGAGCCGGCCCAGGCGCAATTCCACCTTATGAACGTCGCCCGCCGCAGCGAGGAGCTTGAGCGATTGCGCGAACGAAGCGTGCTTGAAGTCGCATCCGTGCTCGCGCAACCAGAATCCGATCTCTCCGGACCGGCTATTCTCGAAAATCCAGCTTCCGACGACATATCGGCAACCGATATGGCGGCGCCGGGCGCGCGGCCGTCGGGAGGCACGGGAACTGTGCCAGAGACCTCTTCCGGCTCCGTCCAAGTCCGTGCCGCGGAAATCGAGACCGATGCAGCGCCGAGGGCCGATCCGGTGCTTGTCGCCACGCTGCCATCCTCATCGGCAGAGGCTGACCAGATCGAGCGCGCGCCAAGTCTGCTGAAGGTCCCGCTCCCTCCCCTGCGGCTGCCCCCCGGCACGGGCGGTATCCACAGACATGTTCTCCACCGCAAGCCTGGGGATGTCCAAGGGGTTGTGCAGGCCCCGCCCGATACCCTCGGCCAAATACTTTTCGGACCGTCGCTTTTGGCGCCACAACAGCAGAACATCGAAAAACCGCGCCAATAGAGTTGGCTCAAGACGTGACGCGACTGCAATCCAGCATTGCGTTACGGAAGGCTGCCCGTCCTCAATTCGGCAACAAATATGAACTTCAAGCGTTATCGATGCGATTGTCTTTTCAATGGGGAACGCTTTGGTTCGTCACGCCGATTACCATGAGCCGTTCAACGTCGTGCTTCGCGCGAATCAGACTGTGGCGCTGGCTTTGCTGTGGGCAGCGCTCGCGGCATGCGTCGTCAGTTCGCTGGTGTATGACGTTTCCGACTGGCTTAATGCTTGGTTACATCCGTAACAGGCGCTTGGCATTTCCGCTGAGGATCTTTGCCTTGTCTTCATCGCAGATTGGTGCCGTCGTCAGCCACTGAGTGGCAGGCAGATTTTCCACAAACGGCCAATCGACCGCGAATAAAATGCGATCGATTCCCATTTCCATCATGCAGCACAGCAGCGCCGGATTGGAGAAATTGCCACTCGTGGTGATGTAGAAGTTGCTGCAGAAGACGTCGCGGAAGCTCAGCGATTTCTGTCCTGGCCGCGCCAGCGCCTGATCGATGCGCCAGACCAGGAACGGCAGCGTTTCTCCTAGATGCCCGAGAATGATCTTGAGGCGCGGGTGGGCTTCGAAGACCCCGCTCAGCACCATGCGGATTGCCGTGGTCGCAGTCTCGACCGTGTAGCCCCAAGCGGGCCGCACCACCATGGGGAATTGCTTGGCGTAGTCGGCATAGTATGCCTCCGTCACGGAGGCATGCGGCAGGGACGGGTGCAGATAAATCGGTACATCGAGCTGCTCGGCACGAGCATAGATGGGCCAGAATTGCCTGTCATCAACGAATTTGCCGTGCGCGAGGCCGTGAATCATGGCGCCCTTGAAACCAAGCCGGGTGATACAGCGCTCCAGTTCGTCAGCGGCAGCCTTGGTGTCGGCGGTGGGCAGCGCCGCGAAGCCTGCGAACCGCGTCGGATGCGCCGCAATTGCTTCATACAGCCGATCGTTCACGCGCCGGGTCAGCTCGATCGCGATGTCAGCTGCGATTTTCTGCGCGGATGGCGCACCGTGGGACAGCACCTGGATGTCAATGCCGGCGTCATCCATTTCCTTGATACGCAAGGCGCCGAGATCATCAAGGCGCCGCTGCGTCTCCCCTGGCCGGCCGGCTTCGATGCCGGTGAAATGCGATGCCAGCTCGGCGTCCCAATAATGTTCCTCGATCGCGATAACCGGACAGTTTGGCTTGAGCAGCATTCGCGTTTTCCCCCACTTCTGAGCCCTTGACGTCTGCGGCCTTTCCTATCGATGGTGAAAGGCTGGTCGTCAAGGCGGGTCGGTGCAGGAGCACTTTCATGCACGTTTTCATCATGACACAGGAGCAGGAATGGAACCCCAAACATCACGTCGAAAAGATCCTTGCCCGCATCGGCGAAGGCGATGTGTCAGTCGCCTGCTGGGAGCCGGGCCAGATCAGCCCTTATCATTGCCATCCCGATGCCACCGAGATCTATTTCTGTTTCGAGGGTGGCGGCAAGATGCGCACGCCCTCCGAGACGATCGATATTGTGCCGGGTGCATTCGTGGTGCATCCGGCCGGCGAAGTGCATGAATATACCAACGGTCCCAATCGTACCTTACTGTTTCGCGTCCGCTACGGCACCGACATGACAGTGCGTCACGCCGAATGGCGAGACAATCCGAGCTGGAAACAATCGGACGCTGATGCCGACTATTTCCGCCGCCATCCTGTCGGCGGCAGATGAAGCTCAAGCAGCAACTCGCGTGAAACCGTTGATGGCGACGATCTACAAAATCTGTGACGCTACACAGTGGAGTGAGGCCGAGCGCGACGACGCGTTTCGCGGATCGGCGGTCGATTTCGCTGACGGTTACATTCATTTCTCGACCGCCGCCCAGGTCGCAGAGACAGCTGCAAAACATTTCACCGGAATGTCGGGACTCGTCCTGGTGGCGGTTGAGGCCGAGGAATTGGGCAGCGCGTTAAAGTGGGAAACGTCGCGCGGCGGTGCGCTGTTTCCGCACCTCTACGGCCCACTGCCGCTAACGGCCGTGCGTTGGGTGAAGTCCCTGCGGCTGGACGATAACGGGAGGCACGTGCTGCCGCCGCTGGAGCCTTGATGCCAGCAAGGCACAATCTATTTGCCTGATCCGGCTCGGTGAGAGGAGGACCATGATGGATTACCAAGGTCGAACCGTCGTCATAACGGGAGGCACCGGCGGTCTCGGCACCGCCGCGGTGGAGGCCCTGCTCGCCGCCGGCGCCACGTGCCACATTCCCTACCTCGTCGAAGTCGAGGCACAGACGTTCCGCCTCCGCGACCATAAGCAGGTGACGCTCTATCCGCGGATTAACCTGACCGATGAAGATGCGGTCGAGCACTTCTACGGTCAGCTTCCTGACCTTTGGGCCTCGATCCATCTCGCGGGCGGATTTACGGCTGGCGGTATCAGGACGGCCGGAAAATCGACTCTCGCGAGCCAGCTCGATGTGAACTTCGTGACCTGCTACCTGTGCTGCCGCAGTGCCGTGCTGGCCATGGCCAATCCTGCGGGCGGACGCATCGTCAACGTGGCGGCCCGTCCGGCGCTGGAGTGGCGCGGCGGTGCCGGCATGGCCGCCTACACGGCAAGCAAGGCCGCCGTCGCGGCGCTCACGGTAGCGCTGGCCGAAGAGGTTGCGAAGGACGCCATACTGGTCAACGCGGTGGCGCCGTCGATCCTCGACACGCCGGCCAACCGCAAAGCGATGCCGCAGGCCGACCACGCCGCGTGGCCCAAGGTCGAGGAGGTCGCGCAAACGATCCTCTTCCTGGCGTCGCCCGCCAACAAGGTGACGCGCGGGGCCGTGGTGCCGGTCTACGGACGGGTGTAATCAGGTGATGGTTCCGCGGTCACTGCAAGTGCGAGACAGCGTAGCGTGGGCGCGCTTCGCTTACCCACCCTATGAGCTGCCGGCTAGCTCGCCGCTTCGGCCGTTACAGCGGCGAGGGCGCGCGACGGGCGGGCGAGTTTCCTGATTGTACCGGTTGCAATGATGGTGCGGCTATCCGCGTAAGCCTCGTGATTCTTTTCGATATCGCCGAGGTCGTAGAGATAGTTGACCATCAACCCGCAGGATTGCCGACGGCCGCGATCGGAAAGGTCGGCGGGCCAATTGAGCCGTTCCAGGCGGGCGCCGTTGCCGAGATGGAAACGGGCGACCGCGTCGAGCGGAGAACCGCTGGAATTGCGCGCGGTCATGAAATAAGTCGCAGCGGCGCGCAGCGTGGCTTCGCGCAGCTCGTCGAGCGCACCCTTGTCGGTCCACCAGTCCGATCGGTCGAGTTCTGCCAGGGCTGCGCGGTCGGCCTCCGACAATGCCGGCGAAGGCTCCGCCCGCTGCCACGCCAGCCAGCCAGCAAAATTCGGCGCCGGCGACAATGTCACGAAGGTGGAGAGCCGCGGCATTTCGCGGCAGATCTCCGCTACCACCTGCTTGATCAGAAAGCTCCCGAAGGTCACGCCGGCAAGGCCGCGCTGGCAGTTCGAGATCGAATAGAACACCGCCGTAGTGGCGCGCTCGGGGTCGAGCGGCTCGCGTTTGAGTTCCAGGATTGGGGCGATCGCTCCCGGGATCTCCCGGGTCAGCGCGACCTCGACAAAGATCAGGGGCTCATCGACCAACGCCGGGTGAAAGAACGCGTAGCACCGCCGGTCGGGCGAATCGATGCGCGCGCGCAGATCGACCCAATCGCGGATCTGATGGACCGCCTCATAACGGATGATTTTCTCCAGTATGACTGCCGGCGTGGACCAGTCGATGCGGCGCAACACCAAAAATCCACGGTTGAACCAGGACGAGAACAGATAACTGAAATCGGCATCAACTGCTGCGAGATCTTCCCGGCGCGTCAATGTGTCGAGGAGTTGACCGCGCATTTCGACCAGCGCGCTCGTGCCTTGAGGCGCAAGATTGAGCCGCCGCAGCAGTTCCACGCGTCGCGGCTCGGTGGTCGCATGAAGCTCCGCGGCGGTGGCATCGGACGCCTTGGTTCGCCATGCCTCCATGGCGGCCTCGATTCGGGTTCGATCGGTGCCGAAGCGAGTCGCCAGCGCCTCGAAAAATGCGATCCGGGGCCCGATGGTGAGATCCGCATAGCAGGCGAGGATTTCACGCGCGAGCGCAACGCCGGAGGCTTCGCCCCGGTTCGACAGCAGTTCCTCACATAGGTCGGCGAGGTTTTCGGTGGTCTCGGCAGGGCTGTCGCGGCGCTCGCGAGCGCGATCGATCAGCGAACGCCCCCGGTCCGTGATGGTCTGCAGCAATTCACCGAAAAACGACGTGTTCATTTCATCAGCCCATTACGGCCGTTGCCAGCCATGTCGCTATTTCCGGGAATATACATAATATAATCACGGCAAAAATCATGAGCCCGACGAACGGCATCACGCCCCAGATCACATCCCGCAACGGAATGTCGGGAGCAATGCTTTTGATCACGAATATATTCAGTCCGACGGGTGGGTGGATCAGGCCCAGTTCCATCACGATGGTCATGATGACGCCGAACCAGATGAGATCGAAATGGGCTGCCTTGAGAGGTGGCAGAATGATCGGAGCGGTCATGAGGATGATCGAGACCGGCGGCAGGAAAAAACCCAGCACCACCACCATCACCAGGATAGCAGTAAGCAGAACCCAGCGCGACAGCTGCAGGGACACGATCCATTCCGCCGTCGACTGACTTATATGCAGATAGCTCATGACATAGGAATAAAGCAGCGACATGCCAATGATGAGCATCAGCATGGTGGATTCGCGCAGTGTTGCGGTGAGAATAGGTGCGAGATCACGGGCCTTCCATACGCCATAGATGGATGCGATCAGCATGAGAGCAAGAACCGCGCCAAGGCCGGCAGTCTCCGATGGGGTCGCAAAGCCGCCATAGAGAGCGATCATCACGCCGGTAAGCAGAATGACGAAGGGCAGAACGCGCGGCAGCAGCTCGAAACGATCGCGCAAGGTCAGCTCGTCGGGCCGCAGCAATTCGGACATGACGCCGGTGCGCTTATGAGCCGCCACGGCCGCGCGATATTCAACCCGGAACCGCCAGCCCGTATAGCCGGCAAACAAAACGACCAGCAACAAGGCCGGGCCGATTGCGGCGAGAAACAGGCGGCCCAGCGATTGCTCGGCCGCCACAGCGTAGAGAATCATGGTGATGGATGGCGGCAACAAGATACCTAACGTGCCGCCGGCCGCGATGATTCCGGCCGCAAAGCCGCCCGAATAGCCGCGCTTGCGCATTTCCGGGATTCCGGCTGAGCCGATCGCTGAGCAGGTCGCAGGCGAGGACCCCGCCATGGCGGCGAACAGCGCGCACGCGAACACGTTGGCGATCCCGAGTCCGCCGGGAATCCGATGCATCCAGGCATGGAGAGCGCCATAGAGATCCTGGCCGGCGCGAGAACGGCCGATCGCCGATCCCTTGAGGATGAAGAGCGGAATCGACAGCAGGGTGATGGACGCCATCTCCTCATAGACGTTCTGCGTGATCGTATCGACCGAGGATGCCGGCATGAACACGATCATGAATACAGTAGCGACCGCGCCAAGCGCGAAGGCAATCGGCATGCCAGCGAACATCACAAGAAGCGTGGCCGTACCGTAAAGCAGCCCGATGGTGCCGGTCGTCATTCGGGCCGCCTTCGCGGCGCCAGGGCAAGGACAATCTGCATCAACAATTGCAGGCTCAGAAGCGTCATGCCTACAGTCATAAGCGAATAGGGGATCCAAAGCGGCGGCGCCCAGGTGGAATCCGAATGAAAGTTCTCAGTCCACGCCTCAGCGAGCAGCAGCCAGGACTTCCAGGCGAAGAAGGCGCAAAACACGAAACTCGCACTGTCGACCATGATCTGTCGAACGTGGTTCACGCGCGCTGGCAACAGACCCACAATCGCTTCGATGGCCACATGCCCGCGCCGCTCCTGAATCGATGCCGAGGACATGAATACCGCACCGACGATAAGAAAGACTGACAATTCATCCTGCCAGTCGGTCGAGAAGTGCAGGAAATAGCGGCTGGCGACACTGTATGTGAGCACAAATGAAGCGATGACGAGAGCGATCGACGACAGCAGCACGATTGCGTAATTGATCGAGGCAAGCGTGCGCCCCACCCACCCGCCGGCAACCACGGTCGGCGCAGGCAGGGTTTCAACCGCGTCGAGTGTGTGGACCATCAATCGCCCCCGACTCACCTCCCTCATGTAAGGAGGAGAAAGAAAACGCCGTCCAGTTCACCTCAGCGCCCATACACAAGGCCGGGCGCTGAGGAGGACGGCGCACCGAACAGCCACCATCGCAAGACTTACGATACCTGGATCTGCTCCGCGAGCTTGAGCAACTCGGCCGATAGCGCGGTTTTCTGGGCGTAGTCCTTCCATGCGGTGTTGCGCGCGATGGCTCGCCATTTATCGACGGTCGCCTCGTCGAGGTCCGCCACTTTGGCGCCCTTCTTGCTGTAGACTTCTGCGACCTTCTGATCGTCGGCCATTGCTTCCTTCGTGCCGAACTGCTCAAGCTCGGCGCCGAGCGCCATGATGGTATCCTGCTGCGGCTTCGGCATGGCATCAAATATCTGCTTCGACATGATCAGCGGCTCGAGCATGAACCAATAGGACTTGCCACGTCCCGTGGTCAGGCTCTTGGCCACCTCCTCGAGGCGGAACGAGATCAGGCTGGTGGAGGACGTGATGCAGGCATCGCAGGCGCCGGTCTGCATCGCGGCATAAAGCTCGTTCGACGGCGTGGTCAGTGTGGTGGCCCCGGCGGCCTGCAGCACCATGTCCATCTCGCGGCTGCCGCCGCGGATCTTCAACCCCTTGGCGTCCTGCGGACTGACGATCGGCGCGTTGCGGCTCGCAACGCCACCGGCCTGCCAGATCCACGACAGGATGATGACCCCTTTTTCGGCCAGGAAAGCGCTGAATTTCTGCCCCACCGCCGAATTCTTCCAGGCAGCGCCTTGCGCGTACGAACTCACCAATCCTGGCATCAGCCCGATGTTCAATTCGGCATATTCGCCGCCCGCATAAGAGATTGGATACAGGCTGACGTCAAGCGCGCCTTTTCGCACTGCCGAAAATTGCGCCACGGTTTTCATCAACGAGGAATTCGGATAGACCTGCGCCGTCACGGCACCACTGGTACGCTTTTCGAGTTCGGCAGCGAACTTCCGGCACAGGCGGTCACGAAAATCGCCGTCGTCGATGGTGCCGCCCGGGAATTGGTGCGAAATCTTGAGCGTCTGGGCCGCTGCAAGCGAGCCCATGCGCGCTGAAGCGATGAGGGCCGGCGCCGCCAGCGCTCCGGACAACATGTTGCGTCGCGATATGGTCACGGCGTTCCTCCATTTATTCCCGAAGGGGAGTTTGAAATCGACGGCAGCTTAGCGCGAAAGTCCGCAAATGTCGCTAGCCTGGACTTTGGGTCACGACATGGGATGCAGTGCTCATTCGTCGCAGTCGCAATACTGTAAGCCGACAGGGACAATACGGTGACCGAGACCGACGCCACGCCAACTTCGATCAACGTGCTCAGCACCCTCGCGCTGCGCGGCGTTCTGGTGGAAGTTGCGGACGAATTCTGCACGCTTACCGGGATTTCCTTCACGGCGACCTACAACTCGACCAACGTCACGCTCGATCTGATCGGCCGAGGTGCGGCCGCCGACATGACCATCATCACGCGCGAAGCAATCGATCGGCTGGTGCGAGACGGTATTATCATCGCCGGGAGCACAACCGACCTCGCCCAGTCGCGCATCGGGATCGCGGTGCGCGCCGGCGCACCCAGGCCCGATGTCGGCACGGTAACAGCCCTCAAGCGTACGCTCCTCAAAACGAATTCGATCGCCTTCTCGCGGCGTGGCGCCAGCGGCATTCACTTCGCGCACGTGATTGAGCGGCTCGGCATCGCGGACGAAGTGCGCCGCAAGGCCCATATCAGCGACTCCTATGTGGGCGAGGTGACCGCACAGGGCGAGGCCGAGCTGGCGGTGCAGCAGATCAGCGAGCTGATGGCGGTTGCCGGCATCGACATCGTCGGGCCCCTACCGGACGAGGTGCAAAACATATCGGTGTTCGCGACCGGTATTTTTCGTGCCGCAAGGAATCCCGATGGAGCCGAGAAGCTGATCAGCTATCTGGCCGACCCCCGGCTTGCGCCGATGCTGGTCCGCAAGGGGCTCGAGCCTTTTCAGGCTGCTCCGCGCGTCTCCGATAGCCAGACTGGAAATGTCTAACGAGCGCGTTTCGAAATGCACCGCAGGGCAACCGCCGAATTTTAGGAATTATGATTTGCCCGGCGGAACTTGGTTACCGGGAGAGGCCGTTATACCACGTCCACCGGAATGCAAATGAGATGGGGATTGCAGATGTCGTCGAATAACGTCATCGCTGCCGATACCGGATCGAGCGTTGCAAAACCACCGATTTCGCAGATCGACGGCACGATCATCGAATCTGACATTCCGGCTCGCTTGGACCGGCTGCCTTGGAGTCGGTTCCATTGGCTCGTGGTCCTTGCGCTGGGAATCACATGGGTTCTCGATGGCCTGGAGGTTACGTTGGCCGGCACGTTGGCCGGTGCCATCAGGGGGAGTCTGCAACTCACCAGTACGGAAATCGGCTTTGCGAGCACCGCCTATGTGCTAGGCGCGGTATCCGGGGCGCTGTTCTTCGGTTGGCTGACCGACCGGCTGGGACGCAGAAAACTCTTCTTTATCACCCTGGCCGTCTACCTGACGTCCGCCGCGGCCACCGCATTCTCCTGGGACATCGCCAGCTTTGCGGTATTCCGGTTTCTTACCGGTGCCGGGATCGGCGGCGAGTATGCAGCCATCAACTCGACCATCCAAGAGCTCATTCCTGCACGGTATCGCGGCTGGACCGATCTCGCGATCAACGGCAGCTTCTGGATCGGCGCAGCAATCGGGGCCATCAGCTCGGTCGTTTTTCTTGATGAGGCGTTCTTCGCCAGCGATACGGGCTGGCGCGTCGCGTTCTTTGTCGGCGCAATGCTTGCTCTTGTCATCTATTTCATGCGCCTCTGGATCCCCGAGAGCCCGCGCTGGTTGATGACGCACCATCATGCGGATGAAGGCGCCGCAATCGTCGACCTTATTGAACAAAACATTCGCGATCGCGGGCAGGCGGTGCCTGCGGTGACCGCGCCGCCTTCGCGCTTGCGAGCGCGACGCCACACGCCCCTACGTGAGGTCCTGAAAACGCTTTTCTATTCCTACCCACGCCGCACGTTCGTCGGGTTTTCATTGATGGCAGCTCAAGCCTTTTTCTACAACGCAATTTTCTTCACCTATGCGCTTATTTTGACGGATTTCTACCATGTCCCCGCAGATCGGGTCGGCTGGTATATCCTTCCGTTTGCAGCCGGCAACTTTTGCGGACCACTCGTGCTGGGGCGGGCATTCGACACCGTCGGCCGTATTCCGATGATTACGCTTACCTATGTGGTTTCGGGGCTGCTGCTTGCGGTGAGCGGCGCCTTGTTTGCGCAGGGGACGATCACAGCGGAATGGCAGACTGCTGCCTGGATGTTGATCTTCTTCTTCGCTTCGGCGGCAGCGAGTTCGGCGTACCTGACCGTGAGCGAAACGTTTCCGCTGGAGATTCGCGCGCTGACGATCGCGGTTTTTTTTGCGATCGGCACTGGTATTGGCGGCGCTTTAGGGCCTTGGTTGTTCGGCGCATTGATCCAGACGGGATCGCGCGCAAGCGTTTTCATGGGTTATCTGCTCGGGTCGGCCCTTATGATTGCCGCTGGAATCATCCAATGGCGATGGGGGACCGCCGCGGAGCGCAAGAGCCTTGAGACGGTGGCGCGGCCACTCACTTTCACGGACTAAAAGGCCAAGGCTTCAAACGGCACCACGGGTATTGGCCGCCATGACGGGCTCATCAGGCTGTCCGACTGCCGGGCACCATATGCAATTACAAACGGGGCCTTCACGTTCGGCGCGGATGCGCCGATGCGCCGACGAGCATACACTCGCCGCAAAGTTTGAGCGATCGAATTGATGACGTGCTTTCGCTTCCGGGCCGCTGCGCCGAGTGCTAGTGTTTATGGCGCTCGCACCCACCAATGTGAGATCAATCGGGAGGTAGCAATGAAAAGGTTGATTGCAGCTCTATGCCTTATGTCGGGCTTGGCGGCCGGGACGGCTTGGTCGCAACCATACGCCCCCAACGAAGCGGGCGTGACTATGGGACATTGGCATCTCAACTCGCGGGACGTTGAGGCCAACAAAAAGATCTTTCTTGGCATGGGCGGCACCGAGGGCGGCCCCGGCCCACTGCAACGCGTGATATTTCCCGGTGTCATGGTGATTCTGAATCAGCAAGCGGGTACGCCGCCGCCGACCGGGGGCACGGTCGGATCGGTGGTGAACCACGTCGGGTTTATCGTTCAGAATGTCCAGGAATCCGTTGCAAAATGGAAAGCCGCAGGCGTTCCGGTGCAACCCGGGAACAACGGCAGGCTGGACCAGGCCTACGTGACGACGCCGGACGGCCTGAGAATCGAAATTCTGGAAAACAAAAGCCAGAACGTTCCGATCCGGCATGAGCACGTCCATTTCTTCCTGCCGGAAAGCGCGATCGCTGAGAGCCAAGCCTGGTATGGGAAGATCTTCGGGGCGAAGGCCAGCCTCCGCAACAACGCTCCTGTCGCGGATGTCCCGGGTGCTCAGCTGCGCTTCAACAAGGCTGACGCGGCGCAAGCCCCCACCAAGGGACGGATACTCGACCACATCGGCTTTGACGTCACGGATCTGCAAGCCTTCATCAAGAAGCTCGAAGCAGCCGGGGTCAAACTGGATCGGCCCTATACAAAGAACGAACAATCCGGCGTCGCGCTGGCGTTCATCACTGATCCCTGGGGTACTTACATCGAGTTGAACGAACGGCCGAAGCCGGTTTATCTGCCGTAACAGTGCACGGCTTGAGTTTCGCCGAAGTCGGAAGCTTTCCGACTTCGGCTTGTGGTAAAGACGGGCAAGGAGACGCTGCGGACGATGCCTTTAGAACCGGCCTCTGAGGCCAGAGAAGAAGGGGGGCGCATCGAGTTCTGGCTTATCCCCTGTATCCTCAGAATGGCTTGGCGCACACAGGGTCGCTACGCGTAGAACAAACGCTCGCCTCGCCAAGCTCGACCAGCCCACGTGATCATTTGAAAGAGCGTGCCAAGTGCGAAAGCGCCGGCCAAGAATAGCGTAGTCATCGCCCAATAGATGAGCCATGGCAAACGCACTCGTCGCAGCAGATATCAGCACATGGTCACTAGAGACTCCATATACCCCATCATATCTGCCACGATCGCTGCTGCCAGCAGAGACGGCATTGGGAGGATGATCAAGCTCACGACCTCACCCCAAAGCCTCTTAGCGGTGTGGTAGCTGAGCCCCGGTACCAAGAGTAGCAGCAGGCACTCTAGAGAACCGCGCCCCTTGCCAAATTGCCGCAATCTCAAGCGGGATTAGCATAGTGAGGAAGATCAGACCCGTGATGCCGCCCCAAATCAGCTTGACGGCCCAATTGGGAGGGCTGCGGTAGAGGCTTTTGATGCCTGGAATCAGTGGGTGCGCCATATTAATAACCCCCCGTTTTGTGCATCATAAGCCCGAACAGTCCTCAATGAACAGCCACAGGTGGTGCTTCGGCCCCTTGCGGAAATCTGGCCGGAGCACCTTGATGCGATCACCTGATCCGGCGAATGAAGGCGGCACATCACGTGCGCCGGCAGTGACGCGCGTGGCTCTTCTATGGCTTGCCGGCAATGGCATGCGGGTGACGATTCTAGCGGTGCCACCGCTGATCTCGCTCATTCACCAAGACCTGCATATGTCCGAGACCCAGGTCGGCATCCTGACCGGCCTGCCGGTAGCGCTATTCGCAGGCGCAGCCGTGCCAGGATCGCTGTTGATCGCGCGGTTTGGCGCTGTTGCGACCGTCGTTACCGGCCTTCTGATCACTGCGCTCGGCACGGCGCTGCGCGGGGTCGCGCCCGACGTGCCTGCGCTTTATGCAGCCACCATCGTTGTGGGATTTGGTGTCGCCATTATGCATCCCGCGATGCCGCCTTTGGCACGCCTCTGGCTGCCCGACCGTACCGGCTTCGCGACTGCGGTTTACGCCAACGGCCTGCTTATCGGAGAGATTTTGCCGGTGCTCCTGATGGTGCCGGTCGTGCTGCCACTGGTTGGAGGAAGTTGGCGGCTGAGCTTCGCATTCTGGGCTGCCCCGTGCACCGTCATCGCGGCCATCATTTTTTTCGCATCACCGCGCGTCACGGCGAACGACGCGCCGCAGGTTTCCCAGTTATGGTGGCCTGATTGGAGCAGCGGCTTGCTATGGCGACTTGGCCTGATACTCGGCGGCACCAATGCGTCGTACTTCACGACCAATCATTTCCTCCCTGACTATCTCCATCAGAGCGGGAATGGCGATCTGGTCGGCCCCGCGCTAGTGGTCCTCAATATTGTCCAACTGCCGGGGTCGTTCCTGCTGTTGTGGCTGGCTGGCCGGTTTGAACGGCGGTCCTCAAGTTATGTCTTCTTTGGGTGCGTGACCTTGCTGGCCGCGCTCGGAATCATCTTGGGCAATGGACCAATCATCGTTGCCTCCGCCGGGTTGATCGGATTTTCCACGTCATCGGTCCTGATCCTGATTTTGGCATTGCCGCCCCTCGTAAGCAGCCAACAAGACGTGCCGCGCATGGCAGCCGGCATGTTCACCATCAGCTATTCGTGCGCGGTCATCGTCCCGATCATCAGCGGGATTGCGTGGGATTTGACGGGGATGCCGGCGATGGCGTTTCTGCCGATGGCCCTGATGGCGTTGCTGACGATCGGGCTCGCGCCGACGCTCGGCCTGACTAGCCGTACCCGGCCTACCGCATGATACAATGGCCTAACCGCCATCCATGGCCCCACCCTTAGACCGAGGAAACCGCCCTGTGACTGATCCCGCCGCACGCATGACCGCCGAGTCTTTCCTCTCCCGCCTCGCTGACCGCGGCGTCGACTACGTGCTCGCCAATGCCGGCACCGATTTCGCGCCTATCATTGAGGCGCTGTCGCGCAATCCCGGCAGCAATCGCAAATATCCCCGCGTCATCACGGTGCCGCACGAAAACGTCGCGGTGGCGATGGCGCATGGCTATTACCGGGTGAGCGGAAAGCCGGCGGTCGTGATGGTGCATGTGACGGTCGGAACCGCCAATGCGGTGTGCGCCCTCATGAATGCCGCGCGCGACAATGTTCCGATCATCCTCGGCGCCGGCCGCACGCCGCTCACGGAAACCGGCCATCAGGCCTCGCGCAACCGCTCGATCCATTGGGGCCAGGAGATGTTCGATCAGGGCGGCCTGACCCGCGAATTCGTAAAGTGGGACTACGAGCTGCGCGCCGGCCAGTCGGCGGATTCGGTAGTCGATCGCGCGCTCGACATCGCCATGTCGGAACCTCGCGGACCCGTCTATCTGACGCTGCCGCGCGAGGTCCTGGCCGATCCCGCAGTGACGCCGCGGCGCGACACCGTGCGGCCGCTGGGGACGAGCGCCGCAGTGCCGTCCTTCGACGCAGTCGAACTTGCCGCGGCAATCCTGTCGGCGGCGGAATTTCCATTGATTCTTACCTCATCGGCCGGCCGCAAACCGGAAGCAATGACGGAACTGGCCGCATTGGCCGACGAGTTCGCCGTTCCAGTCGTGCAATCGGAAGCGCGCGACATCAGCCTTCCGACCGATCATCCGATGTGCCTGGGCTTCGACCCAGGCGCGTTGCTCGCAAAGGCCGACGCCGTCGCGGTGTTCGACAGCGCAGTGCCGTGGATTCCACGCCTTCATTCGCTCAAGAAGGATGCGAAGGTCATTTGCTTCGGGCCGGACCCGCTGTTCACGCGTTATCCGTTCCGGGAATTTGAAGCGGATCTCCTGGTGGCGGGCGAATCCGGAGCCGCGCTGAGCATGCTGCGTGAAAGCCTCGCCCACGCGATGCGGGGCCGCACTGCGGCAATCGAGGCGCGGCGGAAGGCGCTTGGCGAAGCCCGGCAGGAGATGATCGCCAGGCGCAGAAAAATGGTCGAGCAGGTCAAGGACCAGACCCCGATCCACCCGCTATATCTCGCCCATTGTCTCAACGAGCTCAAGGCAAAAGACGCCATAATTGTCAACGAACTGGGCGTTCCGGCCGCCGGATTGGATCTCACTACCCCGCGCAGCTACCTCGGATCGAGCCTCGCCGGCGGCCTTGGCTTCGGGCTCGGCGGCGGGCTTGGCGCGAAGCTGGCCGCGCCCGAGCGCGAAGTGATCGCGGCAGTCGGCGACGGCTCGTATTACTTTGGCAACCCGCTCGCCTATCACTATGTTGCGCGCGCCGAAAAGCTGCCGACACTTACTATCATCGCCAACAATTACGCCTGGCACGCCGTGCGACAGGCGACCCGCGACGTCTATCCGGACGGTCATGCCACCAAAGCCAATAGCATGCCGCTGGTCGACCTCAATCCAGCACCGGACTTCGAGAAGGTCGCGGAATCCTGTGGCGGGATAGGCGAGAAGGTGACGACGCCAGACCAATTAATGCCGGCGCTGCGGCGCGCGTTCGAGGCGCTCCGGTCCGGCACACCGGCGCTGTTGAATGTGACGACGCAGAACCGGGGGTGAGAACTCCCCGGCCTTGGTGGTCGAATGTACGTGCGATGAATTCCCTGCTGGCACGGAAATCCGCAGGGAATGTTGGGAAATTTCGCACGATTCCGATCTCTTTGCGAGTTTGGGGTGCCGGTCCCCGACTGCAGTTAGTAAGTTGCAGCCACTTCCCTCCTCACCGGGCAGGGAAATAGAGCGCACCCCAAAAGTCGGACACGGAAAACCACGCTAGAACGCTGCCCACAAAAATGCGTACAGCGTATTGTTGTCCCTTGCGTTCGTGCCCATACCGTCGAAATTGGTGCTCGCACCGTTGAATTTATTGTACCAGACATATTGAAGGCCGATTTTGGCGTTGAACCACGGCCAAAGCGCCGGCGGATTGGTCTTGCCGAACGGCATATAGGCGATCTCCGCCATCCAGCCATCGCTGTTGGGGCTGAGCGTACGATTAGCGGCGTAAAGGAGTGCGTCGGAACTGCCCCATGTGTTGAAGTATCCGCCCGTGAGGATCCATTTGTTCAGCGCGCCGCCCAGTGCCACTTCGACCTGGGCCCTGAAAGTGTTGAGTGTGTTTGACTGGTTGGCGGCCAAGCCGTTGGCGAAACTCGCACCGAGCGATTGATGCTCATTGAGGTAGGTGCCGCGAAGGGTGATGGCGTAGCCGTCTCCCATGTATTGGTACTGCGAGTCGAACCCGATATCGCGGAACTGGTCCACCCCAGTACCAAACAGCGCTCCTGCCGGAGTGACGTCGGCGAATAGGCCGAAAGCCCCGATTTCAAACGAATGGGGGCCCCAGGTCGGCGCGAACGCGGTCCTGAAATACGGAATCGCTCCGCTCGTTTGCGGGCCGTCAGCCGCGACGATGCCCAGCGAGTCCTGAATGCCTCCCTCCAGCATTCCGTAGCCGCCTCCCTCAACGTACCACATGTCGTTGACAAACAAATAGGCGGTGGCGCCGAGCACGTGGCCCGCGAAGCCGTTGTCGATCAGCGTCTTGGCGCCAGGTGTGTTTGCAAGATTCGAAGCCGTGAATGGAAAGCCCCAGGCTGGAGTGGTGTTCCAGACGTCCTGAACCGTCGGGTTGTTGTTCACGCTCACACCGTAGATGACCGGTACGCCGGCGATGTTCGTCGTGTTCGCGTAGCGGACGTCGAGATTATCCCACATGAACTTGCCCAAGGCCTGGGAGCCAAATTGCGGTCCCGCATAAGTGCCCTGCACGAACGCGCCGATGTGCTCCGTGATTGCACCGCCGTAGAACAAGCTCGCCTGTTGCAATTCGAAATTGTCGTTGCGATGGAGCGGCGATCCGGCGTTATCAATCGGTGTGTTGGTGTGCGTGAAGCCGAAAACCGTCATGGCGGAAACCGGAGGTATCCATTCGGAAGAGCCAAGCGGTTTCGTGTCGGGCGCGGTCTGGGTGTAGCCCATCAGCTTGAAACGCCGCCCAAGCGGGGTCAACTGCGGAAAGGCTGTGTGACACGCGCCACACGCCAGTCCGGTCTGGCGCGCGAAGCTCGGCAGTGCTTCGGCTTGCCGCGGCGTAACCAGCGCGGTCACCATTATCACCAGCGCCGCGGCGCCGGCCGCGGTAACCCACCAGCTCGACTTCAATCCGCAGAAATCCATATTGCTCCCCGCGCGACTAAACGCTCGTGAGTGCAATGACTCCCGATCAGTAGAAGATGAGATTGCAGTGAGATGCGGATTTGGCGCCGCATCATCAGATCCTGCACCGCCCGCGAAGCATGCAAATCAAGTCAGGCTGCATTCAGCCTAAACGGTGCCGTTCTTCGTGATTCTTGGGGGCTGTCTTTATGATCGCCACAATCCGCGATGGCGGATTTCGGTCGCTTTGAGCCGCATGCCGATGTCGCGGTGTCGTGTCGGCGAAGTCGAACTTTAGAGCACGGAATATGAATAATCGCGGTGGCCGGGACGAGCCCGGCCACGATCCGGGAGAGATGACAAGGTGCTTCAACCTGCCTGGAGTCCGCACTAATTCGGCTGGATGCCGGCAGCCTTGACCAAGGCGGCGTTGACCTCGATCTCAGCGCGTACGAACGAATCGAACTGCGCCGGAGTCATCTCCATCGGGTCGGCGCCGAGCTTTATCAGCGCATCCTTGACTGCGGACTCGTTCAGCGCCCTAGCGGTTTCGGCGTGGAGGCGGTCGATAATGGCGCGCGATGTTGCGGCAGGCGCGAACAGTCCAACCCAGAACACGTAATCGGAGTTGGGATACCCGGCCTCAAGCGTCGTTGGAACGTCGGGGAGACTCGCGGTACGTTTGAGGCTGGACACCGCAAGGCCGCGAATCTCGCGGCTCTCGATCAGCGGCACCGCCGAGAGCAGCGGCGAGAAATAGAAATCGATGCGATCGCCGAGAATCTCCCGCAGCGCCTCCGGGGCGCCCTTGAACGGAACATGCACGGCGGTAAAACCGGCGCTCAACCGAAATCGCTCCGCATTGAGGTGAGTCGCCGCGCCGACGCCGCCCGATCCGTAGGTGATAGAGCCGGGCTTTGCCTTGGCGGAGGCGACCAATTCCTGGACGGTCTTGAACCGCGAGGGCGGCACTACCAGGACGTTCGGAAATTGGGCGAGCGGGATGATGGCGGCGAAATCCCGCACCGTATCGTAGGGCAGCCGCGCGTAAGTCGACGGCGTGATGGTATGAACCGAGGAATTAACCAGCAGCGTGTAGCCGTCGCCCTCCGCCTTGGCGACGGCTGCCATGCCGAGCGTGCCGCCGGCGCCGGCCCGGCTCTCGAACACCATGGATTGGCCGATCTGACGCGCAACCGCATCGAACACCGGCCGGGCCACCGTATCGATGGCGCTGCCGGGCGGGAACGGCATAATGAGCTTGATCGGTTGCCGCGTCGGCCAGGACTGCCCCTGGGCGCCACCAGCCAACATCAGCCCCAACAACACAAGCGATAGGAAGGAGCTGAGGCGCATCGCGTTCTCCCCGGGCAGAGGGGCCAGTTTGGGTCACTCGCGCCGATTATGCGGCCGAAGAAAGTTCAGTGCAAACACCGCCAAAAAGAAAACATCGACCGGGACTACCGGGCCGTTGAAGGCTTAACGTGCTCAGACAGAAGCTCGCTCAGCCGCGGCCGTCGCGGGCGCCTTCGGCATGATGCTCGACGGGCAGTACGATCACCTTGGTGCTGACATTGACCCGCCCGTAGAGATCGATGACGTTCTCATCGAGGTCGCGTCTGAGATGAGCTTTTACGCGAAATTTGCGCATTGCGGCTTGCGTATCAGGGCAGCGCAATTGACTGAGCTCGATGCCCGACAGCCCGCTTGCGCCTATGCATCCGAAAGGGGCGATGGCGAACGACTGTTAACGTTGGATTCGGCGCTGCCGCACTACAGTTCGTCAGGCAATTCCTAACGAAGCATGTTTTCCCACCAACAGGCAGGTTGTCGATCAACTAGCAATCTCCTCGGCGTTGTATCGAAACCTGCCGAGGAGATCATGTGTCATGCAGCGGCGGTATAGGGCCTCTGCGTGGAACAAACGGACCGCTTAGGCGTTACCTCTGGCTGCAGTTCGCAGATGCTCGCTCCGGTTGCCTAAGCGGGCATGATTTCTGCCGGGGGGCATATGCCTGAGCCAATCCGTGTCGCTGTCGTCGATAATCATGCGCCATATCGAAGTGGCGTGGTCACCACAGTGAATGCTGCAGTTGAATTCGAAGTCGTTGCTGAAGGCGAGTGCGGCACCGATGCTGTGCGGATTGCACGAGACTACCATCCCGACATCATGTTGCTTGACGAGAATATGCCGCTAAGCGGCATCAAAGCGGCGCGCGAGATTTCGAGAACCTGTCCATCCGTGAAGACAATACTGTTGACGAGCTATGCCGAGACGGAGCACACGACTGCCGCGCGCGAGGCGGGCGCCAGCTTTTGCCTTACCAAGGGCATCAGCGCAGCTGAGCTTCTGGCAACACTGCGGTGCGTACATTTTCAAGGCAACACTATCTGATGCTTGCTCATTTTTTCCCAAGGCAACTGGACAGAAGTCTCGCTGTCTTTCGAAAGCTTGCGGAGGTTATTGAGTATCGCATCAGGTCGATGGTGGTCGGCGAGAAATCGGCGCGGGCCAAAATCGGCAGGAAATCGGTGTGGCCAGATAGCCGCTCAGCCAGACGTTGCGAGCGAGCACTTCCACCTCGCCGCACGATCGGCGCGCACCGTCGATCTTCCCCCGGGCAGGGAGCGACTGCGCTCCCCAAAGAGTGGTTGTGCCGCATTGGCTCCAATGCGATAATCGCTACCGTCCAGAATAGACCATGATTTCAGCAAGTTGAGGCTCGCGCGCACGAAACGTGAACGCGGCCTCGCGCCAGTATCACGAGGATCTCCATGGCCCCGCGAGCCTATTGGAAGGGGTATCTGAAGCTGTCGCTGGTTTCATGCCCGATCGCCCTCTATCCGGCCGCATCGAGTTCGGAGCGGGTGTCGTTCAACCGCATCAACAAGAAGACGGGTCATCGGCTCAAGCAACAGAATGTCGATTCCGACACCGGCGAACCGGTCGAAAAAGAAGACATCGGACGCGGGTACGAAATCGGCAAAGGCCAGTATTTGCAGGTCGAGGACGAAGAGCTGGAAAAAATCCAGATCGAGAGTACGCACACAATCGAAATCGACAGCTTCGTGCCGCGCGCCGAAATCGACGATCGGTATCTCGACAGTCCGTATTATATGGCTCCGACAGATCAAGTCGGGCAGGAAGCCTTTGCGGTCATCCGCGATGCGATCCGCGACCGCGGCATGGTCGGGCTCGGCCGCGTCGTTCTGACGCGTCGGGAACGGGTCATGATGCTCGAAGCCTTTGGCAAGGGCCTGCTGGCGACGTCACTGCGCTACGCCTACGAGGTACGCGACCACGACGCCTATTTCGAGGATATACCGGAACTCAAGCTGCCGGCTGAAATGAGCCGGCTTGCAGGCCACATCATCGAAACCAAGACTGCACACTTCGATCCGAAGCGGTTCGAGGATCACTACGAAAATGCGTTGGTGGAGCTTCTGCGGAAGAAACAGGCAGGGCGCGCGCTTGAGCCGGTGCGAGACGCGGCTCCGCCGCCGCAACGCGTGACCAATCTGATGGACGCGCTGCGCGCCAGTATCGGCGCCGAAGTCCAGAAGAAGCCGGCGGCGCCGAGCGCCAAGGTGCGGGCTGGCGCAAGGCCCGCAGCAAAGAGGAAAACAGGCCGCTGACGCAGAACGCCGAACTCGACCGCGCGGCGCTGGGGGGCACGGTCGCCTTCACGGGGCGGCTTGCTTCGATGAAACGGGCCGATGCGTTTGCGCTCGTGCGCAAGCATGGCGGAAAGCCGCGCGAGGGTGTCACGAAACTGACCGATGTGCTCGTCGTCGGTGAGATGGGATGGCCGCTTCTCGACGATGGTCGGCCGTCCAACAGCCTTGCCCAGGCGAAGTCATACCGGATTCCGATTGCGAGCGAACGGCAGTTTCTTGAATGGCTGGGATGGACTGTCCCGGAGGAGCAGGCCAGGACTTACACGGCCGATCAACTGGCCTCGCTGAGCAAGCTTCCCAGGGACGTCGTCGACCAGCTTGCCATGTTCGGTCTGATCGAGGCCCGTGCAGACCTGTTCGGTTTTCGCGATCTCGCGGCGGCGCGCCAGGTCGCCGGCTTGCTGGCCGTCGGAACCGCGCTTTCGGTGATCACCAGAAGTCTTCGGGAGATCCGTAAATGGCTTCCTGACGCGCGTCTGTCGAATCTGCGCCTGTTTCCGGAATCGTCCGATCGGATTCTCGTTGAGCAGATGAAAGGCCGCACTGACAACACAGGCCAGTTCATTCTCAATGTCGAAAAGCCCGCGGACGACCCCGACGCCATTTTCGAAGATGCCCAGTCGGCCGAGGAGGCAGGTGATATTCCAACGGCGGTGCGGCTCTATCGACGCGTGATGAATCTGGACCCGGCCGACCCGGCGGCGCCGTTCAATCTCGGCAATGCTCTGCGCGCGGCTGGGCGGAGCCTGGAAGCGGAGGCAGCTTATCGGGCTGCCGTGAAGGCTGACTCGCGCTGCGCCCAGGCTTGGTACAACTTGGCAGACATGCTGGATGATCAGCGCCGCACCAAAGAGGCGATTGACTGCCTCAATCGGGCACTTGAAGCCGATCCCGGTTACGCCGATGCCATGTTCAATCTGGCTCTCGTACTCCAGCGGCTTGAGCGTCACGCCGAGGCAGCGGAGTGGTGGAGACGATATCTGAGCATCGACGGCAGCTCGCCTTGGGCTGCACGCGCCAAGCGCGCGCTGAAATACTGTGAAATCCAGCTTGCCCCCACCCTACCCTCCCCCGCAAGCGGGGGAGGGTAGGGTGGGGGCCGGAGACGCCGGCCGTGGCACCGCGCACCAAGACTGCGAAAACGAAAACGCGCGGAAAACCGCTTGGGGACTACGCCCGTAAACGCGATTTCACCCGCACTCCGGAGCCGAAAACTGCGCCCCCTCCCTACCCTCCCCCGCTTGCGGGGGAGGGTAGGGAGGGGACGAGCGGCGCATTCGTGGTGCAAAAGCACGCGGCGCGCAGACTGCATTATGACCTGCGGCTGGAGCTTGACGGGGTCTTGAAGAGCTGGGCGGTGACGCGCGGACCGAGTCTCACGCTGGGTGAGAAGCGCCTTGCCGTGCGCACCGAGGACCACCCGATCGAATACCTCGATTTCGAGGGTAACATTCCAAAGGGCGAATATGGCGGCGGATCAATGATCGTCTGGGATCGCGGCCGCTGGCTTCCGGAAGGCGATCCCAACAAAGGGCTTACGAAGGGCCACCTGGCCTTCCGGCTCAATGGCGAGCGGCTCAAGGGTGGCTGGCATCTCGTCCGCATGCGGCCGCGGCGGGGAGAAAAGAGTGAGCCGTGGCTTCTCATCAAGTCCGAGGATGAGTTTGCCCGCCGCGCCGGCGATCCCGAAATCACCGACGAGGAAGTCACCTCGCGTATCAGCGGCCGCACCAACGAGCAGCTCGCGGCCGAGGGAGAGTTGCGCGTTGACCATAAGGCGCGGGCCGCGGCCGCGCGCAGGCGCAAGCTTATCTTGCCGGACATCGGCCGCATTCCGGGCGCCCGAAAGGGACTCTTGCCGACGTTTCTTGAGCCGAGCCGGGCATCTCCATGCGAGAGGCCCCCGAGCGGCACAAACTGGATTCACGAAATCAAACACGACGGCTATCGGATTCAGGCGCGCATCGATGGCCGCACTATGCGGTTGCTGACCCGAAAGGCGCTCGACTGGACGGCGCGCTTTCGCACCATCGCGGATGCGCTCGCCGAGCTTGGTCTCGGCTCCGCACTGATCGACGGCGAGGTCGTCGTCGAGGATGATAGAGGCATTTCCGGTCTTAACGATTTGCAGGCGGACCTGAAATCCGGCCGTCGAGACCGGTTTCGGTATTACGTATTCGATCTGTTGTATTGTGAGGGATACGACCTCACCGACGTGATACTGCTCAATCGAAAGAATTTGCTGCAAAACATTGTCGCCGCGCTCTCGCCAGCATCGCCGATTCGCTTCAGCGAACATCTCGATACCGACGGCCCCACCATGCTGGAGCATTCATGCCGTTTCGGCCTCGAAGGCATCATATCCAAGCGAAAGGATTTGCCTTACAGGCCGAGCCGCGGCGAGCACTGGTTCAAGGCGAAATGTGCCCGGAGCCAGGAATTCGTGATCCTCGGCTACACGCGGTCGACGGCGGCGAGCGGCGCCATAGGTGCACTGCCGCTCGGCTATTATTCGGGCGGCGAACTCGTTTACGCGGGTCGCGTCGGCACCGGGTGGTCAGCGGCTTTGGCGGCATCGCTGCGCACCCAGCTTGATAGGATCAGGGCGAAGAAGCCGCCGTTAGGCAAGGCTTTGCCGGACGGCGCCGAGAAGGGCGTGGTGTGGACCGAGCCGCGCCTCGTCTGCGAGGTCGAATACCGCGACTGGACCCATGACGGGCTGATTCGGCAGGCCTCATTCAAGGGCGTGCGGGAAGACGAGCCGGCACAGGACATCAGCCTGGAAGTGCCACTGAAGCGTACGAAAGGGCCGAGCAAAACCAATGAGGGCGAGCC
Source organism: Xanthobacteraceae bacterium (assembly GCA_035311445.1). GTDB lineage: Bacteria > Pseudomonadota > Alphaproteobacteria > Rhizobiales > Xanthobacteraceae > JAJPKK01. Next base: position 7,011 of record DATGCX010000318.1, on the reverse strand, counting down.
TGCGCTGACGCATCCCGAACGAATCCTCTGGCCGGAGTCGGGCATCACCAAACAAGGATTGGCGGATTTTTACGACGACATCGCCGATCGCATCCTTCCGCATGTCGGCGGGCGGGTCTTAAGCCTGCTGCGCTGTCCGTCCGGCACGGGCAGCACGTGCTTTTTCGCCAAGCATCCGTGGTCGGGCCTGAGCGATGTGGTGCAGCGTGTCGACGTCGGCGAAAAGGAGCCGATGTTGGTGCTCAACAGCCCGGCAGGCCTCAGGAGCCTCGTGCAGGCGGGCGTGGTCGAGATCCATCCGTGGGGCTGTCGCGCCGATTGCCTGGAGCAACCGGACCGACTGATCTTCGACCTCGATCCGGGCGAGGACGTGCCCTGGAGCGCAGTCATTGCGGCTGCCAGGGAGGTGCGCGATCGCCTTGAAAAGAGCGGCTTGAAAAGCTTCGTCAAGACGTCGGGCGGGAAGGGATTGCATGTCGTGGTTCCGATCCAACCGTTGGCAGGCTGGGCGGAAGCGAAAACCTTCGCTTACTCGGTTGCGCGCGCCATGGCCGCAGATCGGCCCGACCGTTACGTTGCCACCGCTGCCAAGCGTGCCCGCGGCGGCCGCATCTTCGTCGACTACTTGCGCAACGATCGCGGCTCCACGGCAGTCGCAGCCTATTCGACGCGAGCGTTGCCGCAGGCGTCCGTCTCGACACCGCTCGATTGGGACGAGCTCTCAGAGGGATTGCGATCTGATCATTTCACGGTTGGCAACGTGCGACACCGGCTGGCGTTTCTCAAACGCGATCCATGGCTAGGCTTCTTCAAGATCCGGCAGCGGATTCCGGTCGGCTAGTTGCTTCGCTTCAGCCAATCTGAAGGGGGTCGCAGCATCACGAAAAGCGATAACAATGGATTTGTGCCGACGTAAGGATGATGCAGGGGCGACCCTTGTAGTCGCCCTGTTCCCGACGGACGACGGGAACGCGGACAAGGTCCCGGCATTGCGCGTTCTATCAGTCGGTCAGGGGCACGCGATGCGCAAAACCGGGCAACCACAAGGGTCGCCCCCTACAGCCGGCAACGTTGGAGGACGCCGCTTTTCGGCGCGTTCCGGGAGTGCTGCTGGAGGCGGTGGATTTTGCATGTCTTTTCAGGGGTATTTCGTTTTGCCAAAAGGCCGGCACGCCGACCGCGTACCGTTTCGCCCCGGGGAGAAGCTGATCAAGATCGAATCTGCGTGAGGGACTTTAAGATGTCGCATGCCGCAGCGGAGAAAGCCGAAGAGTTCCGTCTGGACATCACGCCCTCCGAGCACGTGACTGTGCGCGCTTATCGGGCGGCACCGGACGCACACGCCGATGTCAACCTGATACTTGCGCATGGAGCGGGCGGCAACCAGACCAGCAGCTTCATGGTGCGCTTCGCCACCGCGCTGGCGGTACGTGGAATTCAAACCCTGACCTTCAACTTTGTGTACAGCGAGGAGCGCCGGCGTGTGCCCGACCGCAATGATAAGCTGGAAAACTGTTATCGGACGGTCCTGGATGCGGCTTGCGCCGGAAAATTTGACATGGACGGCCATCGTCGGAAACTGGTGATCGGCGGGAAGTCGATGGGTGGACGCATCGCCTCACAGGTCGCTGCCGCCGGTCACGATGGCGTTACGGGACTCGTGTTCCTCGGTTATCCGCTGCACCCGCCCGGTCGCCCGGACAAGCTGCGGTCGAAACATCTGCCCGATATTCGGGTGCCCATGCTGTTTGTCCAGGGCTCTCGCGATGCCTTCGGCACGCCGGATGAGCTGCGACCGATCATAGGCCAACTGAAAGGGCTTGCCGATCTCTGTGTCGTGGAAGACGGCGACCATTCCTTCAAGGTCGCCAAGCGATCGGGCAGGTGGCAGGATCAAGTGTACGATTTCGTGCTCGATGAAATCATACGATGGCTGCGGCGGAACTTCGATTAGACTAATTGAGAAGTAATGCAGTTGCCCCGCTTTTCGCCGCGTCAGGCTACGAGGTGGTAGACACCTGTGACTTGGCGTTCTGCAGCTTGCGGATGCGGTCAACAAGGCTGCTCCGGGACGGTGCATCGTCGCGGCCTGCTACGCGCTCCAGGCCGGCTGCATGAACACTCGGGGCGTCCTTGAGGCTCTCGGCAATCGGCGAACCGACTTTGTCCATCGACATATGGGCTACCTGAGCGGCAATCTCGGCGATGCGTTCCCGCAGGAGGTCGTTTTCGGCTCGCTCAGCGCGCCATGTCTCCTCGGCCTCGCGTTTCTCCTTTAGCGCCGTGGTGGTGGTCGAGGCCGCAACCCGTTCGTCGAACGGGCGCTGCGCCGCGCCTTGGGCATCCCGCTCCAATTCGTTGATTCTCGACTTGAACTGTTCGATCTGCGTTTTCAGTAGCGCGATCTCGACCTTTTGCGTTTCGCCAGTAAGCGTCAGCTCGTTTATCTTGATCGCGGCTCTGGCGAGTTCGGCTTGCTTGACGGCGAGCGCCTGTGCGGTCGTTTCTACGGCGGCAGACCGCTCGGCACGCTCTTGCTCGGTTTCGTAAATTCTGACACTGAGGTCTCTGGATCGGGCATCGAGCGCGTCAGTGACGGCGTTCTTTTCCGCCAGTTGGGCCTTGAGTTTGGCGATCGCTTCCGTCTTGCGCGCAATCTCGCCGAGCTGACTGGTAGCCTTGGACTTGAGCTGCTCGACGGTCATCTCCAATCTGCGAGCCGTCATGGCGAACTCGGCGCGCAACTTGTCCTTATCGGCTTGAATCTCGCTGATCGACAGGGGGATGGTGTCTTCGAGCCGGCGTATGGTGAGGCGGACCGCCCGTTGATGAACAGAGGAAATCAGTATGAGGGCCAAGAGAGCCGCGACCAAAAATCCGCCACCGAAGAACATCAGCGATTCGACCATGGCCGCAACTCCTGCCTGATGCCAATTTGCCGCCGTCGCACGGAGGCGGCACCGGACCTTACGCTAACGATATATTAACCAAATTCCGAAATTGACAGGACGGTCGGACCCGGCGTGTGGCGGCCCGGCCTGGGCGGCCGCTCAGGCCGGGCCGTTCCTTGCGGAACGGCCCCATTGTAATGATTGGCGCTCATACAAGGATGGGTTGAGCGGGAGCGAACCCATCGGTTCGAACCATCTGGACCGGCCGCCAGCTAAAATGGATTCCACGTCGAGGTGGGAGTGAATTTCAGATATCCCACATTCGCTCCGAGCCGGAGTCCAACACCCGACCGGATCGGCACCAAAACCACATTGTTCGCCGTCAGAGCCGTCATACCAAAACCGCCAACGAAATAGGCAGAACCATCGACACCGGCAAATCGCTGGTAGATCGCCTCCGTCGCCGGAAGGTTGTAAACCAGCATCATGGTGCGGGCACCCTCACCGCCGAAATCCCATCCGAGCGTCGGCCCTTGCCAGAACACCTTCAGATCGCCGGCATTTTTCGTATAAAGCATGCCCTCCCCGTAGCGTAATCCGCCGAAAAAGGCACCACCCGCCTCCTCGCCCAATACATATCCGTTCGGCAGACCCCACTGGCTGACGGCTGATTCAATCACGGAGGCAAGGCCGCGCGAAACGGTACCGAAAAACCGATGCCCGGTAGTAACGAGCTCGCCCGGGGTAAAATTTTGTTGCGGTTCCGGCCCTGGAGCCGGTTGAGCAACCCCGGCTCCTGGCCACGTTAATGCGATCGAAAAGACCAACGCTATCAACGTAGTCAAAACGATTGTTCGCGGTGCGGCGCGCATCGCAAGCTCCTTCAGGTTGTCCGGCGGAAGACTTGGCCGCCCGGGCGTCTTAATGTGATCCATACCACAACGCCGCTATGGCCCAGCCCCCGACCTGTTCGACAAACAGGACACCGAATCGTTTCACCTTTCGGCAGAACTATGACCTCAGCACGGCAGCGTGGGAAGTCATTCATAGGCAGGGCCCGGACGCGGATAGGTCTAGCCGTATGGCTGATCTGGGAGCAAAAGCTCTATCTGTTCTTCGGTTCCACGCACCCCCCAGGAGTTTGCGGCCGATCTGCGAGGGATCGCTGCGCAGGCTGGAGCCCGATGGCCGGATGTTCTCAAGCACGCGCTGTCGCAATGAGCGGCAGCATCAATCGGGCAGAGCGGCGGCATCCAGCACGCCGGTCCGATCGCCCCACGCGATAAAAGCCGGAATCCGGAAATCAGCCGCGGCGTCGCCATAGTTCAGCATGCCGCCCTCGGGTTGCGTTATCGTCCCGCCTGCCGCCGTTACCAGGGCATGGCCTGCCGCGACATCCCACTCGCAGGTCGTGGTGAGGCGCGGATAGATATCGGCGATACCCTCGGCCACGCGGCAGAATTTGAGTGCGGAGCCGCACGCCACCCGGTGTGTGACATGAAGCCGGTCAAGCAGCGCAATCGATGCGGAATCGGGATGTGACCGGCTCATCATCGCAACTACGCCGCCTCGCGGTGCGTTTCGGATTCTGATTGTCTCGGCAACGGCCAAGTTCGGGATGGCCCCGCTGATAGACATCGCCAGCCGTTCAGCCCCGTGATTCGCGCAGCCCCGATAGATGAGTCCCTTGGCGGGTACGCCTATGATGCCGACCACGGGCTCACCACGTTGCACGATCGCGAGGTTGACGGTGTATTCAGTCGATCCGGCCAAATATTCTTTGGTGCCGTCGAGGGGGTCGAGGATCGCGAAGATGTCGCCGAGCCGCGACGGGCGGATCGCCATTTCCTCGGATATCACTGCGACGCCCGGCATCAGTCTCGCCATGGCCTGCAGCAATATGGCTTGCGAGCGCTCGTCCGCATCGGTGACCGGAGTTTGATCGGCTTTTCTGCTAACGCTGCGGGCCGCATTAAGCGTCGCCGCCGCCGCTACCGCAACTTCTGCGGTAAGCTTGGCCAAAAGCGCCTCGTCCACAATCACTCGGTAGCCTGACAACCGGCCCACGCTTACCCTCATCGGTTCCAACGCCGTCGTCACGGTCACCTTGGCGAGGCGCCCGTCGCGGTGTATCACTCGCAGCCCCCCCCCGGGCAGCAATGTACTGAGTCGGCCCAAGGTGTCACTGGCCTGAGGAGCAAATCGTATGTCGGTCCCCTTCACGCTCGAAGCCCTCGATCTTGCGGCGCTGTTATGTTCGCGTGTTTGCCACGATCTGATCAGCCCCTCGGGCGCGATCGTCAACGGATTGGAAGTGCTGGAGGAATCCAAGGACGAAGAGACCAGGAGCTTCGCCCTTGAACTCATCAAGAAGAGCGCCAAGACGGCATCTGCACGGCTGCAATTTTGTCGAATCGCATTCGGGGCGGCTGGTTCCGCCAGCGCCCAAGTTGATCTGAGCGATGCTGAAAACGTCGCCCGCGGCTTTATCGAAGATGAGAAAGTCAAGCTCTCGTGGAATCTGCCGAGCACTCTGCTGCCGAAAAATCGCGTCAAGCTTTTGCTGAATATGATTCTCGTCGCGGCTCAATCGATTCCGAGGGGTGGAATCGTCGCGGTGGACGGCGATGGACCGCCCGAGGCAATGACCTTCCGGATTTCGGCATGCGGACTCAACGCGCGAATCTCGCAGGCGGTACCGGGACTGCTCGCTGGTCGTCCGGAGAACGGAGCACTCGACGCCCATGCGATTCAACCGTTCTACACGGGCCTGCTCGGCCGCGCCAGCGGGCTTGTGGTATCAATCGAAGCGAATGGCGATGCCATCGTGGTGGCAGCGCGCGCAATTCCGGTACTCGCCGCGTCCCCACCCACCGCGGCTGCCGTATAGTTTCGACAGCCTGCTGATTTTTTGGAACGGTACGTGCGTTGTAGTTTCCATTTCGCGCATTTGCAGGGTCGACTTCAATGAAACCGTAAACGAAATCGCTGTCCAAACGAGCAGAGGCGCACGACGAAAATAGATTTTCATGCTTTTAAGGTCGATATTCCGCATCCCCTTGCCCGGCTGATGCCGCGGGACGGTTACCTTGTGCTGGGAGCCGAGGAAAAGGGTGATCGGTCTCAGCAAGAGATTCAAACTGCTGGCTGATCGCCGGGGCGTGTATGTCCTTAACGATGAGGTCGCCGCGATGCTCGCCATGTCGCGGCTTGCAGTCGCCGCTGCCGCGCGTTGAGAAGGGAGCGCGGGTGTCCCGCCCGCTTTGCCCCTTCCTATTCCTCGCCGCGTGCGGGCAGGGGATAGCTGGGGCGGGCGGGACACCCGCGCTCCCTCAGGCAGCATCCTTTTTTCACTCCTCCTTATAGCCGTATTGCGGAACATTGCCGCTCGCACCGTAGTATTTGTATGGCAGAAACTTGCCCGACATAGTGATCTTGACGCGGTCTCCGCGCGGATCCGGCAGTCGCTCCATCTGCAGGTCGAAGTCGATTGCCGACATGATACCGTCGCCGAACTCTTCCTCGATCAGCGCCTTCCACGCCGGCCCGTTCACCATCACCAGCTCGTAGAAGCGGTAGATCAGCGGGTCGGTCGGCGGCATCGGGACGCCGGCGCCGCGCATCGGTACCTCGTTGAGCAGCGCTGCTTCCGTCTTCGACAGGCCAAACAGCTCGGCGGCGTTGGCTGCTTGCGGCTTGGTAAGCTTCATCTGACCGAGCAGCGCGCCAACCAGCAGCACCGGCGACGTGCCGCCGATCTTTTCGTGAATATATTTCCAGCTCCAACCCTTGGCGCGCTTGATATCGAGAATTTTCTCGGTGAGATCGGCACGGGTCATTGGCGTCTCCTTGTATTGGGCGCTTGATTGGTGGCGCATGATAAGAAAGTCGCGACTTAGCCCTCGGCTCGTCGGCGGACGCTTTGTAAGTCCCTCACCCCATCCCGCTCCGCAAATGGAGGGTGGGCGCTCGCTGAGTTTGCGGCGCTCGGCGCGGCGGCGGGCCGCACCACCGGCACGTGTCGGCGGTCGTAGCCCGCGCCTTTCATTTCTTCGGCGAAATTTTTGCTCCGGCTCACGAGAAAGTCGATGATGTGATTGCGCACGCCGTAGTAGAGTGG
>DATGCX010000317.1:0-2300 GCA_035311445.1 Xanthobacteraceae bacterium | reverse complement strand
TGTTTGCCACCGTGCTCGCACGCAAAGCGATGTTCTACCTGCCGGATGGTGTTCGCCCTTACGCCGATCAAACTGCTGAGCAGGTGTTGGCTTTTTTGGAGCGTCTACCGGCGCTCGGCGAACGACGTATCCGAGATCGGGTCAACCGTCGGTCTCCGACCTGCCTTGGCCAAGCGTGACAACGCCTTCGATGTGATCGATCTTGGTCCGCGCAGCGTGGCTGCGCAGGTGGCCGGGGTCGGCGTCATCCGTTATGGCGTGACCGTCGTTGACGATACGGATGGATCATATCTAAATGAGCTTCACACGGATTTGCATCGAAGCGACCCTAGAACTCGTAAACGGGAGGAAATCATGACAGGACGCAAACATGCGATTCGCAACGCTCTGCTAGCGGCCAGCATGCTCGCATCGCCGGCATTCGCCGCCGATGTAACGCCGGAGCGGCTCCTCAATTCCGACAAGGAGCCGCAGAACTGGCTGATGAACCACCGCACCTATGACGGCCAGCGTTTCTCGCCGCTCACCCGCATCAATAAGGATAACGTCAAGGGGCTCAAGCTCGCCTATGCCGTGCCGCTGGCCGGTAGCCGCGGCCGGGAATTCATCGAGGCGACGCCTCTCGCTGAAGACGGCTTCCTCTACATCACGGATTCCTGGAGCGTACTTTACAAGATCGACGCCACGTCGGGCAACGCCGGCCGCATCGTCTGGCGTATGGAGCCTAAGCAGGAGCGGCAGGTTGCCAACCGCGGCGCCGCCCTGTGGGGCAATTTTGTCATTTCGCCCGCAAGCGCGCCGGCGCGCATTATCGCGACAGATAAGATCTCGGGCAAAGTCGTATGGGAAACGAACGTCTCCGATGCGGAGAAGATCACCATCACCGGCGCCCCGCTTCCCATCAAAGACAAGATCATCATCGGGGCCTCCGGAGGCGACGCCGGCGCGCGCGACTGGATGGCCGCGCTCGACGCTGCGACCGGCAAGCTCTTGTGGCGCAAATACACCATTCCGGCACCAGGCGAGCCAGGCAGCGAAACCTGGAAAGACAAGACCAATGCCTGGCAAACGGGTGGCGGCGCCGTCTGGGTAACGGGCACGTATGATCCGGACACCAATCAGACCTTATGGGGCGTCGGCAACCCGGTGCCGATGATGGACGCGAGGCTACGCCCCGGGGACAATCTGTTCACCAACAGCGTCGTGTCGTGGGACCCCGACACCGGCAACATGAACTGGTATTTCCAGTATACGCCCGGCGACATGTGGGATTTCGACGAGGTCGGCACGCATATCCTCATCGATCGCACCATCAATGGGCAGCGGCGCAAGCTCATCACCCACTCCGCACGCAACGGCTTCATTTACACCATGGAGGGCAACAATGGCGCTATGGTCGGCGCCAAGCCCTACATGGAAGTCAACTGGACCAAGGGTATCGACCAGAAGACCGGCAAGCCGATCGATTACGATCCCAACAAGGATGTCCAGACCTATTCGGGCATCGCCGATCCAACCTCGGTAACTCCGGTCAAGAAGGTCTGCCCCAATCGCACCGGCGCCAATAATTTCTGGCCGTCATCCTACAGCCGCAGAACGCAACTCGTGTACATTCCGGCAATGACCGCGTGCGAGTTCGTGACGAACGATCGGACCTTGGCAGCAAAACGGGAGGAGGGCTGGTACGTACGAACTGGCGGCGGCTACAAGGTGGACGGCCGCTACGAGAGCGACTTGATCGCGGTCGATCCCGTCACCTTGGACATCAAGAAGAGCCTGCACCTCGCCTACCCGAACTATTCCGGGACTTTGGCAACTGCCGGCGGGCTCGTGTTTCTCGCATTGCTGGACGGCACCGTCGCGGCCTTTGATGACACCACGCTCGAGCAGTTGTGGAGGATCAATATGGGGTCCGGTTTTGCTGCGCCGCCGATGACATTCGAGGTCGGCGGCAAGCAATATGTCGCGATTGCATCGGGACCAAGCCCAGCGTCCCAGAGCAAACTCGTCCTCACACCGGAACTCAAGGAGCAGCGCCAAGCGACCGTGCTATATGTCTTCGGTCTGTAACACTGGTCATTTTCAGGTCAGCTATTCTGCGCGGACCCGGCGGGGCAGCCCGCCGTTGGTCCGCCTAGCCGATGGCGTGCGTTTCGGTCCCCTGCGCCGGCATCTCTCTCAAAGCGCGAACACATAGACCATTGAGCACGCATTGGCATATTTCAGCGACGCTGGTCTGGTCGTAGCTTGCCATTTGGGGCCGGCTGCAACAGCAACATACTGCTTGCCGTTGACCGCGT
>DATGCX010000316.1:0-2931 GCA_035311445.1 Xanthobacteraceae bacterium | reverse complement strand
GTGCAGGCAGTCTGGTGCCACGAGGTCGGCGGCGCGCGCATGCTGCACGCGATCTCGATCACGCAGCGCTATCCCGGACACGCGGTGCAGACCGCACATGTCGCTGCCCAGTGCGGCGCCTCGGCCTACGCGTCGAAATATGTCGTGGTGGTCGACGACGATGTCGACGTAACCAGTCTCGACCATCTGCTGTGGGCCATGCTCACGCGCACCGATCCCAAGGAATCGATTCAGTTCATCACCGGCTCGTGGGACTCGAGCGCCGATCCCGCGCTGCCGCCGGAGCGGCGCGCCGTCGGCAACATGACGCATTCGGTGGCGTTGATCGATGCCTGCAAACCGTTTCACTGGCGCGACAAGTTTCCCCCCACCAACGCGCCGAGCCCGGAAGTCGCCCGCAAGGCGCGCGAAAAATTCGGCTGGCTGCTCGACGGCAACGGCAGGTAGGTCAATCAGGCTGTCCCATTCATTGCAACCCGTTTGGAAAAGGCGCTAGTCTCGCGCACGCCCTGTTCGTCGGTTCTAGCGCAGCTTTCGACCAAAACAACATAACCTCCACGCAGCAGCAGACATCGGTCGGCGCTGCGCGGGGAAGCGCAGAGCCGCCGCAAGACGCCGCAATTCACTAGGGAGAGGACCCATGATCATTGGCAAGCGTCGCAAGATTCCGCCGCCAGAGCCGATTGCCGGCAATGGCCTGCTCGATCGCCGCATGCTGCTCGGGCGCGGCATCATGTTCGCCGGCGCCATGGGTACCGGCGCCGCGGGGTCGCTCACCGGCGCCGCCGCCGAGCCGCTCAAGGACGATCCGTGGAGCCTGGAAATGGGCTCGGTCGTGCCGGCATATCAAGTGCCGTCGCGATTCGAGAAAGACGTCGTTCGGACCCGCAGCAATCCCAACAACGAATTCCGCAATTCGCACGCGCGCACCCCGCACCATCTGTTGCAGGGCACGGTCACCCCTAACGGTCTCTTCTTTTCGATCTCGCATTCCGCGCTGCCGGATATCGATCCAGCCCAACACAAGCTCGTCATTCATGGGCTGGTCAAACAGCCATTGGTCTATACGGTCGAATCGCTGTCGCGTTACCCGATGGTAACGCGCATGCATTTCGTCGAGTGCGCCGGCAACAGCGCGCCGATGTTCTCCAACGAGCCGGTGCAGGCCACCGCCCAGGCCCTGCACGGGCTGGTGTCCAACGCCGAATGGACTGGTGTTCTCCTATCCACGCTGCTGGAGGAGACCGGCATCGATCCCAAGGCGAAGTGGCTCTTTGGAGAAGGTGCCGACTCCCTGTCTTTGCATCGCAGCGTGCCGGTCAAGAAGGCGCTCGATGACGCCATGATCGCGCTCTACCAGAACGGCGAGCGCGTCCAGCCCGGCAACGGCTATCCCATGCGCCTGCTGCTGCCGGGGTACCAAGGCAACATGAACATCAAGCACGTGCGCCGCATCAAGCTGATCGATCAGCCGGCCATGAGCTTCTACGAAGCCAAGACGTATTCGCAGATCCTGCCGGACGGAAAGATGTGGCTGTTCCACTTCACGATGGAGGTCAAATCGTTCATCACTCATCCCTCGTTCGGCCATTCGCTGAAGGAGCCGGGCTACTACGAAATTTCCGGCATCGCCTATTCGGGCAACGGACGCATCTCCAAGGTCCTGGTTTCGGCCGACGGCGGCAAGAGCTGGGCGCAGGCGGCATTGCAAGAGCCGGTGCTGCCGAAAGCGTTCACCCGCTTCCGCATGCCCTGGCGTTGGGATGGCCAGCCGGCGGTCCTGCAGAGTCGCGCCTGGGATGAATCCGGCGCGGTGCAGCCGCTCCGTCCCGAGTTCGTTGCCGCCCGCGGCCAGACCAGCGCGCCGGTGACGAACCCGTTGGGGTTCCCCAACCAGCACTACAACAGCATCACCAGCTGGGGCGTCGATAGTTCAGGAGGGATCAAGCATGTCTACGCGTAACTCGCTGTTTGCCCTCTCGCTTGCATTCGCGTTCGGCGCGGGCACGGCCGTCGCCGAAACGCCGGGCCTCGGCAAGCCGATCAGCGAGGCCGATATCACGGCCTGGAACATCGATATCCTACCCGACGGTACCGGCTTGCCGTCCGGCAGCGGTACGCCGACGCAGGGCGCTGCGATCTACTCGCAGAAATGCGCCATGTGCCACGGCGACGACGGGGTCAATCCACGGCCGGGCTATCTGCCGATGGTCAGCCCACCGAAGTTCGATCGTATCGATGCGCTCAAGACGGTCACCTACTACAAATATGCCACGACGCTGTTCGACGTGGTGCGCCGATCGATGCCGTATCAGATGCCGAAAACGTTGAGCAACGACGAACTCTACGCGCTCAGCGCCTACATCCTCTCGCTCAACAAAATCATCGGCGAGAACGACGTGATGGACGCCAAGACCTTGCCGCAAGTGAAGATGCCGAACCGGGACAATTTCATCATCTGGGCTCCGGACAAGATCTAGGACCGGACCGCACCTCCAATTGTGCCGCCAGTTCGCGATGGCCGGGCTCGTCCTGGCCATCGCCGTCTTTGGGTCGGCCGGACCCAAAGACCCGCGATGACCTATGGCGCGCGACGCCCCCTTCATCCCCTCCCTCGCCAATGCGATAAATTCACCATCACCGCGCCATCGGCGTCTTGAGGAGAGTTGCTCAAATGGAGCTTGGGTTGAATGGAAAGGTCGCGCTCGTGACCGGATCGAGCCGTGGCCTCGGCCGCGGCATTGCTCTCGCTTTCGCCGAGGAGGGCTGCGACCTCATGCTCACGGGCCGCGACGCGCATGCGCTCGAAGAGATTGCGCAGTCGATCCGCGGCAAAGGACGTAAGGTCGCGGTGAGCGTGGTCGACCTGCGCGGTCCGGGCGCAGCCGAGACGCTGGTCGAGGCGGTGCGGCGCGAATTCGGCGGCCTCGA
>DATGCX010000315.1:0-22381 GCA_035311445.1 Xanthobacteraceae bacterium | reverse complement strand
GAAGATTTGGATGCGGTTGTTCTCGCGATCGCCGACGAAAAGGCGGCCCTGACTGTCCATGGCGATGGCGTGCGGCTCCGACAGTTCGCCGGGGCCGGGGCCCTTGTGACCCCACTCCTTGATGAATTTGCCGGTCTTGTCGAACTTGACCACGCGGTTGTTCTTGCCGCGACGGTGACTGTCGGTGACGAAGATATCCCCGTTCGGGGCCACCACGACATCGTTCGGTTGATCGAACAAGTCGGGGCCCGAGCCTGACACGCCCGCCTTGCCAAGCCGCATCAGTTCGACCCCGTCGGAGGAGAATTTGATTACCTGGTGACCGATGCCGTCGCGGCCTCCGGCATCCGTCACCCACAGATTGCCGTCGCGATCACGCCCCGAGCCGTGGGGAAAGATGAACATGCCGTTGCCGAACGTCTTCAGAAGCTTGCCGCTGGCGTCGAACTTGAGAATTGGTGGCTCGGGGCGGCCGGCGCAAGAGTTCGCAAAGCAGCGGTGGATGACGAAAATGGATCCGTCGGGCGCCGCTTCGATGGAGGTCACCGCCGCCCATTTCATACCGGCCGGCAATTCCCCCCAGTCGCGGGTGGTGCGGTAAGGTTGCGGTAGGTCGTTACGCGGCGGGCTTGATGTCTGCGCCGACGCTGAGGTGATGCCGCAGGCCGCGAGGGCCACAATGAGTATCGATTGCTTCATAGGGGCGCTCCCGGGATTTTCCTCATAGGATGAATATAGCACGTACGCATCGAGGTCCCGTCATGAAGCTCCATCGCCGCCGCTTCCTCCATCTGGCGGCCGCCGCCATGCTACCGGGCCATGCCGCGCAGGCACAGGCATGGCCGGCGCGGCCAATCCGGCTCATGGTCGGCTTCGTGGCTGGCGGGCGGAACGACATCCTGGCCCGTCTCGTCGCAGAATGGCTTACGGCGCGGCTTGGTCAACAGGTAACGGTCGAGAACAACGCCTCCAGCAATGCCGCAACCTCCGTGGTCGCGCACGCGCCTGCGGATGGCCACACGCTGATGCTGATCGGCCCGGCAAACGCCATCGGGGTGACGCTGTCGAAGAATCTCGATTTCGATTTCCGACGCGACTTCATACCGATTGCTGGCATCACCCGGGAAGCCCTGATCATGGTGGTCAATCCATCGGTACTGGCAGCGGATGTCGAGGCGTTGTTCGTTTATGCACGGGCCAATCCCGGGACGGTCAAGATGGCGGAAACCGGCCTTGGAACCGCGTCGCAAGTGACGGGCGAACTGTTCCGTATCATGACGGGATTCGACGTCATGCCAGTGCAGTTCGTGGGCAGCGCCACCGCGCTGCGAGCACTGGTCGCCGGCGAGGTGCAAGTGATGTTCGAGCCGATATCGGCAGCGATCGAGCCGGTCCGCGCCGGCAGACTGCGCGCGCTGGCGGTGACGACCGCGCAACGCATTCCGGCCCTGCCGGAGGTGCCGGCGATGACAGAAATCCTACCGGGTTTCGAGATGAGCGCCGTCACCGGCATCGCGGCACCGCGCGCCACCCCGGCCGAGATTGTCGAACGGCTAAATGCCGAGATCAATGCCGCTTATGCGGATGCCGCCATGAAGGCGCGCTTCGCCGAAACCGGCGGCGAGGTCCTGGTCGGATCACCGGCGGCGTTCGGAAAACTATTCGGTGGCGAAATCGCCCAATGGGCGAGGCTGCTTGCGCTGTCTGGCGTTAAGGCAGAGTGAGGGCGAGCGGCGAGTTCCAGTCAGATTGAAATGAGGGATGCGCGTCGAGCGGGGAGAGGTGAAGGCCGCGCCTAAATGCGATTGCAGCTCCCGTGTCAGAGACCGGCATTCTCGCTTCTCGCAGAGAGAACATTTTTTTGCTGCCATCAATTCGCCACCGAGGCCAATTCCTCGCGCCACCAGCGGAAGCACTGCAACACGGGCTCATCGGTGACGCGGAACAGGATGGCGTGGCCTTTAGCCTCGTGGCAATGCGCGCGCCACGCGGGGACCGCGATGACGTCGCCGCGCCGCCATTCGAACCGTTCGCCGTCAACGATGGACGCGCCTTCGCCTTGCACCACCGCATAAATGTTGTTTGCCGTGGTGCGATAGGACGCGGTGCGGATGCTTGCATCAACCCGCATCATGTAAAGCGCCATTGTGGCGAGCGCCGGGTGGCCGAGTTCGATCTGGGTGCCGAATGGCCCGGCGGGCTGCGACGTGGCATTACCAAACCGGCGCAACGTGTCCTTCAGGGCGAAGACAAAAGATGAGTCCTTTGTTGCATGGTCAGGCACCTGGCCGGATTTCTCCACCGTCTCCCGCGCCTTGTCCTCCTCAGCGGCCTCAAAGAACATGGGCTCTAGCATCTGCACCAGCGGCACATCGAGAAAATCGAGCCAGTACGCGCAGGCCTCGCTGCGATTGCCATGGCCGTGCATCGACCAGTTCGGCGTCAGCAGCACGTCGCCCGGTTCCATGGCGATTTTGATGCCGTCGACCTCCGTGTAGGTGCCGGGCTCGGCATCAAGAATAAGGCGCAGCGCATTGGGCGTATGGCGGTGCAGGCGCCAACTCGGGCGCCGTTGCCCGTGCCAGCAGATAACGCTTCGGGTTCTTGGCGGTGCGCAGGCTCACCTGCCCGTAGGCATCCACGACGCCATGGGCGGCGAGAATCCGGTAAGCCAGCACAAGGTCTTCCCGCTCGCTCATGGTGTTTTCTGTCGCCGGTGCCGTCGTCGTCCGCTATCCTCCCGATTTCAGATGGTGATGCAACCTTGTCTGTGGGCTTTTGAATCAAATGACGGCGTCGTCGCCGGTTTTGTCCCAGCGACCTTAGGTTTAACGCACAGAGCAACAATAACGGCCGTGGACACGCCGGGTCATGACGAGGAATGCCAGGTGCTTCAAGCTGACCAGAATCCGCTTTAGGGTGACGATCACGCAATAGGTCACGCGGTGCCATCGCCGAGGGAATGACAATGACCGAAAAGCCCGATACCGGTCTCAATGTGGAACGCCTCCGCGAGCTTGCGGGGGCGCGCGGTCTTGAGCGTGCCTACGCACTATTTCCCGAGGCGATTGCCGCCGCGGTGGCGCGCGGCACCGGCTCCCTCAGCCCGCTGCCGGCGGAATTTTCCGCGGTGACGGAACCTGCCGTCACCTTCGATCCGGCCAAGTTCGGAGGCGGCACGTGAGCGATCTCGCCTATCTCACCATCGCGGAGGCGGCGCGGCTGATCCGTGCGCGCAAGCTGTCACCGGTCGAATTCACGCACGCGCTGCTCGCACGTATCGCCGCGACAGATTCGATCTATCACGCCTATATTGCGGTGACCGAAGACCTTGCGATCGCGCAGGCGCGGGCTGCAGAGGCCGAGATCATGCGCGGCGACTGGCGCGGGCCGATGCATGGCGTGCCCTACGCCACCAAGGATATTTTCGATATCGCCGGCATGGCGACCACGTGTCATTCCAAGCTGCGCATGCATCATCGCGCCGTCGCCGATGCGGCCGCTATCGTCAAGCTGCGCGAAGCCGGCGCCGTGCTGCTTGGCAAACTGTCGCTGCACGAATTCGCGACCGGCGGGCCGACGCTCGAACTGCCCTGGCTTGCAGCCCGCAACCCGTGGAATCTCGATCTCCACCCTGGAGGCTCGTCGAGTGGCTCCGGCGTCGCGGTTGCGATCGGCACCGCACCCGGCGCGCTCGGCACCGACACAGGCGGCTCGGTGCGCAATCCGGCCACCTGCTGCGGCGTCATCGGCATGAAGCCGACCTACGGCATCGCAAGTCGCGCTGGCGTATTCCCGCTCGCCTTCTCGCTCGACCATGTAGGGCTCCTCACCCGCACCGTCGAGGACAACGCCATCATGCTGCAGGCGATCGCCGGCCATGACCCGGCTGATCCGGCGAGCGCACGGCGCTCGCCGGCCGATTTCACCGGTGAGATCAACGCCGGTGTGAAAGGGCTGAGGATCGGCGTCATCGCGCATTTCTACGACGAGGACATGGTCGCCGCGCCAGAACAGAGCGCCGCCATCGCCGCCGCCGCCGACGTGCTGCGTCGACTCGGCGCCGAGGTAAATCCGATCCGCCTGTCGTCGCTGCAGCGCTACACCGAATGTGGCCGCACCATCCATCTGGCCGAAGCCTTTGCGATACATGAGCGTGACCTGCAGCAGCGCCCGCAGGACTATGCTGAGATCACCCGGCGGAAACTACTGCCCGGCGCCTTCATTCCTGCTGTCGACTACATCAAGGCACAGCAGCTGCGCACCGCCCTATGCGCCGAGTTTGCCGCGGCAATGCGCGATTTCGATGCAGCGATCACCCTGTCGAGCCTCGACATGCCCTGTCGGATCGACGATGCCGAGACAATCGCCAAAACCTACGAGCGCCAATGCCGCATGCCCTTCAACGTCACCGGCACGCCCGCCATCGCGGTGCCGACCGGATTCACTGCGGCAGGCCTGCCGACCGCGATGCAGATCGTTGGTCGAGCATTCGCGGAGCCGATGGTCTACCGCGTTGCGCAGGCCTATTGCGAGGCGACGGGGTGGTGCGAGCGGCATCCGCCGGTGAGGGCTGCGAAGCGGGAGGAGAGTCTGGTTGAATAATGACCCTGCCCCACGATCGCCTCGCCTATTCCTCGCCCTTCACCCGGCCGCCGCTGCGGCTGCCTGGCAGTGCCCGGATGGTGGTGTGGTCCATCGTGAACGTCGAGGAGTGGGAGGTCACGCGACCGATGGCGCGGCAATTGACACAGCCGCCCGGCGGACACCAGCCGGTTCCCGACATGCCGAACTGGACCTGGTACGAATACGGCATGCGGGTCGGCTTCTGGCGGCTGTTGCGTGCATACGCGGCGGCCGACGTGACGCCTACCCTGTCGATAAACGCGAAGGTATGCGAGACCTACGGTCAAGTCGCCGCCGCGGCGCGCGATGCCGGCTGGGAGTTCATGGCCCACAGCTACGTGCAGATGCCGCTCCACCAGATCACGGATGAGCGCACCAATATCCGGCAGTCGCTCGACATCCTCGAACGCTTCATCGGCAAGCGACCGACCGGCTGGCTCGGCCCCGGTCGCATGCAGACCTTTGATACGCCCGATTACCTGGCCAAGTGCAGGCTCGCATGGTTCGGTGATTGGGTGCTCGACGACCAGCCGCTGTGGGTGAAGACCGCCCACGGCCCGATCCTCTCGATACCTTACAGCGCCGAGATCAACGACATCACCATGATGGTATCCCACCATCATGAGTCTGACGTGCTGATGAAGCGCACGATCGATGCGTTCGATCGCCTCTATGACGAATCAGAGGAGTCCGCGCGCGTGATGGCGATCGGGGTCCACCCTTACGTGTCCGGCGCCGCACACCGGATCAAGTATTTCGAGCAGCTTTACGACTACATGCGGCGCAAGGATGTCGTGTTCTGGACCGGGCAACAGATTTACGATTGGTACAGCTCGATCGTGCCGAAGCCGGCGGACACATGGGATGGGTTTCGCCATACTCATAAACGCCGATAAACGTACTCAGCGTTCCCCTGGATCGCGGCCTGCTCCTCCACCACATGATGCCGCGGCGAGAGATGGCAGACCGGATCGGTGGCGCGGGGGTCACCGGTGAGAGCGAAGGCCTGGCAGCGGCAACCACCGAAATCGATGTCGCGGCGTTCGCAACTCCGGCATGGCTCGGGCAGGAAATCGGTGCCGCGGAAGGCGTTGAAGGCGGGGTTCTCCTCCCAGATCTCGCGGAGCGAATGGTGTTTCACCGACCAGAACTCAAGACCCGGGATCGACTCCGCCGCATGGCATGGCAGCACGCGGCCGGCCGGCGTCACGTTGAGCGAGCGGCGGCCCCAGCCGCCGACGCAGGGCTTGGGGAAGCGGGCGTAATAGTCCGGCACTACGGCGTCGATGACGATGCGGCCGTGATGCTGTTTGCGCAGCGGCTCAATACGGCCGACAGCGTGTTCAACTTGATCCCGCGTCGGCATCAGGGCGGCGCGATTTTTCAGCGCCCAGCCATAGTACTGCACATGGGCGATCTCTACACGCGATGCGCCCATGTCGAGCGCCATGGCGACGAGTTCGTCGATGCGGGCGATGTTGGCACGGTGGATCACGATATTGACGGTGAGCGGCAGTTTGAGGGCGACCACGGCGGCCGCAAGCGTGCGCTTGCGCGTGTATGCGCCCTCGTAGCCGGCGATGTGGTCGGCGGACTTCGGCTCGCTGTCCTGGATCGAAATCTGCACATGATCGAGGCCTGCATCGGCCAGCGCATTGAGCCGCTGGTCGGTCACGCCGATACCCGAGGTGATGAGATTGGTGTAAAGGCCTGCGCCGCGCGCCGCCGCCATGATGTCGACGAGGTCGCGCCGGGAGGCCGGCTCGCCGCCCGAGAGATGCACCTGCAACACGCCGAGACCGGCGGCCTCGCGAAACACCCGCGCCCAGGTGGCGGTGTCGAGTTCGTCTTCCCGCCTGTCCATCTCGAGCGGATTCGAGCAATAGGGACAGCCGAGAGGACAGCGATGGGTGAGTTCGGCGAGGAGCCCGAGCGGATTGTGGAGCGGCTTCCGAGCAGAGCCGGCGTGACCGTTAGGGCGACCGTCGATGGTCATGGCATTACAAGTCCAGCAGCTTCTTGTCGGCGAGCCCCTGCAGCAGCGTGGTAACATCGGCCAGTACACGCTCGCGCGGCGCCCCGAAGGTCGTGGCGAGATCATCCACGATCGCTTCGAAACTCGCTTCGCCGGTGCAGCGCTTGATCACCTCGGCGGCAATCGGATCAGCCTTGAACACGCGCTCCGGCGCGAGCAGCACCCAACCGCCCTGGGCCTCGTTATGCACCAGCCGCACGCCGCGCGGCAAACGCGGACGCACGTCCGGCAGGATCGTGGGAGGCGCAGCAGGGGTATTCACGTCGGCGTTTCCTTCTTCTTCTCCCTCCCCGTCTTCGGGGAGGGCCGGGGTGGGGGAACCCGGCACCGCGCTTGTAAAAGCAAGCCCCCACCCTAACCCTCCCCGAAGACGGGGAGGGAATTGAACCTCACTCTTCAGGAACAAATGCACCCGGCGATACATGCATCGGCGAAACGTAGGCGTAGTAGAGCGCATCGAGCATCACCCACAGCACGTCGCATTTGAATTCGAGCGCCTTGAGGACGAGCGCCTGCTGCTCCGGCGTTTTCGCATTCTGCTTGACGTAGGCAAGCGCAAAATCGCTGTCGCGCCGCGCCTGCGGCGGCCGTGCGGAGAAATATGCAAGCGTTTCAGTGGTGACGAAATCATAGTGCTTGAGCATGCCCTCGATGCGCTCGCCGATGATGACCGGCGAAAACAGCTCGGTAAGCGAGGAGGCAATAGCTTCGAGCAACGTTTTTTCGACGACAAAATGCACATAGGCTTCGACCGCAAAGCGCGTTGCCGGTAGCACTCCCTCGAGCGATGTAACATAATCTCGGTCGAGCCCGAGGCCGTCGGTGAGCTTCAGCCAGCGCGCGATGCCGCCTTCGCCGGGGGCAGTACCGTCGTGATCGACCAGGCGACTGCGCCACTCCCGCCTGATCTCCAAATCCGTACAACGCGCGATCAGGCTAGCGTCCTTCACCGGGATCATAGCCTGGTAGTAGTAGCGGTTGAGCGCCCAGGCCTGGACGTGGCCCTTGCTGCATTTGCCGCCGTGAAGCATGTGATGAAACGGATGCAGCCGGTGATAGCGCCGCGCCCCGATGTCGCGCAACTTTGCTTCGAGTTCCTCGGGCGTCAGCAACGTCGTCATAGTTCGATCCTCATTCCATCTTCGGCCACCTCGAAACCCGCCGCTTCGACAGCACGGCGTTGCGGCGAACCGTCGATCAGGATTGGGTTGGTATTGTTGATGTGGATCAGAACACGACGTCGGGCCAGACCCGCAAGCGCCGCCAGCGTTCCATCGGGCCCGCCCACCGGCATGTGGCCCATGCGCCGACCTGTTTTTGCTCCGGCGCCGGCCGCGATCATCTCGTCGTCCGAAAACAAGGTGCCGTCAAACAACACCACATCGGCATCGCGCAGACGCGCCGCAATCGCGGGCGTGAGCTTGGCTGCTCCTGGAATGAAGACCAGTCTGGCGCCTTCGGCACGCACCTCAATCCCCACATTGGCTTCGGTTTCGGCGTCAAGCTCCGGATTATCCCCTTCGAGATAAAGCGGCGCCTTGCCGGGAACCAGCAACAGCTCGGCCTCGATCCCGCCGGGCAGCCGGAACGGGACGCCTGACTTGATGGCATGGCGCGACACCACATCGGCGGCGAGCACGTTGAATATCGAATTGGCTGCCAGCGTCGACAGCGTCGCCGCAGTGCCGTAGAGCCCAAACGGACCGCGCTCGCGCAATGTCAGCAGGCCGGCCGTCTGATCGACCTCGCCGCCGGTAAGGACGACCGCTACAATCGGGCTCTTGCGCAAGCCGTATGGCTGCAGGGCCGGTGTCGCAATGATCTGCTGCCGCAGGTCGGGAGATGCATTGATGAGAATGAAGGGAGCGCCGGAACTTGACGATGGCCCATTCAGCGAGGCCCCGGCTGTCACCGCAATGCTCGCCTGCGTGCGGGGCTTTACCCGCGGGTCGCCGGCCCACGCGCGCCGGCACACATCGCAGTTGCAGTTCCATTGGGGAAAGCCGCCGCCGGCCGCCGAGCCCAGTATAAAAACGGAAAGACGCCCCATGAGGCGTCTATCCTTTCCGGAATCTCCCCCACCCTACCCTCCCCCGCAAGCGGGGGAGGGTAGGGTGGGGGTCAGACCGAAACGGTCCGAGAAGCAAATGATCAGAACTCGGCCGGCAGATAGCCGTTGATCTCAAGGCCGATGCAGATTTCGACAAGGATCGGGGTTGTCCAGGCCATTCTTTCCTCCTTAGCGCGCCCTCCAGGGGCGACGGTTTAAACCTCAATGATCTAACCCCACCGACAAATTGTTGTAAATAAGGCGCGGCCCTATACGTATCATTGCGATAATCGATAGAGGCACGAACCGTCAGCGGCCAAGCAACGAACCCCTATACCGACCATTGCAATAATCAATAGCGCCGCAACCCTTCAGGCGCGCAGGACTCCTCGCTAGAGGAGAACAATCCAGCTATTGTGTAATGTCCTGTATCGGGTGCACCGGTCGCGCCGCGAAATGCCAGTCACGCAATGACGCTACATCAGCTTCGCATCTTCCTTGCCGTCGCGCAGACCGCAACGCTCACGCGCGCCAGCAAACAACTGGGTCTCGCGCAACCGTCGCTGTCGCAGCAACTGGCGCGGCTTGAGGAGAGCGTTGGCGCCCGACTGTTCGACCGCGGGCGCAACCGCATGGAATTGACCGACGCCGGACGCGTGCTGCTGCGGCATGCGCAAAGCATTCTCAAAGAGATCGGCGAAGCCGAGGCCGGCTTACGCGAATTCACCGCCGGCAAACGCTCCATCGTCCGCATCGCCGGTCTCAACTCAGTGGTCAAGGCGCTACTGCCGGACGCGCTCAAGCGCTGCGGCGGCCTGCGTACCGCATTGGAGGTCGACATTCACGAAGCGGCGCCGGCCGAGGTGCTGGAGATGCTCTACTCGCGGCAGGCCGACATCGGCCTGATTGCGGCGGATTCTGTGGCGCAATCGAGCATCGGATTCCGTCAGGTGCCGATCGTCGAAGACCCTTACGTGTTCGCGGTTCCCAAGACGATCCGGCTAGCCGCCATCAAGGACATTGACACGGTGCCGGAAAGCGTCGCGCATGTTCTCAACAGCGCCATCGAATTCAATTTCGGCACCCAGCACACGCTCCGGGTCCACCAGTGGTACCAGCGCGTGCTGCCGTCACACCGCATCGTCGCCCATTGCCGCACCTATGACGTGGCACTTGAACTGGTGCGCGCCGGCTTCGGTGTATGCCTCGTCCCAGCCCTGACCGCGCTACGGGTGGCCGGCACACTCGACGGCATTGAGCTTTACACGACGGATCATGGCAATCGCCGCACCGTGGCGATTATCGCCGACCAGTACCTGCGGCTCGCCCCCTACAAGGAGCTTGTCGAGGCGCTACAGGCGGCGGGGCGCAGCTTGACGCTGCCGGCGATTTTGCCGATGCCAAAGGTGATCGCGCGGGCCGCGGAGACGGAAGAGACGGTGTAAGGGCGGCGTCGCGATCGGCGTCGCCCGCGATCCGGCGCGGGAGTAAACAAGATTCTGGATCGACGCATCGCATTTTGCCTGCGCTTCCTGCGCATCACGCTCCTTGATACGTTGACCTTCGCCCGCCGATTCGCTCCCAGGGAGCCCCCATGCCCCTTCACTTCTGCCACCCGGAAGCCCCGCACAAGAAGCTCCGTTTGCCGGAGTGGTACGTGTCCAGCCTGATGATGGACCGCGCCCTCGACGCGATCATACGGCGCGTGAAGAATCTCGACCGAAGGCACGACATTCCCTACCTCGCCGGCTACAGCCAGGACGGCAAGACGATCTACATCGACCGACATATGCCGGAGTCATTCCGGTTCCGTGGCCGTACCATCGAAACCGATCGTTTTCTGGTGCTGCACGAGGAGGTCGAGAAGACGTTGATCGATCAGCTTGGCCTGCATTATCAGCATGCCCACCAGATCGCGACCCGCGCCGAGCAGGCGGCGGTGCGCGCTGCCGGCGTATCGTGGCGGGCCTATGACCGGTTCATGCAGAAGAACGTCAAGCGCGCAGGCGACGAGCGGCTCTCCAAGGTGCCGGCCGATCTCGACACCAAGCCCTATCGCGACGAGCATGATTTCGACTTGCTGCGCCGGATGGAAGCCGCAATGGAGCGTGGGAATTTCCCCTCGGGTCGCAGCTTGGCGGGGGTCCGGGGGACAATAAAGAAGGCGAGGGACGATCTCGCCGCGCACCGCCATGGAAAGCCAGGGCGCAGCGCCAAGCGCAGGCCCAAGAAGGTTTAGCCGGGCTCTTGCCGACCGTTTTCGGCGCATTCGCGGACAGGGGCCTTCCGTGGCCCGGCCGGATGAAATCCGTGCGGGAAGAAGGGGGAATCGCTGCCCAGCGAGAGATTCCCTGCCTCCCCGCAACGACGGGCGTTGCCGCAAGTCGTTGGGAATGCTGCGTCACCTCGTTTCGAAACGGTCGATTCGGCGCCGATTCCGAAAAACTTCCGTGCCGAATTCCCTGCCGGCAGGGAATTCGGGCGGTCCCGCAGGGCGCGATCGGAGTCGTATTTTGCGCACCTGTGTGCGCCCTTGCCCTCGAATATCAAACCGATCAAGCTGACGTTTGCGATGCCGGCCGCATTTGCACGGGAGGTTTTACTAAAGCCTTTCCTTGTTAGACCGGTCATCAGGAGAGGCACAATGTCACGGCATTTCACGACTTTCATTCTTGTTGGCATGTTGTTGGGGATCGTAGTCGGTTACGCCTGCCATGAAGCATTCCCCGACGCGAAGACGGCCGCCGGCATCGCGGGCTACATTTCCCTTGTCACGGATCTGTTCCTGCGCCTGATCAAGATGATCATTGCGCCGCTTGTGCTTTCGACACTGATCGTGGGCATTACGCATATGGGCTCCGGTTCGGCCCTTGGTCGCGTCGGGCTCAAGACAATGGGATGGTTCATCACGGCCTCGCTCGTCTCGCTCCTGCTCGGCCTGATGATGGTCAACTTTCTTCAACCCGGCGTGGATCTTGGCCTGCCGATCCCCGATGCCAGCTCTTCGCCCAACCTCAAGACCTCGGGCCTGACGCTTAAGGAATTCGTTACGCATCTGGTGCCGAGGTCGATCGTCGAGGCGATGGCGAACAACGAGATTCTGCAGATCGTGGTGTTTGCCATCTTCTCGGGCGTTGCGATTGCATCGCTCGGCGAACGCGCAAAGCCGCTCGAACTGTTGATCGAGCAGGTCTCCCACATGATGCTGGAAATCACCGGCTACGTGATGAAGGCAGCGCCGCTCGCCGTGTTTGCAGCCATCGCGGCGACTGTCACGACCAACGGTCTAGGCATCCTGGTCACTTTCGGCAAGTTCATGGGCGGCTTCTACCTGTCGCTCGTCATCCTCTGGCTGGTCATCTTTGCTGCCGGATTCCTTGTGGTTGGTCCACGCTCGCTTCGCCTCGCCCAGCTGGTACGCGAGCCGATCCTGCTCGCGTTCTCGACCGCGAGTTCCGAGGCCGCTTATCCTAAGACGCTGGAGCGCCTGGAACAGTTCGGCATACCCAACCGGATTGCGAGTTTCGTGCTGCCGCTCGGGTATTCGTTCAATCTCGATGGCTCGATGATGTATTGCACCTTTGCGACGTTGTTCATCGCACAGGCCTACGGCATCACTTTGAGTGCGGGCGAGCAGATCACCATGTTGCTCCTCCTCATGCTGACCTCCAAGGGCATGGCCGGCGTTCCGCGCGCCTCACTGGTGGTCATCTCGGCCACGCTTTCGACCTTCAACATTCCGGAGGCCGGACTGCTGCTCATTATGGGCATCGACCAGTTCCTCGACATGGGACGCAGCGCTACCAACGTGGTGGGCAATTCCGTCGCTGCCGCCGTGATCTCCAAGTGGGAAGGCAACCTGCGTCCCGAGCAGCCCGGCATCGAAGAGGGCGCGACGCTTGAGCACCCGATCCCGGCCGCTGCGCCGGCGGAATAGGGGTGGCGGCCATGATCGGTCGAGTGTCAGGGGCTTCGCGCTTCTTCTCACTCCCCTTCTTCGGGGAGGGAGGGGCGGGGTCTTTTCCACGCTTGGGACTCCCGGACATAGCCCCCACCCATCCCTCCCCCGCAAGCAGGGGAGGGATAGGAAAGGCCCCCGCGAGCGGGGGTGGGATAAGAAAGGCGTTTCGCATCGCCCTCGTCATCGCGACCGCATTCGTCGGCTCCCCGTCCAGCCACGCTCAGGTCGAGACGAGCGACCCGGGCATCGTGTCCGGCACGCTTGCCCAGATCAAGAAAACCGGAACGGTGCGGTTCGGCTATCGCGACGCTTCAATCCCGTTCTCATATCTTGATCGAGCCGGTCGGCCGGTTGGCTACTCGATCGACATCTGCAACGCCATCGTGGAAGAGATCGGCCGCACGCTTGACCGCGACGATCTCAAGGTCGACTTCGTGAAGGTGACGTCGGAAAGCCGGCTGCCCGCGATCGTTGACGGCGCGATTGATCTAGAATGCGGTTCGACGACCAACAATCTGGAGCGGCGGAAGGTGGTCGATTTCTCGCCCATGATCTTTGTCAGCGGTACCAAAGTCATGGTTCCGGTTGCGACCGCCTGGCGCGATTTTCGCGATCTCAAGGGGCGCAAAGTGGTGGTGACGCGGGGCACAACGAACGAACAGGCACTGAGAGCGCTCGATCAGAAATTCAAACTGGGAATCACACTGATCGAGAGCCCCGATCACGAGGAATCTTATCGCATATTGGCGGACGGCCAGGCCGACGCGTTTGCCACCGACGACATCCTGCTCTATGGACTAATCGCGCAGCATCGCTCCCAAGGCCAGTTGAAGGTGGTCGGCGAGTTCCTCTCCTACGATCCCTACGGTATCGCGTTTCGCCGCAACGAACCGGAACTGCGCGCGGCTGTCGATCGCGCAGTCCGGAACCTCGTGGTCGCACGCGACATCGGTCCGATTTACGCGAAGTGGTTCGAATCCCCGTTACCCAATGGCGAACGCTTCAACATCCCCATGAGTCCGCAGCTTGAAGAGTCGTTTAAGGTCCTCGGAGAAGGCAGCGAGCCGAATTGAGTCCGCCCGTCTCCTTACCGGTTTGAAAGCCGCTGGATAGCGTCCATATAGACGGTTGCGCCTTGGCAGATCCTGCCATGCGGGAGCAAATGCTGTGACCATTACGCCGATATACTCCCAGAATCTCTGGCACACACTCAACCACGCCCGTGCAAGCGCCGGGCAGCGGCGCGAGGAATGCGCGGCACTTGAGCATCTTCTTCTTGCACTGATCAGTGATCCGGACGCAGCAGAGGTTATGCGCGCCTGCGGCGTCGACCTCGGTAAGCTGCGCGACGCTGTTACGAGGTTTCTTCCGGGCCCTAAGGACAATGTCGTCGCCGCTGGAGAGGAGTTGCCGGAACTGAGCGCCGACGTCGAAGCACTCCTCGAACGTGCCATGACGCACGCAACGTCCGCTGCACGCGACGTCGTCACCAGCGCGGACGTCTTAGTGCAGATTTTCGCCGAGCCCACCGCCCATTTTCTAAGGGAACAGGGTATGACGAGATACGATGCGACGATGTACATCAGGCGCAGGACGTCGTCGCAATCGGATGGTGCGCCGCCGCTACAAGACGAAAGCGCGGAATCCCACGAGGCTACCGGCTCGCAGTCGATGTTCAGGGTGCTGCTTCTCAATGACGACTTCACCCCGATGGAGTTCGTTGTGCATGTGCTGGAACGGATATTCGACAAGGACCGCGAGACAGCGACGCAGATCATGCTGCACACCCATAATCATGGGATTGCGGAGTGCGGGACCTATCCGTTCGCTGTCGCGGACACGAAGGCGGAGGAATTGCGGGACCTGGCCCGCAAACACGAACATCCTCTTCGCTGCCTCGTGGAAGCGGCGCCATGAGTTTGATTTTTGCTCGCAATGGGCATTGACCCAGACCGGTTCGTCCGCAAAGCTGGTCATAATGAAAACCCCAAGTCAGCGGGAGGAAGCGATGGCGACCAGCGATGTGAACCGGCGGACCGTTCTGGCTATGGTGGGCGCATCCGCGGCGGACGCCGTAATGTCGCAGGCACAGGCGCAGCAGGTGCCGTGGTCGAGCGGGACGGCGCCCGCGAAAACCAAGGCACCGCCCAACGCGACCGACTGCCATCACCACATCTACAGCGCGCGATTCAAGATCGATCCCAATTCTACGCTGCGCCCGGGCGATGCCTCGGTCGTCGCTTATCGACTGCTGCAGAAGCGCATCGGCACCTCGCGTAACGTGATCGTGCAGCCTTCGACCTACGGCGTCTTCAATGATGGACTGATCGAAGCGCTGGGCGAATGCGGGCCCACTGCGCGCGGCGTGGCCGTCGTGAACGCGAGCGTCACCGATGACGAACTCAAGCGGCTCGACGCGGCGCGCGTCCGCGGCGTCCGCTTCAATCTCGCGACCCCGGGTGGCGCCACCAACATGGATATGCTCGAGCCGATAGCGAAGCGCATTGCGCCGATGGGATGGCATGTGCAGTTCAATATGTCTGCTGACATGACGCTCGCCGCCAAGGACGTGCTGAACCGGTTGCCGTGCCAGATCGTATTCGATCATCTTGCCCACATGCCGGAGCCTGTCGGGACGGGTCACCCGGCGTTCGCGGTGGTGGTTGACCTGCTGCAGAAGAGCAAGGCCTGGGTCAAGCTCTCGGGCGCCTATGCGGACACCAAGGTCGGCCCGCCGACCTATGCTGACTCGACCGCGGTCGCGCAGGCCTATGTGAAGGCTGCGCCCGAGCGGCTGGTGTGGGGCAGCGACTGGCCGCACCCCAGCGAGCAGGGCAAGGGGGCCTTGCCTGACGATGCGGTGCTTTTTGATCTGCTTGCGGAATGGGCGCCGGATGAAGCGGTGCGCAACCGAATCCTGGTCGATAATCCGGCAAAGCTTTATAGCTTCTCCTGATGGCACGGCGGCACGAGGCGGCCCGCGGCCGCCCCGTTAATGACCACCTCTTGTCGCCGCAGCGGATCAGCGCACCCAGACGCCCGGATGCCAGTTCCAGCGGCCGCCTTCCCAGACATGGTGGCCCTTGACCCAAACATAGCCTGCCGCCGGCCGCGCCGGCACCACTTCGACGACTTCGGCCGGCATGGCCGCAACGACGTCGCGAATATGATGGCCCGGGATCCACACCCAGCCGTGACCACGCCACGCCCAATGACCCGGAACCCAGTTGTAGCCTCGGCCCGGCGCCGCCGGAATGACCTCGACACGCGGCGGCGGCATCGCACCCCGCTCGACAATGACGGCCTGCGTTGCGGCGGTGCCGATCCCGCAGCCCAACACCAGCGTGACGGCACAGGCGGTTTGCACAAAACAACGTGAAGAATCTTTCATGATGGTCTCCCCTAAGAAGGATGGGATAGAAGGAAAGGAAGAGGGACGTTTGAGTCCACATCCGAAAAGATTTTAGTCAGCCCCATCCCAACGCCCACTGACGGTGCTGTTTATCCATCATTCATTTGGCGGATCAATAGCGCGCAATGTGACTGTCGCCGCATGTTGCAACGACGACTCGTCGGTTTTGACCCGTCCGCCGGATACATTCCGCGATTGCCGGCGGAAAGCCGGGCCGCGCCGATTTCAGCGGGCGCGTGGCGCGCCTGATTTTTCTTCGCGGCGCATGCTATAATAGTATTGATAATCCGTGGGCAGCCGCGCTTACCAAGTCAGCTGGGCGCCGCACGGCCGGTGACAAGCCTGAGGAACACCCATGATGGTCACGATGCGTTTCGCACTGCTTGCCTTGCTCACGGGGTTCTTTATCGCACCTTCAACGCAGGCGCCAGCGCAAGACTACCCGACGCGGATTGTCCACATCATCGCGCCCTATGGGCCTGGCGGCCCGGCCGATGTTTTTTCGCGCGTCCTTGCGCAGAAACTGTCCGACAACCTCAAGCAGAGTTTCGTGCTCGAGAATCGGCCGGGTGCCAGCACCATGATCGGCACCGACGCGGTGGCCAAAGCGGTGCCGGACGGCTACACGCTGCTGATTATTTCCCAGACCCACGCCACCAATGAATCGCTGGTCGTCAACAAGCCATTTCAGCTGATGCGGGACTTCGCGCCCGTGTCGCCGATCTATGCCGGTGATCTCGTGATGGTGGTGCACAAATCGGTGCCGGTGAAGACCTTGAAGGATTTCATCGCCCTTGCCAAAGCCAAGCCCGGCACCATGAATTACGGCTCATCTGGGACCGGCTCGCAGTATCATCTCACCGGCGAGTTGTTCAAGAAAATGAGCGGGACCGACATCGTGCACGTGCCCTACAAGGGCAGTACGGGCGCCCGCAACGACATCCTCGGCGGTCAGATAGAAATGATGTTCGACACCATCGCCACCATGGGGCCGAGCGTCGAAGCCGGGCTGGTGCGCGCGCTCGGCACGACCGGGGAAGAACGTTCCCCAATCCTTCCCGACGTGCCGACCATTTCGGAAGCCGGTGTTCCGGGCTTCCGGGCATCCGGTTGGGTGGGCATCGTCGCGCCCGCCGGGACACCGAAACCGATCGTTGAACGCCTCAACGCCGAAATCCGAAAAGTCCTCAACTCGACCGAGATCAAGGAGTCTTGGGCGAAGCAGGGCGTGACACCACTCTCGATGACGGCCTCGGAATTCGGCGCTTTCATCGAGGCCGAGATCGAGAAATGGGCGAAAGTCGCGCAGGACGCCGGGGTGAAGATCAATTGATAAAGCCCGCTACATTTTCTTTCACCCGCCGTATCGAAGCCCACAGTTGCCGCACAACCATTTGACCGCAGCGGACCCGTCTACGTTGCGGCCGGCACGGCCAAAAGCCTTGCGTCCGATGCACGTCTGCCCCCAGACTGGACTGGCCCTGCCGCCAGGGGTTCCTGTGCGGGCTGCGGAGCGGCTAGGATGAGGCGCGGCGACGTTCGCGATCGGCCAGGTCACTTTGGAAAAACTCGGAATGGAAGGCTCACTTTACTACCGGGAGGATCGTTTCGACCCCTTCACGGTTGTATTGTTCAAGGCGCTGCAAGTTCTTGCCTTCCTGTTCTTCATCGCCCTTCTGGTGATGAAGCCGGCATCAGATCCCGGTAAGGTCATCAAGCGGGCCGAGTTCATCATCACCATGACTTGGCCGGATCAGCATCCGGATGATGTCGATCTCTATGTGCAGGACCCGGCCGGCAAGCTCGTCTGGTACAACCAGCGCGATGTCGGCCTGATGGTGCTCGAGCGCGACGATCGCGGCGACACCAACGATTTCACCTATGTGGAGTCGAGAAAAATACCGCTCCCGATCCGCGAGGAACTGGTCAGTATTCGCGGCGTCATGGCGGGCGAATACACCGTCAACATCCACCTTTACCACCACATCGCCACCACTCCGGTCCCCGTCTCGGTGAAGGTCGAAAAGCTCAATCCGGTCGTCGAGATCGTCGACTACAAGACGCTGTTCCTCGATCATACCGACGAGGAAAAGACCGTCGTGCGCTTCACCCTGGCGGAGGACGGCAACGTCGTGCGCATCAGCGACGCCGAGAAATCGCTGATCGACACCATTGCGTGGAAGAAAACATTCCGGAACTTACGGCGGTGACGCTGCCGGTGTCGCGGTCAGTCGATGTAGCCCGGAGGGAGCGACCTCTTCGGTCGCGTAATCCGGGACAGGCCGCTCCCGGATTACGCTTCATCCGGGCTACCCATTACCCGCAATCGTCCTCCAGTTCTCCGTCAGATGCTCCGCGGTGCGCCATGCCAGCGCCTGCGCGGTCAGGGTCGGATTATGGGCACCGCTGGTGCCCATCACGGAAGCGCCGAGAATGCCGAGGTTCGGCACCTCATGGGCGAAGCCGAAGCGATTGACCACGTTGGTGGCGCGGTTGTCGCCCATGCGGGTGCCCCCATAGGCGTGGGTCGAGGGGCCCATGGTGCCGGTTGGCCCCTTCTCGACCGCGATGGCACCCGCCTCAATGAACCATTGCGCCATCTTGTCCTGGATGAAGGCGCCCAGCCGCTTCTCATTGTCCTTATGATCGGCCGTGATGCGGATCACGGGGAGCCCCATCGGATCCTTCGCGACCGGATCGAGATCAAGATAGTTGTCCTCGTACGGCAAGGTCGTTTTCTGCAGATAGGCGACATTGAAGCGGTCGGCGTTCTGCTTGATGAACGATTTCCACGCACTGCCCCACAGCGGCGCCTTGCCGAAGGTCGACATGCTGGCGGCGGCGATCGGCCGGCGGTCCGAATAGACCCACAGATTGCCGCCGCCGATAAAATCGAGGCCGGAATGGTCGAAATTATCGTCCGCCCAGTTGTCAACCGCGACGCCCTGGGCCGGCAGACCGTACCAGTTGTTGAGCTCGAACGGGAACAGCGCCGTCACCGGATTGCCGGTGTGGTGGGTAATGTAATGGCGGCCGACCTGGCCGGCATTGTTGGCGAGCCCGTTAGGGAAGGCTCGCGATTTCGACAGCAGCAGCAAACGCACGTTCTCGTAGGTGTAGCTCGCGACCAGCACCACATCGGCCGGCTGAAAGTATTCCCGGCCGCCTTTGACATAGACGACGCCGGTGATGCGGCCGCCCTTGTCGTCAACTGTCACGCTGGTGGCGATCGCCTGCGTTACCACCTGCAGGCGCTTGGTCTCCATCGCCTTCGGGATGGTGCTCACCGCGGTCGAGTTCTTGGCGCTGACGTGACAGCCGCCGCGATTGCAGAAGCCATGATACTGACAGCCGGGACGATCATCATAAGTCACGGAGTTGATCGCGGCGGGGCCCGGGAACGGCTGCCAACCGAGCTTGCGCGCCGCCGCCGCCATGCGCTCTGTGAATTCGCTGCCGCGTAGAGGCGGCATCGGGTAGCCGCGCTGGCGCGGGCCTTCGAAGATGTTGCCGCGCGGATCGATGACGCCGTTGATGTTGCCGGCCTGACCCGACACGCCGACCTCATGCTCGACCTTGTCGTAGTAGGGCTCAAGCTCCTCAAGGCCGAACGGCCAATCTTCAACCGTCGAGCCCTTCGGGGTGCGCGAAGCTCCGTAGCGCCGCGTGGTCTCGCTCACCACCCGGAAATCCCACGGGTTGAGTCGCCAGCTCTGCGCCCAATAATGCAGTGAGGTGCCGCCAACGGCGTTCATCATCGGATGGATCGGAAAGCGTGGCGAATAGGGTGCCGATGCGTTCGGACGATGAGTCGGAATCTCGCTGTTCGCTTTCTGGGCGGCCTGAGGCCAGCCGCGGAAGTTGTTACGCAGCTCGTCGGGCGCGAAATCCCGCGGCGTGAGCCAGGAGCCGGCCTCGAGGCCGATCACCTCAAGCCCCGCCCATGTCAGCGGCAAGGCAGCGACGCCGCCGACGGCGCCAAGCCCGACGATAACGACATCGGTCTTCTTAAGGTCGATGGCCATGATCGTCCCCTTTGGGGTTGCTGCCTTTCGGGGTGAACATCGCTTCGTCGTAGGCCGATTTGCGTACCGCTTTTGGCACCCGCATGCGCTGCTCGTCGGAGCTGACCGCCATGCGCAGACCCGGATATCCGATCAAATCCCAACCGACGAAGTTTGCATTGCCGCCGTAATAGGGATCGCAAAACGTACCCTGGATGGTATGGGTGCGAACTAGGTTGAAGAACGCTGCAGCACTGGGCATGAAGCCCGTGGCGACGCCATTTTCCAGTTCGGTCAGCACCGCGTCCTGATCGCGCGGTGAAAGCTTCACGAAGGTCGCGCCTTTTGAGGTCTGCGCATAGACATCGATGGCCGCAAGCCCGGCCGCGTAGGCCTCGCGTGAGGGGCGCAGCGGACCCGTGAGGGCGCGATCGATGTAGTGAGCGGCACGGGCTTCTGCGGCGCCAGGGCCATTCTCATCGCTCGGAATCAGGCGGGCGCAGATCGCCTCCAGAGTATCGGCTTCGGCAGCGGTCAACGTCTCAAGTGCTTCGAGCTGCGCGACGCCAGCAAGGTGAGGCTGCGCCAGCGCGGTGCTTTGCGCGAGTGGCGTTGCCGCGACGGCGGCCGCCGCACCGGAGCCCACCGTCCTGAAAAGATCGCGCCGCGATACATTGCGCGGCGCATCGTCGGCTTCGCTCGCCATGATTTCCTCCCTGTCACTGCGTGCTGAAGGCTGCACCTTTGCGAGCGCGTTCGCAAGACGGGCAAATCTGAAAGGAACGCTATCGATCGGACGCGCATCGCCTCATTTCCGAGGCGCCACAGAAGGATGATGTAGGGGCGACCCTGGGGCGACCCTTGTGGTCGCCCTGTTGCCAGTTGCGACGAATGGGGCGACCACAAGGGTCGCCCCTACAGCGGGCGATGCGGGAGGATGCCGCTTGTGCGGCCCCAACGTTATCTCTTCGGCGTCGTCTGCTATCGCGGCGGACATGGGCCCGTATATGGCGCTACCGCAATGCTAGCGTTCGGCGCGGTGCGCCGGCAAATTGCGACCCGCTCCTCGATCATCACCGGTTCGAGCGAGTAGGATCGCATGCTGTAGACGCCGATCGAATTGAAATAATGGCAGAATGGCAGCACTGTCGTCACGCGGTCGACGAACCAGTCCGTCCCGGATTGGTAGGGTGCGCCATCGATCTGGCTCAGCGTTTCGCGCTCCGCAACCACGCTCCAGCCGTCATCGCTCGCCGGATCGCATTTGTGTTCGGCTGCGCCCGAGCTTCTTGAAACCGCCGATGTGGCGAGGACTACGATCGCAACCGCAATGATTCTGGTGGCACGCATCGCGGCTCTATCGGGAATTTCCTTGCCGGAGGAACGCCAGCGGATGTCTTGACCCCGCCACACGCAAAGTCAAGATTATCTGCGCTGAACCGACCGGGAGGGGAACCATGGTCAAGAGCACGACGGATTGTGAGGGTCCGGCCTCGGCCGAGGTCAGCCGCCGTGCTTTCCTGTCGACCGGTGCGGCAGGCGTGGTCTTAGCAGGGGCCGGCGCGGCCGAGGCCCAGGGCGTCGCGCAGCGCTATTGGGATCGGTCCGCCGATATAGTCGTGATCGGAGCGGGCGTCGCTGGACTGCCGGCCGCCATTACGGCGCGCGATCTCGGCGCCTCCGTGATCGTAGTCGACGAGAATTATGATATCGGCGGCCGCGGCATGTTGAGTGGCGGGCGGGTGCATCTTGGCGGCGGCCACGCTCTGCAGCAGAAAGCTGGCATCAAGGACTCGGCTGATCAGATTTTCGCCGACTGGGTGCGCCACGACACCGCTGATGCGCGCTATAGCGATCGCGACCTGGTGCGGGTCTTCGCCGACGAGAACGTCGCGACTTTCAACTTTCTGGTCGAGAATGGCGTCAAGTTCACCGAGCGGCCGATCGGCCCCGAACGGGCTTCGACGGTGCCACGCACTTTCATCACGGTGGAGTGGCACATCCCGAGCCAAGTCATTGCGCCAGGCCGCGCCCGTGCCGGTTCGGGCCTCGTGCGCCAACTCGAGCTTGCAGCGCGACAGAAGGGTGCCGAAATCCTGCTGCAGCACGAGATGAAAAGCATCGTTCGCGAGCAAGCGCGGTCCGGGAACGCTCTCGGCATCACGTCTGATCACAATGGGACGGTCGTCAATATACAGGCTCGTAAGGGAGTCATCATTGCGACCGGCGGCCACACCGGCAACGTCAACTTCCGTCGCACATTCGATCCGCGGCTCACGGAGGAATACCAGCA
>DATGCX010000314.1:0-2331 GCA_035311445.1 Xanthobacteraceae bacterium | reverse complement strand
CGCTCCAGGGCTTCACCGATCCGCGCATGGGTAATGCCCCGCAAGGCAACGTCTCCAATGACCTGTTCAGCGGCTCGCTGATGCAGGGCCAGACCCTAAGCCGCGGCCGAGCTCGGTTGATGTACGAACCCATCCGCCGGCTGGCCTACCTCATCTTCACCACCATGGCGCAGTACACGCGCGACGAACGCCTTTACGCAGACCCGCGGGCCGATGGTTTCGGCACCATCCGCTGGGAGCCTGTGCATCCCTCCAAGGTCATGGAGTACGAAGCGCACATCGATCCCGCATCCTTGCAACCCTTCTCCGGTGTGATGCTGAAGCAGATGGCGCTCGCACTTAAGAACATGGGCGCGCTCGACACCGAGGGCCTGCTCGAGGCAGTGCGCTACCCCAATCGCAAGAAGATCCTCGAGCGCCTCAACCAGGAAGCGCAGATGCAGGCGCAGATGCAGATGCAAATGCAGGCGATGAAGAAAGGACCGACCAAGCCTAAGACATGAGCATCCGTCACGTTCCAGCGCCGTGGTTGAAGGAAGGGGAGCGCGACCGCTGGATCTCCGTCAACCAGTTCGCGCAACTCGTCAAGCGTCGACCGAAAACCATCTACTGGTGGCTCTCTACCGGCGACGTGCTCCCAAAGTTCGGTTACCGCGCCTTCCGCGATGCCGGCGGGCAATGGCGCATCCAGGTTCCCCGCTCCTATCTCGCCCACCTGTAACGGTGACTCGCTTAGCTTCAGTGTGCGATCCGTTACATATCCATTCTGGAATTTCCGGATCGTCTGGCTGTTACTCCGTTCGACATTGAGTTTGATTTCCGCGCCCTTCAATTCTGTTGAGCGTGAGACTCAACTCGCGCGTCGAAATCGTAAAGTTCCAGCCCTGGCCTGATCGCACTGGCTATTTCCAAGTTCAAGTCGCAATCGCCGGCCGCCTCGCGTGGCCGTTCGATGTGCACGAGAGCGACTGGAAAGAGATGGATGCGCGCCAGCAGGCCGCATACCTCGAGCGCTCCGCGATCTCATTGCTCGGACGTTACGGAGACGCGCGCGAAATTCGCATTCGTGAAGACGGTCAAATCGTGCCGCGCTTCGGCGAGGCCGAGTCCGCACTCTGAACAAGGAGGAGCCTGAGATGTTTGAAGACATTCGTGAGCGTAAGGCGCGTCGACGTGGTCGGCGTGCTGGTCGGAAGTAGCCAATACAGGCAGTCCGACACAAGGCACTGAGCCGGGAGAGTTGGCCCCTGTGGGCGCGGCTAACTCGGGGAGGCCTTGGAAACATTTTTGGGGTGTGGCGGCTCTGCAATGGATCACCACCGCTGCAGGCCGTCGCTCCCCCCTTAACCAAGCATGAGAACACGCAGCGTTAAATCCCGCGGCAAGTGGTTTGTGCACCGAGCTCGGCGCCAGGCCAGAGGTCGCACTCCTCGGAGGTGACTCATGGCCAGACGCAGCAAGGCAGTAGAGGGCAAGCGGATGCGCAGGCACAAGGCCCGATTTCACCGCGCCCGACGGCGCGCGAAGCGGATGTAATTCCCAAGCAGCAGAGGTGATTCACATGGCTGAGAGAAAAGGACTTTCCAACGGACAGGGCAGACTCAACACCGATGACCGCGGCGGGCTTCCCGATATGCGGACGCCCTATGCCCGTATGCCCCTGAAAAACGACGTGGCAGTCGGCGAGGCGGTTCCCGCCCCGCGGAGCAAAGACCCGCTCGACTACTTCCCCAAAGGCACGGGAGCTAACGAGCGGTAATGGCACTCGCACCATCAGCGATGATGATGCTGCGGCGCGGCCCAGCAATGGGTCCTACGGCTACGCCCGGCGGCGCCGGCGGCCCACCAGGGGCAGCGCAGGGAATGCCTGCCACTCCCGGTGCGGAATCGCCGGGCAACATGCTGATGACGGCGATCGCTGATCACGTCAATCAGCAGAAGAAATCCAACGCCGACTTCGCCAGCGGAAATATCGGCCAGATGAAGCGCGTGGCGGCCGCAATGGTGGTGCACCTAAGCCAGGCGCATCCCGACGTCGCCCGCCATCTGAACCGGGCATGGAGCTCGCTCGACCAGGCGGAGAAAGCACTAAAGGACGCATTCGCAGAGCAATCGCCCGGCGTAGGGCCGCCGCTCGGGTTCTCGGGGGCGCAGATCGGTCCCTCTAACCAGATGGGTGGAATGGGTGGTGGACCTATGGGGGCGCCCTCGTGAGGAGGAAGGCCGCGGTAGGCAAAGGCCGCTTTGACGAACCGCCGGTCGAACCAGATCCGATCGATCGACGGCCGATCGTCCAGGGTCGCAAGCACCGCATGAGGAAACGACGTGAAC
>DATGCX010000313.1:0-5086 GCA_035311445.1 Xanthobacteraceae bacterium | reverse complement strand
GACGACACGTAGCAGGGACCGACATGGTAGAGATTGTCGAAGACCTTGAAGGGCTCCATCTTCTGGATCTCGACTTCGCGCGAGCGGGGACCGATGCGGCAGATCTTCTCGAGCGGATCGTCGGGCGAAACTTGCGCGTTGCCGCGGGCGGCGGCCGCAGCGGCGGCGGCGCGCGCCGCAGCAGCTTCTGCTTCAGCGTTCTGCGCAAACGCCGCAGGACCAAAAAAACTGGCGGTCACGAGGCAGCTCGCCGTCAGCATCCAGATTTTTCTCATCCCATCCTCCCTTGGTCCGTGCTGAGCGCCATTGAATTTTTTGCACTGCGGCCAGTCTATCGCGTTGGCGTCCGCTATGGAAATCTCGATGCCGCCGGATACCGGAGGGGGCGATGTTGCCGGTGCAGGTTTCCGTTTCCTGCGGCACCTGCGGCCAGGGACAGCTGAGGTCTCGCTTCGTCACACCTTCGGTTGGGGTGATCCGCGGGTGCCGATCGTCAAAGCTGACCGCACACAACGCGGGACTCGCAGCGTGACGTTCGAACGGCACAGCTATCCAAGGCCGAAAGACCCAGGCGTCTGAGGGCGAGCGCCGGCGTTGGTCCCTGATAGCGGGGACCGCCTTTCTGTTCGCCACGTTTTCTGTTCCTTCGCCCGTGAAGCCCGGGCTCTTGCACGGACCCATGCCTGCCACGTCTTCTCCTTGAAAGGCCGTCTGGCACGCGACCCGCGCGGCCTCTTGATGGCGTGATCGGGCCACAGGACGGCAAGCCTCGATCGCCTTGCCGCAATAGCGGCGGCGAGACTTTCTTCCCCTGGGCTTGCCACCCCGCAAGCGCGGGGACCCCGGCGGCGCCCATTCCTCGCGAGCCAAGAAAGTCCCACCACCGCCATCCTCCGCTGCGCTCCGGCCCAAGGGGTGCGGCGTCGATCGCCTGCGGCCTGTCGATCGCCATCGAGGCCGCGATGGTCGCGGGTTCGAACAGCCAAGGAGAAACGACATGACAACCATCGGTTCCTTCAAGAAGGCCGGCAACGAATTCCAGGGCGAGATCGTCACCCTCAGCGTGCAGGCCAAAGGGGTCCGCATCGTTCCGGAGACCAACCGGACCAGCGACAACGCGCCAAGCCACCGGGTCTTTGTCGGCCGCGCAGAGATCGGCGCCGCCTGGTCGAAACGCTCGAACGAGGGCCGCGATTACCTCCCGGTCAAGCTCGACGATCCGAGCTTCACCACGCCGATCTACGCCAACCTCTTCGATGACGAAGGCGGCGAGACCTTCAGCCTGATCTGGTCGCGCGGCCGCAGGTCCAACGGCGACTGATCAGCACCGGCAACATCGCCCCGCCCGGAACAATCCGGGCGGGGTTTTCGCACGCTCAGAAAAGAACACGCCGTGAGCCCCTCGGCGAGCACCGAAACCGACCGTCAACGCCAGCGCATCGCTGTCCGGCTCTGGACAGCGAGCGGGGTCGCCAGCTTCGGCGGCGACCCGTGCCCGGTCATTCAATGGCCCAGAACCAGAGCCCGACCATGGGCTCGCGTCGCTGCCTTGTCTCCCGGTCCTTGTCAATCACGGCCGCGGTGTTAGGTCTGGTGAATTCGTGATGGATCTGTGTGTCATCCTGGTCCACACTTTTGAATTTTGTGAATACCGGGACGGATGCCATCGTCGTATCTCCATCAAATCTATTCGAAGAAGTGGCGATCAGAGTGTGTCTGCGAACGTCAGGCCATTCTGAGAAGCGCTCTAACGACCATCGTATTTGTCCACCGTCCTCGTGATTTTCACCGCTTCTGCGCAATTGTCATTCCCTCGGCGGTCGGAACCAGAATCGAATTGTACAGTGCCGGGTTAGCGAGCCTGCGATTGAACTCACCCATGATGCTGATCACCCACGGCTCGATCCCATGTCCGCCTCGCATGTCGCCCCACAGCGCCCCAAACAGGAACGTGTTATCGCCGACGATCAGCCCGCCCCGGCGAACATTCTTTTCCGCCCAATCCAGGTATTTGACGTAACCCGCCTTGTCGGCATCGATAAACACCATGTCGACAGGGCCATTAATATACGCGAGCAATTCCAGCGCATCCCCGCAACGAATGTCGATCTTCTCAGCGGCAGCGCTTGCCCGCGCATTGGCGACTGCGACAGCGCAGCGCTCCGGGTCTTTCTCCAGCGAAATGATCTCACCGTCAGACGGCAACGCCTTGGCCATGCACAGGCAGGAATAGCCGTACAGAGCGCCGATTTCGACGATCCGACGAATCCCGAAGCCGCAAATCAGGAACTGCAAAACTCTTCCTTCGGCCGGAGCAAGCGACATGTACTCAAGCTCCTGCTCGATGAGCTGTTTTCGCACCATGGCGAGCTCGGGATCTTCAAGACCGAAATTCTCGGCCACGTAGTTCAATTCGGGGCTGATAGGCCGCACTTTCGAGCTCGATTGCTGATACTCAATTTCACCAATATGATCTTTGACATTGAGCATGGTGAACTCCCTCGCTCTATTGCGATTCAACTCTCTGAGCCGCCCAGCGGCGCGCCATGTATGAGCGAAGACCCACAAGCGGCGCGTTCCCGATCTCGCACGACAGATGCAATGTGCGAGCGGCAGATGGAATATGAAAGTTGGGGTCGTCGTAGCCGCGGATATGCACGGACAAACAAAGGACAGTCATCTCAAGAAAAGCGAGAAATCGAGCCGCTATATGTGCGCGGGCGTCAACAGCGAGCTTGCTTGCGTCGCTTGACGCGGATCAATTCGCATGGCTCGACGTCCAGAGCCCGGGCGAGCCGCTCCAGTACGGTGATGGTAGCGGAAACTTTGGCGCGTTCGATGGAGCCGAGATAGCGGGCGCTCAGCCCAGCCCGATCGGCCAGTTCTTCTTGCGTCATTTTGCCGGCATGGCGTGCGCGACGCACATTGGTCGCCATGACCTCGGTCAAGTTCATACCCGATAAGGCAAACAATGACTAGCACGATCGTTCCAGGAACGATCGTTCTGATTCGTCTTGCATTAACGGGTTTTCGTCTGCTAAATGCGACCCAGAGCCGGCTGGCAAATCAAACCGCACCGCTGGGGGAGACCCCTCAACCTGCCAGTAGAACAGCTCGCCCGGTGGACCATGCCATGGGATGAGCCTCCATCGGTGAGGGTGAAATGAAATTCCGGGTCGGAAGGTTCACTTGCGAGCTTTCGCTCGACGACAACGGCGAAGTGCGAGCGCAGTGGCTGCCCTGGCAACCCAAATACCTGAACCGAGCCGAGCGCGCGCAGTATCAGGCCGGCCGCACCGCGTTCCTGGAACGCGTTAATCCGGGATCAATCGCAAGCGTTGTGGATCGACTGTCAGGGGTCGAGCCCCTGGCTTGAGTTAGCCGGCTGGAGAAATTGGATGGTCGATTGAATTGGTGGAGCACCGCACGATCACGCATTCGCCCGATACTGGAGCGGGCGATGGCGCCGGTCTCAGGTTTCCGTTTCCTGCGGCACCCGCGGCCAGAGACAGCTAAGGTCTCGCTTCGTTACATCTTCGGTTTGGGTGATCGGCGGGTGCCGATCGTCAAATCTGACCGTGAACAACGCGGTCCTCGCGAGGCTTCAATCCAACGGCACCGCTATCCGCAGCCAACAGACCCGGTGTCTGGGAGGCGAACGCTGGGCCCGGTCCCGGATGGCTCGGGCCGCCTGTCCGTACGCCAGGGTTTCTGTTCCTTCGCCCGTGAAGCCTGGCCTCTTGCACGGACCTATGTCTGCCACGTCTTCTCCTTGCAAGGCTGTCTGGCGCGCGACCTCGCGCGGCCTCTTGATGGCGTGATCGGGCCACAGGACTGCAAGCCTCGATCGCCTTGCCGCAATGGCGGCGGCGAGACTTTCTTCCCCTGGGCTTGCCACCCCGCAAGCGCGGGGTCCCCGGCTGCGCCCATTCCTCGCGAGGCAAGAAAGTCCCGCCGCCGCCATCCTCCGCTGTGCTCCGGCCCCAAGGGGTGCGGGCGTCGATCGCCTGCGGCCTTCCGATCTCCATCGAGGCCGCGATGTCGCGGGCTCGAACAGCCAAGGAGAAACGACATGGCAACCATCGGTTCCTTCAAGAAGTCCGGCAACGAGTTCAGGGCGAGATCGGCACCCTCGCCGTCCAGGCCAAAGGCGTCCGCATCGTTCCGGAGACCAGCAGGACCAGCGACAACGCGCCAAGCCACCGGGTCTTCGTCGGCCGCGCAGAGATCGGCGCCGCCTGGTCGAAGCGCTCCAATGAGGGCCGCGATTACCTCTCGGTCAAGCTCGACGATCCGAGCTTCACCACGCCGATCTACGCCAACCTCTTCGATGACGAAGGCGGCGAGACCTTCAGCCTGATCTGGTCGCGCGGCCGCAGGTCCAACGGCGACTGATCGGCACCGGCAACATCGCCCGCCCGGAGCAATCCGGGCGGGATTTTCGCATGCCCGGCACACACTCCCCCAATCCCGTTCTCTCCTCAGACTTCCCATCGTACCGCGCCGATTGGGCCGGCCCAAGGATGCGCGGTGCCCCCAATTTTGTCGCGCGTAAGGAGCGCGCAAGCGCGCGCACTTTGTTGTCAACGCGCGGCAAAATCGGCTCCCCCCGCGCCCCGCTTCGCGGCGCCTTCGGCGTCCTTGACCCAGCCCAATCGGCGCGGTGCGCCCGCCCCGTCTTCGAAACGAAGGAGGGGACGATGATCACGCTTCAAGACCACATCGACGAACTACGGGCCGAGTTGCGGGGCTGCATCACGCGTCGCGAACGCACGGCCATCGCGGCCGAGCTTACAGCCGCCATCGCGGAACTGAAGGAACGCGACGGCGCCGCCGAGGCGCATCGCCAGGGTTAAGGGAGGTGATCATGTGCAAGGTTCTCAACGCCAGACAGGTCGGCAAGCGCCCGGCGCCGGATCGCATTTACGTCGGTCGCCCCAGCAAATGGGGCAACCTTAGATTACGCGGATGGAGAATGTCCTCTTTGCGCAACTGTCATCGATGTCGGGCACACATGACGACATGTGATTCGCGAGAAGGGGCGCGACAATCAAAGGCTGAGAGGATGTCGCCGGGCTTGTAACGC
>DATGCX010000312.1:0-2578 GCA_035311445.1 Xanthobacteraceae bacterium | reverse complement strand
GCTGATACCCAGCGGTGACGGCGCTCGTTGTAGACGGATTGCGAGGGCGCAGGGAATGTGGGATCGGCAAACGAACCCACCGCAACGGCAATTGCATCGGGATTCCGCTCCGGCTCCCAGAACACTGTCGATCCGCAACGGGGGCAAAAGTGAAAGTTCACCGCAAACCCGCTGTCTGAATCCCGTCGATAAGTTCGAAAAAGTCCGTCCGCTTTAATAGCTTTACGCGGAAAAAACGCCGCTATGCCGTACGTGCTGCCGGTTCGCTTTTGGCAGTCGAGGCAATGACACAGTGAAACCTTGACAGGGTCATCTGCACACTTGACGCGGAGTTGCCCGCAAGCGCAGGTCCCGGTTCTCGTGACCATGACCATCACCTCAGGGGTGCCCTTCATGCGTGCGACCCGGCGTGCCCCTGCTCACGCCTTTGCGGGCGCCAGTGGCACGCTGGTCTCCTCCAGCGGCAGTCCCTTGGTCTCGCGCAGAAATGGCGTGGCGACGAGCCCG
Organism: Xanthobacteraceae bacterium; assembly: GCA_035311445.1. Lineage (GTDB taxonomy): Bacteria > Pseudomonadota > Alphaproteobacteria > Rhizobiales > Xanthobacteraceae > JAJPKK01. Next base: position 2,071 of record DATGCX010000312.1, on the reverse strand, counting down.
AGGATGTAGAACAGCCCGATGATCGAGGCGGCGCGGCCATAGCCGCCGAGATGGACGATCAAGCTGCCGGCTACCAATGGGCCGATCCAGGAGATCAGGCGCGGAGCGTTGAAGCAGACCGCGATCGCGGTCGCACGCATGCGCGTAGGATAAAGCTCCGGCAGCCAGATCGGCATCCAGGCGAACATGCCCTGCACGAAAAAGCCGAAGGCCGCGAAGGCGAGCAGCAGCAGGCGCAGGTCTGAGATCCACAGGAAGACCACCGGCGTCAGGATCAGGCTCATCAGATAGAACAACATCGTGGTCGGCTTGCGGCCCAGCGTGTCGGCAAGGAAGCCGAACGTGAAAAACCCGACCAAGGCGCCCACGTTCTGCATCAGACCGCCAAGCGCCACCCAGCGCTGCGGCGAGAGGCCAGCGGCGGTGGCCAGCGAACCGGCATAGCTCGGCGACCAGGTGGATACACCCCAATAGCCGATGGTCGCCGACAGCGACATGATGAGGGTCACAATGAGCTGCGCGCGCACGGCGGGCTCGGCGAAAAGATCAACCAGCGTGAAGCGATTGAGCGCGACATCTTCCCCCTCGAGGGCAGCGCCCTGGCGTCGGCGATCATGCGCCGCCCGGCGGCGCTCCATCGATTGTTCCCAGCGCGGCGACTCCGGAATGCCGCGCCGGATCCAGAACGTGAGCAGCGCGGGCAGCACGCCAATCAAATACATGAAGCGCCAGGCGCCGGGCCCGAGGTCGCCGATCACCAGCCAGGCACCCGACGCCAAAATGGCGCCGAGCGGATATCCGCACTGCAGCAGCGCACCGCCCCGGCCGCGGGCATGGTCGGGCCACAGCTCGGCCGTGATCGATGCTCCGGTTGCCCATTCCGAGCCGATCGCGAGTCCGACGAGAAAGCGCAGTGCCGCAAAGGATACCCAGTCCCAGGACAGCGCACTCAAGCCGGTCAGCAGCGAGTAGCCGAGCATCGCGAGAATCATCGTCCGCTTGCGGCCGATGTAGTCGACAAGCACGCCGCCGAGCACGCCACCTATGCCCCAGCCGAGAACGGTGATTGCAATCACCGCGCCCGCATAGGCGGGAATGAGCGGATATTGGCTCGCATCCAGAAGCTGGCGCAGCGCGACGCCGGCGGTGAGGATCAGGGCGAAGACCTCGAAGCCATCGAAGGTCCAGCCGAGATTCGCGGCAACCAAGGTCTTCCACTGCACGCGGTCGAGCGAACGGTACCACGACAAGGACGCGATTGCGGCGCTTTCCTGCATACGCTCTCCCCCTGTGGATTGGCTGCCAGCGTCGTTTTGCCTGCTCTGAATCTTACGCGCGCGCTTCAGCAGGCGTCGACCAAGCGTAACATCAGCCGCCGGGGGCCGCCACCCATCCCAGGCGGCCTCGACCCACTCGCGATTTGCCGAAGTCGATTCCCCGACATCGCCGGCGAGCGCGAGGCCACGAAACGATTGGAGAGCTGCCGGATCGCCGCGATCCAAACCGCATCCAGCATGAGATGCACCCCGGCGGCGGCGTGATCGCCGCCGCGTCGTCAGTCAGCAGCGATCCACATGCCGGCGCTACTCCTCCAAATGCACGCCATCAGGAAGATTCTGCAACATCAGTATCATATTTTGAATAGAACAAGATAGTCCGACGGTTTTCATCCAAATTTTGCGCCCGTCTGCCAGTTCCACGTCAATAAAATCCTTGCGACCCGCACGACGAGAATACTCGTGTATTTTCTCCGCCTCTTTATTCAATACAAGATGAAATGGATCACTGCCATAACACGCATATAGTTTTTTAACAGATAAAATCGTCCATTTGTTGGGAGACTCATAAATACCGAATAGAAATTGCTCGTCAAAATGCTCTCGAAAATAACCGATACGGTCACGAATATCAGAGGGCGACAAATAACTTTCGCCGGCTTGTTTCTCAATCTGCTTTCTTTTAATGCGAGCGTTCACCGCATTAAGCGTGATCATTTGACGATACTCCCATAAAGAATGAACGCACTATTTGGGTTTCCTGTAGCTTGTACAGTTCGGCCAGCCCACGTTCT
>DATGCX010000311.1:0-5045 GCA_035311445.1 Xanthobacteraceae bacterium | reverse complement strand
CCGGTAGTGGAACGGGGCAACCGGCCGCCCGGCGACGCGGGCGGCGATCACCTGCGCGACATAGGCACCCTGCTGTTTGGCCACCGGAGCGACGCCGGGAAGCGGCTGCCCCCCGACACCAGTGACCAGTGCCGTATCTCCGAGCACGAAGATATGTGGACGTCCGGGCAGCGAGAGGTCCGGCTCGACCTTGACCCGTCCCGCCCGATCGGTCTCCGCGCCGAGCCACCGACCGGCGGGAGAAGCCTCAACACCCGCCGACCACATGATCGTCCTAGTCTCGATCCGCTCGGGTCCCATGGAGATGCCCGCTTCATCGCACTCGGTCACCGCAGTTCCCAAGCGAACTTCGGCACCCAGCTTTTCGAGGGCTCGTTGAGCAGAATGTGAAAGGGATTCATCGAACTGACGCAAGAGGCGCGGCCCGGCTTCGACAAGTACGATCCGCGCGGAACCCGGGTTGATCGTTCGGAAATCCGACGCAAGCGTGCGTTTTGCCAGTTCAGCAATGGCTCCGGTCAGTTCGACCCCCGTCGCCCCGCCGCCGACGACAACGAAGTTCAACAATCGGCGCCGCTCGTCGGGATCTGTCTCGGTTTCGGCCTTTTCGAACGCGAGCAGAATTCGGTCTCGCAAGTAGACCGCATCGCCGATTGTCTTCAAGCCGTGGGCATGTGGCGCCCAGTCGTCGTGTCCGAAATAGGCCTGCCGCGCGCCGGTTGCGACGATCAGGTAGTCGAAGGGTATTCGGTTGGCTTCGGCAATCACTTCGTTACGCTCGGCGTCAATCGCCGAAACGGTTGCAAGCACGACGCGCACATTGGGCGCGCGGCGAAACACAGTTCGGATCGGAAATGCGATGTCGCCCGGCGACAGCGCCGCGGTCGCGACCTGGTACAGCAACGGCTGGAACATGTGATAGTTGTAGCGGTCGATCACGACGACATCGAACGGCGCTTTGGCAAGCGACTTGGCCGCGGAAAGTCCGCCGAACCCCGCTCCGATAATGACTACCTGAGGACGCTGATTTGCTCCATTGGAGCTCATGAGGGAACTCCCGAACCTAGTTTTCGATAGCGATCTGCCCGGGCAACTCGCGCGGTGATAATTCGCATTCACTTGCTCCATACAAGCGTATCGCGATCGGGAACGGCTACGCTCCTGTCTCCTGACCCGCTTACGACACGCCGCCGGGGCGAGCGTTCCGGGAGTGGGGTACGGGGCATTCGGTCAAGTCCCATACCCCTGCGCAATCTTCCCAACCTTGCCGCGAAAGATCCAGAACACGGCGGCGGTGTAGATCAGTATAATCGGAAACACCACCAGGCCCCCGCCCCAGAAAAAGAACGCGAGCGACTGCGGCGGTGAGGCCGCGTCTTCGACAGTGACGGTGTAAGGGATCATGTAAGGCCAAAAGCTCGCCACCAATGTCAGAAACGAGAAGACGACCGAGAGCACCGCCATCGCGAATGGTTGACCGTCGCGCCTTTGGCGTATGCCGTGAACAAGACCAACCATCGCCGCCGCTGCAAGCAACGGCAGGATCAGCAATAGCGGGTGTGAGACCCAGCGGTCGAACACGTGCAGACCCGTCGCGAGCGCGTAGACGAACACGATAACCAGCACGACCACCACACCGCCCAGCAGCCACGGCAGGCGCTGGTAAGCCCAGTCGCGCAGTTCGCCATCGGTCTTCAGCACGAGCCATGCCGCACCGTGCAGCGCGTAGCCGAGCACCGCGCCAATTCCGCAAAAAATCGCAAATGGCGTCAGCCATTCGAATGCGCCGCCGGCGTAGCGGCCATCGACCACAGGCAATTCCTGCACCATCGCGCCGATCGCCGTACCCTGCACAAAGGCGATGATCAGCGAACCGAGGATGAACCCCCAGTCCCACACCGGCCGCATGGTTGTGCTTCGCTCGCGGAACTCGAAGGCGACGCCGCGGAAGATGATCGCCAACAGCATCAATGCGACCGGCAGGTAGAACGCCGGCAGAAAGATCGCATAGACCATCGGGAACGTGGCAAAGAGCCCGGCCGCGACCAGGACCAGCCAGGTCTCGTTGCCATCCCAAAATGGCGCAATGGCGCCCATCATTGTCGTCCGGTGCTGCTCGCTGGCCTGGGTGCCGAAGAGGATCCCGACACCCAGATCGAAGCCGTCGAGCACGACATACATTAGGATCGCAAACGCGATCACCGCTGCCCAAAAGTGTACGAGCCACATTGTCGCCTCACTCCGCCGCCGCAGCGCGTCCGGTGGCCGTTTCGGCCGAGCCGGCCGCCTGCATTGGGCGGTTTCCTGTTGCGGGTGCGTGCCTCACCCCGGCCTCGGTCGGGCCTTCACGCAGCAAACGGTAGATGTAGCTGAAGCCGAACCCGTAGATGAAGGCGTAGACGATGACATAGCCGAGCAACGTCGCAAGCGCCTCCGGCCCGGTCAGGCTCGGCGTCACCGCGTCGGCGGTGCGCAATACCCCGTATACGATCCATGGTTGACGCCCGACTTCGGCGGTGACCCAGCCGGCAATTATCGCCACGAAACCGGTTGGGAAGGCGAGGAACGCGCACCACAAAAACCATCGCGTCGTCTCCAGCCGGCCGCGGAAGCGCAGCCAATTGCCGAACCAGCTGACGGCGAGTATTAAAAGACCCATACCGACCATGATCCGGAAGGTGAAGAAGGGGATCGCCACCGGCGGCCAATTCTCGCGCGGGATGCTGGCGAACCCGACTTCTGCCGCTGTGGTGCTGCCCGAGTCGACCAGGCTCCCCCATGGCGGCGGCAATGTGATTGCGAAGAGATTTTCCCGCTTCTCCTCGTCAGGCCAGCCGATAATCACCTCGGAGGCCGGCTTTTCGTCGTGCCAGCGCGCCTCGATCGCGGCGATTTTCGACGGTTGGTGCTCAACGACATATCTGCCGGTGAGGTGCCCCACGAGGAGCTGCACCGGTATCAGCACGGCGGCCAATCCCATGCCCCAATGCATCATAGACCGTGCCTCGCTGCGGTGAATGCCGCGCAGCACGTACCAAGCGCCAGCGGCGCTCACGCACATCGATGTGGTCAGAAACGCCGCGAGCAGCATGTGCGGCCAGCGGCGCAGGAACACCGAATTGGTGATGATCGTCGTCCAGTCGCTGGGCACGAACTTGCCGTCGACGGTCTGACCGCCGAGCGGCACCTGCATCCAGCTGTTGTTCGCGAGAATCCAGAAGGACGAGGACAAGGTCCCGATCGACACCATGCAGCAGGCGAAAAAGTACACACCTGGTGACACCCGGTCACGGCCGAGCAGCATCACGCCGAGAAAGGTCGCCTCGAGTATAAACGCCGTCAACGTCTCGTAGCCCAAGAGCGGCCCCTGGATCGAGCCGGAATGCGCTGCGAGCACGCTCCAATTGGTACCGAACTGGAATGCCATGACAATCCCCGTCACGACACCCATACCGAACGACACCGCGAAGATCTTAACCCAGAAGTCGAAGAGGCGTCGGTAGACCGGATTGCCGGTCGCCAACGACATCCCTTCCATTGTCGCGAGCCATGCCGCCAGCCCAATCGTGAAGGACGGAAAGATAATGTGCCACGAGATCGTGAAGCCGAACTGGATGCGCGACAATATCACCGGATCGAGATTCATTGGCTCCTCCCCGGATATGCCATTATCGGCTCGTAGTGGTGCCCTCGAGGCCGAGGATCGCGACCTCGGCGGGAATGACGAGACGGTTCACGCTGGCGACGTTTTGGTCGGGTAGATGAACAGCCATTTCCAGTCGAGCGATACGGCCTGGACATTGAGCGTCTTGTCGTCTGGCGCCAGCGGCCTCGCTGGATCGAGCTCGTGCGACCCGATCCAGGCTACGCTCCCGACGAGCATGATCGTCAGCAGCGGCAAGGGACCAGGTGACAAGTTCGATCTTGCCGGACTCAACAAAGCTCGGCTGGAAGTAAGGCCGCTTGTTGGATGATCGGTACCACCATCCGAACAGGAGCGCCGCGAGAATGGTAGGAACGACGATAGGGACCATGATCAAGGGCTCACCATGATTCCGACGAGCAAAGCGAACCGCCCACGGCTCCCGGACATTTTTGTCTCCCTCGCCGTTCAGCGCTGGCCCAGATCCTTCATCGTCGGCATATATGCCTGCGCTTCCTGCGGTGACATTGTCAGCACGGCAAAACTGACGCCGCCGGCGGTCGAACCCATTTCCCAATTGGGTACCGCTTGGACCTGAACGTAAGCCTGCGTCCCCGGTGCGAGCTGCAACGTGTCGACGAGGTTGGCGGGCGTTCCGTAAGGCTGTACGGTGAAGCGATAAGTTCCCGGCTGGAAATCGCGGTAATAGACGGTCCCCTGCGCGCTTTGCGCAAGGGGTGCGCCATTGGCATAAACCATCGGATCCGCCCCAGCGACATTTCCGCCCGGCGCGCTCGGCTGCCGCAGCACCCACACCCGCGCCATGTTCGGCTGCAGCGCCGCAACCGGCGCTTGCGAGGCAGTGCCGGCCGGCTGCGCGGCGCAACCGGCGAGCAGGAGAAAGCCAAGAGAGAGCCCGATCGATATCAACGCGGTGGCGCCACCTCCTTGTCGTCGACCTTGAGCACGCCGTTGCCGCCGCGGAAAGTGCCGATGCGTGGGCGCTGCTGCCAGGTTTATGATCATGGCTCTGTCTCCGTCGGGGTGACATCGACTGGGTGAAATTTGCCGGATCATTAACCTAGACCCCCGAATTTCCGGTTGGCTATCCAGAAGCGGCAAACCTTGCTGGGCGGTGAATGTCCTTTATGGAAGGAGCGACTGCGGCAAAGGCACATACGGCGCGGGGGTCCCGCTCACCGTCTTTCTTCTTCGCGAGCATAGCGAGCATTTCAGCGCGATTTAGACGCATTGGTGCAATTTTTCTGCGTTCGTCGATCACGGAGTGATCGGCTGGTCAGTGCCGAATTCCGGACTTTCGCGCCCTCGCCCCGGAACTGGAAAGTTCAACCGTGAGCTGCCGTTCGCCGATCGGGTGACATCGACCTCCCCTCTGGATTAA
>DATGCX010000310.1:0-4359 GCA_035311445.1 Xanthobacteraceae bacterium | reverse complement strand
ACCTTTAGCCATCACTGCGGTCGGCTTTCAGTTTGACCGGATTGAAGGTCCGCCAATGTCGCCTGTTGCACGGGCGACAACTCGCGGTCGCCCCCGTTTGCACACCGCATCCGCGCCCACGGCGCGCGGCCACGAGGGACGCCCCCTACATGACGAGCTCCGGTCCTTCCGATTACTCGCGCGAGCGACTAGCCCGTCGCAGATGCCTGCGTCAGGGTCACAACATAGATTTTTCCGTCGTAGTGGATGCCATTCGAGCCCGTCCCGGGCGCGCCGGGGTACGTCTCCACCTGCATGTTCCAGCCCTGCATTTGGGCTGCGGTCCCGATGTCTTGCAGCAGGTTCTTGGCTCCTTGATCGAAGCTCACCACGTCGTGGGTTGAATTCCAGAGAGCGGGAACATCCCAGTGAAAACTTTCAGTTGAGGCGGCAATGAAATAGGCGCCTTGCTTTTCGCCTGGGAGCTGCTGCTGATATACACGAAAGTGGTTGATATTGCTGTCCTGCACGGTTTGCGTGCCCCCCACACGCATGCTGAGCTGCTGAATTTTCTGGGGGCCACCGTGCGGTTGGACATCTGCGTATTCCGCGCCGGTAAATCCCTCGATAGCCTTGCCCCAAAAATTGGTGGCGGTACCGACTTGTTCCCATTGGGCCGGCACCTGTTTGGTGCTGTACCTCCCGTTGACTACTGGGATGGTTGCCCCGCCAGCTGGCTTTGGCACCGCCTCCAGTCCCTTGATGAGCTGCGGCAACGTCACGTTCGAGTTGCTTGAGATGATTACGTTGAACGGATCCACTCCGCTGGGGTGGGCGCTGCCGGGCGAATTGACGGCACTCCAATCGGTAGGGGGCGCCCAACCCGAAGTTGGCAATGCGTTTTTGACTGCTGTCTGAAAGGCCGGATCGTGCGGCCTCAACGATTCGATATCGTCGGTGCGCTGAACGATCGCCGCGTAGCGCGTCGTTGGATTGTTTCCTGCCTGATTGGCAGCCTGAGTCAACGAGTTCGCGATTGCGGTATTTAGCTGGGCGTTCGCCTGCTGCTCAGCGCCAATGAGGTCGCTGACGATGGCGCGATTATGGGGGAAATGGGGATTTTGCAGTAAATCAGCGGCCTGCTGGCCGTTGTTGTAGGCGTTGATGATCGGGCCGAGGTTAGGCTTGCCGGCTTTGGCCTGAGTTACTGCGTCGGTCCAGGCTTGCGCCTGCGACGTATTCGGCGTGGACTGGGCGGGAGCTCCGCTCGATTGATGCTGAATCGGCGGCCGCGGAACGGCGGCAGTGGCAGAACCGGGAGGCTGCATCAACATTTCATTTCCCCTCTGTTCTTCGACAAGACGACATCGCGGCGACAAACTCCTTCGCGGCGGCTCGCCGTCGGCGTGAGAAGCGATTGATCAGTGTGCAAGCCCTTCGCTGATACGGATGTGGTGGTTGGATCGAGCTTGAGCTTCCCTATCTCGGGTAGCTGCATGACGCCTTCTGATACCACTGAAGGTTGAATTGATAGCGTGGATTTGCGACACGCTCATGTCCGCACTGTGTACGCTTGCGTTGTCGCTAGACGCGATGACATGTCGCCATATTGTGAAACAGTGAAACGCGGATGAGCAAAGCGCCCCATCGGCTGGTCGTCGTTGGCCACGGCGCCGCCGGTCTTGCGGCCGTGCTAGCGGCGGTGGAGACAGCGCGCCGCCATGATTTGGCGGTGGATGTCACCTTGGTCGAGCAAGCGGACGAAGAATCGGCCGGCGGCAATACCCTCTGGAGCCCTTCCTATATGCGGCTTGACGCAGCCGATCGCATCGCGCCCGATTTCGAGCGCGAAATGATGCAGGCCGCGAGCGGCCGCGCCGACCAAGCCTACTTCCGCGCACTGGCGAACAACGCGACCGCGACAGTCGGATGGCTTAAGACCCACGGCGTCGAATTCTGCTCGCCCGGCTACTATCTGAGCGCTGGTCCGTTGCGGATTCAGCCGGTGGGAGGCGGCCGCGCCATTGTCAGTGCGTTGTCGCGCGCCGCAAAGTGCCATGGCGCTGTCCTTCAATATGGGTGCTCCGCCCAGCACTTGGTGATGGCGGAGAACGGAGCGGTCAGCGGGCTCGTGGTTGCGTCTGGCAGCGCCGTGGAAACGGTGCTGGCCGACGCCGTTATCCTCGCTACCGGCGGCTTTCAGGCCAATCGCAACATGATGCACAGGTATTTCGGCCCGGGCGGCCAAGACCTCAGGTTGCTCGCGCCGCGAGCGCATCACAACACCGGTGACGGCATTCGCATGGCTATGGAGCAGGGCGCCCGGATCTCGGGAGACTGGAATGGCATGCATGCCGAGCCCGTCGATCCCCGAGCCGAGAACCCGGCCGCGGTGGTGCTGGTCTATCCGTACGGCATCGTCGTGGATCAGAACGGGCGAAGGTTTTGCGACGAGGGCGGCGGGCTGGTGCATGAGACGTGGGAGTGGTTCGCGCGCACGATTCATTTCCAAACGCCAGGGGGCAGAGTCTACGCAATCCTTGACCGTCGCCTGTTCGATATCGCCGGGTTCGAACGCGCCATCCGGTCTGAAGTGCCGCCCCATCGCGCCGATACGTTGGATGAGCTTGCACGCCTGATCGGGATCGACGCATCGCGTCTCGCCGAGACGGTTGTGAACTACAATGCGGCGGCAATTGGCGATCCCAGTCTGTTCGACGCGACGCGATGTGACGGGCTGGCGACGAGCCGCACTCTTTATCCTGCCAAGTCCAACTGGGCGCGCACTATCGCCAAACCGCCGTTCCTTGCCTATCCGCTGGTCGGCGCCATCGCATATACGTTCGGCGGCCTCGCGACCAATGCGAAGGCCGAAGTGCTCGGTCGCGACGGTCCAATTGCTGGTCTCTATGCGGCCGGCGAAGTGAGCGGACATTTTTACGGAACGGCTCCGAATGCGGTTTCTGTCCTGCGCGCACTCGTGTTCGGACGCATCGCCGGCGGTGAGGCGATTTCATACCTTGAACGAGGGGATGCTGATCGAACATAATGTTTCGCCGGAGATCACCGGTTCTTAGGGCGCACGCAAACGGCGTCCTTCAATATTGCCCGCTGTAGGGGCGACCCTCGGGGTCGCCTTCGCCTTCGTCCTTTGTCGCTTCATTCGTGGGGCGATGCGCCAGAACACCGCGCGCCCTCGCAACGCGTCATCAGAGATGCAGGACTGACGGCCGCTGCTCGAGGAGCCCGATCGGTCATGCACGTCATTCGCGGAAAGAAGGCCTTGGTCACCGGTGCGGCGTCCGGCATCGGCCGGGCAATCGCCTTGGCGCTGGCACGGGAGGGTGCTGACCTCTGTTTGGTCGACATCGACGAGAAAGAACTGGATGCGGCCGCGCACGAAGCTGCACGACACGGCGTTCAGGTGATAACGGTCGTCTGCGACCTTTGCTCACCCGAGCAAATCAGTGCGATGGTCGCCAGGATGTTGGCGGGATGGAAGGGGCTCGATATTCTGGTCAACAGCGCGGGCATTGCGTACTACGGACCCACCCACAACATGACGACGGAGCAGTGGCGGCGGGTTATGTCGGTGAACCTGCTCGCGCCCATCCAGCTGGTGCGCGAGCTTATCGCCGTCCTGGTCGCGCGCGACGAGGGACATATTCTCAACGTCTGCAGCATCCTCGGCCTGGTGGCGCGGAGCAAGCTGACGGCCTACCAGACGACCAAGTTCGCCCTGGTCGGGTTCACATTGGCGCTGCGCGCCGAATATGCCGGTAAAGGTTTCGGCGTCACGGCCCTGTGTCCGGGTCTGGTGCGTACGCCGATGTTGGACGTTGCGGAGAAGGGACGGCCGGACCAACGTCTGCCAGAACCCCCTGACTGGATGATGACCAGCCCCGATCGCGTGGCGGCTGCCGCGGTCGCCGCCATTCGCCGCAACAAGGGACTGGCAGTCGTCACTCCGCTGGCGCGGATGGCGTGGTGGATGGCGCGACACGCGCCGCGTCTCATGGATTGGATCAGCCGCGAGGGTTGGCGCAAGCGAGTCAAGGCCGACATCGCGGCCGATTTGAAGGCCCGCGACGATTGTCTGGCGCAGCAGCGCTCAGGCGAACCCCCGAGCGCGATATAGACAGGTCTCGCTCCGAACATCCGGCCACGCGGTTGTCGATCAACTATGGTCCGGGCGACGGGAAATCCGTTCACCCTGAAGACTCCGTCGTGACGGGGTCCGTTTCTGCCCTATAATCCTGTTGGCAAGTCTATCCTTCAAGTGAAAGGAAGTCGGCATGGAATCGATCATTTCTAATCTCTTGGACCGCTTCGAGAAGGGCTCGCTCAGTCGCCGAGAACTGGTTCGAGGTCTCGCCATGC
>DATGCX010000309.1:0-2876 GCA_035311445.1 Xanthobacteraceae bacterium | reverse complement strand
CACGAGCTTGCCTTGAATCTCGTCGAAGACCCCGATCTTCTTCAGCATATCCTCGACATAGGCCCCGCTCGATGCCGTGTTGTACACGACCGCTTCGGCATCGAGGAGCGCCTTCTTCAGCGCTTGCGTGCTCGCTATGTCTGGTGCCGGAGCGCCCTCGCGGACCACGACGCCGACCCCGACCTTGCCGAGCGGGACTTGGCCCTCCGGCAGCACCTTTGCGGTTTTGGTCAATTCCGCGATGACGGCTGGCGACGACACGATGATATCGGCGACCTCGTCGCCGGCGACCCGCTTGCCGAGAACGGTTGCGGGGTCGTAGGCGATCTTTGCCAAATCTCCGGTCTTGTCGAAAAAAATCTTGGCCGCTGCATTGAGCCCCGGCTGCACCGCGCCGGCGGACAAAATCTTCAGCTCCGCCGCACTCGCGCCAGCGCCAAGCGCCAGCCCGGCGAACGCTGCGGTGATCGCAGTCGCGGCATTGAGCTTTTGCATTGCGACCTCCGCTTCGTGGAAGCAAATAGCACGTAGCACGCAGCCCGCGTGAGCCAAGCGACACGCGGGATCGCGTCGCGTAGGACGACCCAGATATCGCTTCGCTCATCCAGATTGCAACGCGACCGGACTGCGATAGCTGCGACAAGATTACGACAGCACCGAACGGTCTTCCAACGCCTTCACGCGCTCGAAAGCGGCGGGATCAATACCGGGAACCGGGATATAGGAGGCGACACGATAGGCAAGGAGAGCGTATAAGGCATGCCATGCGCCGCCCTCGACAGACCGGCGTCCGCCGGCAGCTTTGCTTGAAGTGAGTATCTGAAAAGCTGCGCCGCCTTAGGCCGCATATTGTGTCGGGCACCGTGAAGCCGATCGTTTTCACCGCACCGACCCCCGCGATCACGGGCAGCGGCGCCGAGCCGGAGGGGCGATTTGCCGGCGATCGAAACCCAAGGCACTCTCAACCAAGCCAGTAGCGTGGGCCGGGTCCGCGGCGTCCGGCCTGATCGGCGGGATTTGCCCATCTGCATTTGTCGATCGAAAGGCATCCACACCCGATGCATTGGGTGAGCCCGTCGCGCAAGCGTTGAAGCTGGGCAATCATTTGATCGACGCGTTTCGTCCATGCCCCCGAGAGACGCGCCCAGTCCTGGCGCGTGGGGCTGCGATCAGCGGGAAGTTTGGCAAGTTCCGCCCCGATTTCCTCAAGGGTCAGCCCGATCCGCTGCGCGAACACGATGAACGCGATGCGGCGCAAGACCGACCGGTGATAGCGGCGGTGCCCTGAGCCCGCCCGCACTGACGCGATCAGCCCCCGTTCCTCATAGAACCGCAAGGCCGAAGAAGCGACGCCGCTGCGCCGGGCAACTTCACCGATTGAGAGCACGGAATCCATGCACCACTTCAAGCACATTTTGGGACTTGACTTCAAGTTAACTTGAACTTGTAGAAACGTCGATAAATGAGGACTGAACCCATGCCAATGAACATCGACTTGAAGGGACTTCGCGTGGCCGTCACCGGCGGGACGTCCGGCCTGGGCCTGGCGCTTGTCAGGCTTCTCGCCGCCCACGGTGTGTGCGTGGCCTTTGTTGCCCGCACTGCTGAAACCGTCAAACACATCGCCAATGAAACCGGTGCCTTCGGCATCGTTGGCGATATCGGCCACAAGGAGGGTATTTATCCGATCGCCACGCAAATCACCGGCAATCTGGGCGGACTGGACGCGCTCATTAACAATGCTTCGGCGCTTGGACCGACGCCGCTCGCGTTGCTTGCGGATACGCAATGCGAGGAGCTGGAACAAGCGCTCCAAGTGAATTTGGTGGGCCCCTTCCGACTGACCAAAGCGCTCTTCGGCGCCCTTGCCGCATCCGCGCGTGGAGGCCGGGGCGGGGCCGTGATCAACGTTTCGAGCGACGCGGCGGTCAACGCTTATTCCGGTTGGGGCGCTTATGGCGCGAGCAAGGCCGCGCTTCGGCATATGACTGCCATTTGGGCCGAAGAGGCTAAGTCCGAAAGTGTCTCTTTTCTCTCGATCGACCCGGGTGATATGGATACGCCGCTGCACGCGCTCGCCGTTCCCGATGCCGATCCGACCACCTTGAAACGGCCCGAAGCCGCCGCCATCGAAATTGTTACGTTGCTCCTCGCCGCATTACCGACCCGCGCAACCGCGGTCGCGGGGCAGCCGTGACTTCGAACGACAAGCTTCGTCAGCAATCGGCCAAGCTCCTCGCGGTTGACGCCGATGGCACAATACGACACCTGGCGCGAGCCTTGCTCGCGTCGCTTTTCAACCCGGGCGATCTCATCGTCGCCAACGACGCGGCCACGCTACCGGCCAGTTTGATTGGCACCCATGACGCGACTGGCAGGCCGATTGAAGTCAGGCTTGCGGAATGGATGTCGGTTCACGACCTGAGGCAGTTCGCGGCCATCGCGTTTGGCGCCGGTGATCACCGCACTCGTACTGAAGACAGGGTGCTGCCGCCGCCTCTCTTGCCGGGCGACCGCCTCTCGCTTGGTCCGCTGGCCGCGGTTGTCGATCAGCTGCTCGACCATCCTCGCCTGTTTCGATTGCGCTTCATCGGTGATCGCGCAACCATTCTCGCCGGACTTGCGCGGCACGGGCGGCCAATCCAATACGCGCACCTGCCGGAACCGCTGGCTCTATGGGACGTCTGGACGAGCATTGCCGCCGACCCGATCGCCTTTGAGGCACCGTCGGCGGGGTTTGCTCTCGACTGGCGCATTCTGGCAGCCTGGCGGCAACGTGGAATCGGCTTCGCCACGCTCACGCACGCCGCCGGAATCTCGTCAACTGGCGACCCTCTGCTCGACCTGCGGCTCCCTTTCGACGAGCCTTATGACAT
>DATGCX010000308.1:0-12998 GCA_035311445.1 Xanthobacteraceae bacterium | reverse complement strand
TCCCCGCACCCACCGCCGCAACAAACGTGGCGTCAAACGAAAGATGAGCAACTTTCCGCTCCGACGCAAATCTGACAAACCGCTACCGCCCGTAAATATCAAGCAAGCCATCAGAATCCTGCTAAAGTGAACGGTATTGGGACTAAAGCGGGGACTGTACATGCATTGCGCGAGGGCCAACCAGGGTGCAGCCTGCTTCATATCGCTGATGCTGTGGGGTATCGGCGGCGGGCCCGCTGCATCGCAAACCGTAAGGGGCGCCGATATTGACGACCTCTTTGCCGCCGTGGAGCGCTTGGAGATTGGCATCCCGATGAACGTCGCTGGACGCGATCCGGTGAGGCGGCATCTTGCGGAGCTTAGCCGCGAACCTTGCGACCAACAGGCCATCGCCGATCTAGGCAAGGCCTTGGACGCGGCCGGCTACCGGCGGGAGGCCGCAAATGCCCATATCAGGTTTTCAGCAACGTGTGGCGGCCATGCCGCCTCGTTGCGGGCTGCCGCAAATATTTTTTTGAAGCTTTCCGACTACGCCAATGCGGTGGCGGTAGCCACGGACCTCATCAAGCTCGAACCCTACAACGACAACGGGTTCTATTTGAGAGCCGTAGCGCACAATCAGGGCGGTTCATATCAGAGGGCAATTGACGACTACGTGACCGCCATCGAGCTCTTCGGAAACAAGGACCGAATCGCAAATGTGAGCTATCTTGGTATGGCTCGCAGCTATGAGAAGCTGGGTCGATTTTGCGACGCGGTATTGCCACTCCAATCCTGGATATCATTGAATCCCGCGCGCAACGACACGAGTCAAATCCGTGTCATCATCGATGATTACATGAAAAAGGGGAATTGCTCGCTCGCGACGGGAAGCGAGGAGACTTTTCCGGTGCCTCGGCAGCGCAAGACGGTCACATTACCGGTCACCATCAACGGCATACGGGGCGTTTTTGTCCTTGATACCGGAGCGACGCTCGTCGCCCTCAAAAAGGCATTTGCGCAAAAAGCCTCGGTAGTCGTCGATCAAGCCAGCACGGTGCAGCTGCACACGGCGAACGGCATTACCGACGGGAAGCTGGGACGTGCGGCGACAATCCAGCTCCGCTCGCTGCAGGCCAAGGACGTACCCATTGTGGTTCAGGATGATGCCAAGGCCACTTTTGGCGATGGCGTGGACGGTTTGCTGGGGATGAGCTTCCTGTCGAGATTCAAAGTCACCATCGATACGCAGGTTGTCAAAATTTCCAACCGCCAGACGAAATGAACGGGCTATCTGGGCAGCACATTTTTGCAATCCTTGGCCGGGACCTTTGAGTTGATTGGGAGGAGCGTGATGCAAGATCGAGTCGCGCTCGAAACGATTGTGTTTGCGGCGGTGATGTTGTGCATGCCGACTGCAACGCAAGCTTTCGACGACGCGATATTTCCTGCCCTGACGGGCCAATGGACCCGGGCCATCGTCCTGGGAGCCGTCGGCCAACCGCGATTCGATCCGGCGAAACCGCCGGGCCGCGGGCAGCAGGCCCCCCTGACGCCCGAATACCAGGCCAAATTCGAACACATCCTTGCCGACCGTGCCGCCAGGGGACTGACCGACGTCGTGTCGACGACCTGCCTCGCGCCCGGCATGCCGATGATGATGCAGGCTTACGAGCCGATGCAAATTACTGTCCTGCCCGAGACCACCTACATCCTGATCGATCACATTCACGAAAGTCATCGAAGAATTTTCACTGATGGACGGCAGTGGCCCAAAACCGTTCAGCCGATCTTCACCGGCTATAGCATCGGCAAGTGGCTCGATGAGGACGGGGACGGCCGCTACGACGTGCTGGAAGCCGAAACGCGCCATTTCAAAGGCCCGCGGTTTTTCGACAGCAGCGGCATTCCGTTGCACGAAGATGGCGAGAGCGTCATCAGGGAACGCATCTATCTAGACAAAGCCGACCGCAACCTTCTTCATGACGAAATCACTGTGACCGACCACGCCCTGACGCGCCCGTGGACGGTGATGAAGAACTATCGCCGCACGCTCGATCCGCTGGCGAACTGGCCGGAGTATATTTGCAACGAGCAAATCCCATTCGTTCACATCGGGGACGAGATCTACAAGGTAAGCCAGGACGGCTACCTAATGCCGACCAGAAGCCGGCAGCCGCCGCCAGACCTGCGATATTTCAGTCAACCGAAGAAGTGGACGACAGGGCCGACGTGATCGCCTAGATCGGAAACCGGGAGGGTATCCATGCTGTGTCGGGGTTCGATCGGCGCCGTGGCGATGGCAGCATCATTAGGCTTGATGCCTGCCGGCGCACTTGCATTCGACGAATCGAAATATCCGGATTGGAAGGGCGCATGGCGTCGCGTTGCCGTGCCTGGCGTCACCGGCCAACCTTCGTACGACCCGACAAAGCGCGGCGGGCAGACCCAGGAGGCGCCATTGACTCCTGAATATCAGGCTATTTTTGAAGCCAACCTTAAGGACCAAGCCGCCGGCGGGCAGGGCACCGACCCGACCTACACGTGCCTCTCGCCCGGGATGCCGCGGGTCATGACCACGTTCGCTCCCTTCGAGATCCTTGTAACGCCGCAGATGACCAATTTCCTGATCCAGCACATCCACGATTCCCGCCGGATTTTTACTGATGGGCGCGACTGGCCGAAGAAAATTACGCCCACGTTCGTCGGGTATTCAATTGGCCGATGGGTCGACACGGACGGGGATGGTCGCTACGACGTGCTCGAGATCGAGACTCGTGGGTTGAAAGGTCCCCGATCGTATGACCCGGCCGGCCTTCCGCTCCATTCCGATAACCAAAGCATTTTCAAGGAGCGGTTTTACTCCGACAAAGCCGACCCAAACGTCCTCTACGACGAGATCACGACGTTCGACCATGCGCTCACGCGGCCATGGACGGTGATCAAGAAATATTCCCGGGTGCCGATCAAACAGCCGGAGTGGGTCGAGGAGGTGTGTGCCGAGGGCAATGGTGATGTGGAAATCGGCGGGGAGGGCTATTTCCTGAGCGGGGACGGTCACCTGATGCCCACCAAAAAGGACCAGGCGCCGCCGGACTTGCGGTATTTCAAACAGGATCAGAAGTAGGAGCCCGCCAATGCTGAACACCGTTGCGCCGCGGACGAGCGAGCGCGCCACGCGCGATGCCCCGAAGCAGGACCTGCGCGTCTGGCTCGTGCAGATGCAGGAGGCCGGTGAGCTGGTGACCGTCACCGGAGCAGACCGCGACGAAGAAATCGGCGGCATCGTCGACATCTACCAGCGCACCATGGGGGCGTCCGCCGTGATGTTCGATGGCATCCCGGGATTCCCGCCCCGGCATCGCGTGGTGGCGAACATTCTCACCTCGGTGCGGCGCATCAATCTCACGCTCGGCATGTCGGCGGATACGAGTGGAATGGATCTGGTGCGCTACTGGCGCAATTACATGAAAAATCCTGAGATCATCCCGCCCGTCACGGTGGAGAGCGGCCCGCTGATGGAAAACGTCGCCACCGGGGACGACATCGACATCCTGAAAATTCCGACGCCGAAATGGCACGAGCATGACGGCGGCCACTACATCGGCACCGGCTGCATGGTGATCATGCGCCACCCCGACACCGGCTGGATCAACTACGGCGCCTATCGCATCCAGGTGCAGGACAGAAGCGTCGCCTCGATCATGACGTCGAAGGGCAAGCACGGCAACCTCATCATGCGGCGCTGGCACGAACTCGGAAAGTCGTGCCCGATCGCGGTGGTGTGCGGCATGCACCCGGCGCTGTTCATGGTGGCCGGCATCGAAATTCCGTATGGCAAGAACGAATACGATGCGGCCGGCCGCCTACTCGGCGAACCGGTCGAGGTATTTCTTGGCCCCAAGACCGGCCTCCCGATCCCGGCCCATGCGGAGATCGCATTCGAGGGGTTCGTTCATCCTGACGATCTGGTCGATGAAGGGCCGCTCGGCGAATGGACTGGCTACTACGCAGGCGGCAAGAAACGCGAGCCCGCAATCCGCATCGAGACCTTCTGGCATCGCGATGATCCGATCCTGCTCGGCGCTGTGCCCGGCATGCCGCCCAACGATGATACTTTCTATCGCGGCACCTACCGGTGCGGCGCGGTGTGGAACCAGCTCGAAGCCGCCGGCATCCCGGAGGTTAAAGGCATATGGTCCCACGAGGCCGGCGGCAGCCGGTTGTGGCTCACCGTCGCCATCAAGCAGATGTATGGCGGCCATTCCAAGCAGGCCGGCGTCATCGCGTCGCAGTGCCATGCGGGCGCCTACGCAAACCGCTGGGTGATCGTGGTCGACGACGACATTGATCCCGCCGACATGAACCAGGTGGTTTGGGCGATGTGCACGCGGTTCGATCCGCGCGAAGACATCGAGGTGCTGCGCGGCTGCTGGAGCACCACGCTCGATCCCATGGCTTACAGCCACGAGGACCCGCGTAATGCCCGGGTTGTGATCGACGCGTGCAAACCGTGGGCGCGCCGCGACTCGTTCCCCATAGAGGCACGTTCCAGCAAGGAGCTTGACGCACGCGTTCGCGCGAAATTTGCGAAGTTTTTGCCGAAGGGGGCGTGAGAGGGACGCTGATTGCGTACGATTAGAATTCCCATCCTTGTCATTCCGGGTCGACCTGAAAGGCCGAACCCGGAATCCATAACCACCGTCCGGAAGTATGGATTCCGGGCTCGCCGGCTTGCGCCGGCGCCCCGGAATGACGCCGTATTGTGTGGCTTCCCATGACCGAGAAATTCGATATCACCCTCAACATCAACGGCCGCGACTATGCGGTGCGGACCGAGGCGCGCCGCACACTGGTCGATGTCATCCGCGACGATTGCGGGCTGACTGGGACCCATATCGGTTGCGAGCACGGCATCTGCGGCGCCTGCACGGTCATCCTGGAGGATGAAGCCGTGCGGGCCTGCCTGATGTTCGCCGTCCAGGCGAACGGCAAAAAAATCCGCACCGTCGAGGGGCTCGCCAACGGCGACACGCTGCATCCGATCCAGCAGGCCTTCATCGACCATCACGGCCTGCAGTGCGGCTTTTGCACGCCGGGCTTCTTGATGCTCGCCGTCAACGTGCTGGAACGCCAGCCCGACATCGGCGACGAGGACATGCTCGACGTCCTCGCCTCGAACCTGTGCCGCTGCACTGGCTATCAGAACATCATCAAGGCGGTGCGCGCGGCGGCGATGGAGATGCGCAAAATTGCGGCCACGGAGGGGCACTATCCCTCCCCGTCGTCGGGGAGGGCAGGGTGGGGTTCTTTCCGCGGCACCGTCTCGCCTGTGGCACCCCACCCGGCGCTTCGCGCCACCCCTCCCCGAAGACGGGGAGGGATAGTGCCTACTTCGCCCCTTCGGCGAAAATCGCCTTGGTCTCCGCCACGATGGCGGGCGGCGTCGCGTAAAGCTCAACGAGCAGCTTGTCGAGTTCGGCGCCGGTCACGGGATTGACCTCAAGGCTGCGGGCGGTCGCCTCAGCGACGAAGTCAGGGTCCGCCATAGTGGCGTCGAAGGCGCGACGCAGCGCTTCCTTGCGGTCGTCCGGCGTGCCCGGTGGCGCCACCAGCGGTCGGCCCATCGCTTGGCGGCTGAGTACCAGGCTGACGATCTGGCGCTGGCGCTCGGTGGTGGCGAGGTCCATGATAAACGGCACGCCCGGCAGTTCGGGGCTCGGCTGCAAGGCAAGCTGAATCAGCACATTGAGCTTGTGGTCGGTGATCCAGTCGGGCCGTTGCAGCTTCACGCTCGACCAGGTCCAGCCGCACCGGCCGTCGACCTCGCCGCGTTCGATCGCAAGCGTCATGTCGGCGCCGCCCGGATAGCCGGACACCAGCCGCATCTTGGAGCCGAATACGTTTCTGAGCATGATGGCAAAGATGTCGGGGTCGGAACCCGAGCCCTCCCCGGCCACCGTGAAGGGGATCGCGAGGCCCTCGCTCCAGGTCTTCACCTTGGCGGCATGCCACGTGGCGCAGACGCTGACTTCGTTGGTGCCGCTGCCGATCCAGGTAAATTTGCGCGAATCGAAATTGGTGCTGCTTGCGCCGATCAACGGCTCCATCGCCATACCACGCGCGAACACGCCGAGCATTGTGCCGTCCTTCGGGGCGGCGTTGTAGAGATAGTTGGCGGCGCGCAGGCTGCCGGCGCCCGGCATGTTTTGAACAACCACCGAGGGATTGCCTGGAATATGCTTGCCGAGATGGCGAGCGAGCACACGCGCGTGCGCATCGTAGCCGCCGCCGACGCTGTAGCCGACCACGATCGTCACGGTACGGCCGCGATAGAAGCTCTCGACCGATTGGGCGTGGGCGGCGGAGGCGAGGACGAGGGTAAGTGCGGCCAGCAACGCCGCACTACCGATCGATCCTGCAGATCGATCGCCTCGGCAACGACCCGCGGGTGCGGCGCAGCTCCCCTCCTCCGCTTGCGGGCTGGGCACCCGGATTTGGCGCGCCGTTTCTTCCCCCCTCCCCCTTGTGGGGAGGGGTCGGGGGTGGGGGTCGGGGAATGGGGCACTGTTTGGCCGCAACTCCTCGACCCCCCACCCCGACCCTCCCCCACAAGGGGGGAGGGAGAAGAGCCTGCCCGGCCGACGCTTCATACCCCGCCCTCCACCTTCATTTTCCACAGCTCCCAGGCGCGGCCGATCTGGGATGCGTTGGCTGCTGCTGCTGCGCGGGCTTCCGGTTCGGTGAGATAATTGACCGCGCCGAGGCCGATCGCTTCAAGCTGCAGCCGTGCGTTCACGTCCACATAGACGCCGCGATAGACCGCTTCCTGCAAAGTGGGGCCGGTCACGGTCACGCCATGGCCGCGCATCAGCACGACCGATTTCGGTCCCAGCGACTTCGCCAGCGCGGCGCCCAGCTCGCGATTGCGGACCAGGAGATCGCTGCCGTCGCCGACGCATTCGCGGATTTCGAAGATCGGCGTTTCAATGCCGACGAAGCCGCTCATGTGGAAGATCGCGCGCAGCTTGTGTGATTGCACCACGCCGAACGGGATGACGGCGTGGGAATGACTGTGCACGACTGCGCCCACGTCCGGGCGCACGCGATAGATTTCGCCGTGGATGAACCGTTCGAGATAGACCGGCCTGCCGGCGGCGGCGAGCGGACTGCCGTCGAGGTCGAATTCCAGAATGTCCGTCGCAGTCACCAGCGCCGGCGCCATGCTGCGCGCGAGCAGGAAGCGGTCCGGCCGCTTGTCGTGCCGCACGCTGACGTGCCCGAACGCATCGACCACACGCTGCTCGAACAGAATGTGGTTCGCCGTGACCAGGTCGGCGATGAGGTGCGAGTCCGGTGCCGTTCTGTCCCCTTCGATATCAGCCACCACGGTGGATGCAGGCGCCGCGTCGCTGTGGGATGAAGCTGACATGGTTGGTCCCTCTGCTGAGGCCGAATGTTATAGCCTGCGCGGGACCTAGGGGCAGCCGATTTTGTGCTGACGAGCGTAGCGACGATCTTCACCTCTCCCGGAGGGAGAGGTCGCCGGCGAGCGAAGCGAGACGGCGGGTGAGGGGCACTCAGACTATGGAGAGTGCGAGAACCCCTCACCCGGATTCCTCGCTGCGCTCGGAATCCGACCTCTCCCCTGCGGGGGAGAGGTAAAGGACCTACCCCCACAGCTCTCGGCTCGCGAGACGCGCGCCTTCCACCAGTGCCTCGAACTTCGCCCACATGATGCTGGGGTGAACCCGCCGGTACATCGGGCTCTGGGCAAAGCCGCAGTCGGTGCTGGCGATCACGTTCTCGCGGCCGACCAGCCGGGCCAACCGCACGATCCGTTCGCTGACCAGTTCCGGGTGCTCGACGATGTTGGTGGCGTGACTGATGACGCCGGGCATCAGCACCTTGCCGGGCGGCAGCTTGACGTCTCGCCACACCTTCCACTCGTGCTCGTGGCGCGGATTGGCGCCCTCGATCACATAGGCGCCGGCCCGCATCTTAAGGATGAGATCGACGATATCCCGCAGCGGAACGTCGGTGGTGTGCGGCCCCGGCCAGCTGCCCCAGCACACGTGATAGCGCACGCGGTCCTCCGGGATGCCTTCGAGCGCGTGGTTGACCACATCCACGTAATTTTCAACCCAGCGCCGGTAATCCGCGAAGCTCGCGGGCGGCACCATGCGGTCATAGGTGACAGCGGTACGGGCATCGTCCAGCTGTACCAGGAACCCGGCATCGATGATCATCCGGTATTCGGTGCGCATCGCCTCGGCGATCGCCTGCAGGCACGCATCTTCGTTCGCATAGTATTCATTCTTGCGGTCCGGGATCACGCTCGCCGGCGCTGCGACCGGCAGGAACGCCTCGACGACGCTCACGTTTGCGAGCGCCGCCTTGAGATTATCGATGTCGCGTCGGAGCGCCGCTTGCCCCGTATAGGTGATCGGTCCGATGCAGGCCGCTTCCCATTGGGTTGCGGGCGCGTCGCGCGCGTCGAGTTCGGCATAGAACGCCGCGAAGCGAGTGCGATCGGCGCCGCGCGCGAACGGATTGACGCCGCCTTTTATCGGGCGCCGCTCGAAGCCCGAAAGTCGCTCCAGAGCATATTGCGACCAGCTGATGGTCTTGCCGAATTCGCCGTCGTCCACGACGTCAATACCGACCTCCGCCTGCTGGCGCACAATGTCGGTGACGGAGTCTGCCAGGCACTTCGCAAATGCCGCCTCGTCCATCAGTTGTCGCTCCTGCTGCGCGCGCAGAAACCCGATCAGCTCCGGCGGCCGGATCAGGCTGCCAACATGACTGGTCAGGATGCGATCGGTGCTGCGTTTCATGGGCGTACTCGCGGGATAGCGCAGGTTGTGCTTTAGGGGCTCATGGCAGGTATGACAAGCCGCGCAGTGGCGGGCGGTGGCCCGCTCCGGCGTGGGCATGCTACGGTTCCGTAGCCTGGATTGAGCGCAGCGAAATCCGGGAGCGGTCGTTCCGGATTTCGCTGCGCTCAATCCGGGCTACGACCTTACGACTCACGTAGCGTCTTCATGCACGAACTCGACATCTTCCACGAACACCTCACCATGTCGGATGAGGAGCGCGCTGCCATCGCGCGCTACATCTGGAGCCAGGAGAATGTCGAACTTTCCACCATCGGGATCGATATCGGCAGCTCCACGTCTCATCTGTTGTTCGCCAAAGTGCTGTTGCAGCGCCAGTCGCAGGGCCTGTCGAGCCGCTTCGTTGTCGTCCATCGCCAGGTGACCTCGCGCTCGCCGATCATGCTCACTCCGTTCTTGCCCGACGGCACCATCGATGCCGCCAAGCTCGGCGCCTTCATCGCGGGCTGTTACAGTGAGGCCGGCCTTACCCGCGAAGACATCGACAGCGGCGCCGTGATCCTGACCGGCGAGGCCATCAAGCGCCACAATGCGCGGGCAATCGACGAGTTGTTTGCCACCGAGACCGGCAAGTTCGTCTGCGCCACCGCCGGTCACAAGCTTGAAAGCACGCTTGCGGCCCACGGCTCCGGCGCTGTCAGGCTGTCGAAGGAGCGCAATGCGTGCGTCCTGCATGTCGACATCGGCGGCGGCACCACCAAGCTTGCCCTGATCGACAAGGGGACTTTCCTCGGCGTGGCGGCGTTCGCGGTCGGCGGCCGGCTGATCGCCGCAGACGACAGGGGCGATTTCACGCGGGTCGACGATTCCGCCCGTCTCGTCGCCGACGCGCTCGGCATCGGCACCGACGTCGCGACGCTCGCAAATCCTGCGGCCCGCCAAGCGATTGCGCATCGCCTCGCGGCGATCGCGGCCGATTACATCCTCGGCATGGCGCCGGACGCGCTCGGCCAGGCGCTGCTCCTCACCACCCCGCTGCCGCGCACCCTTACGCCTGAGGCGATCACGTTTTCGGGTGGTGTCGCAGAATATCTGTTCGGGTATGAGAGCCGCAACTACGGCGACATCGCCCTACCGCTGGCCGACGAACTCCGCACCGAGCTCGCCCGGCGCGCGACGCTGAAGCTGATCGATCCCGGGCAGCGCATCCGCGCCACCGTGATCGGGGCTTCGCAGTTCACCGTGCAGGTCAGCGGCAAGACCATCCACCTGCCGCTGGACGGCGTGCTGCCGGTGCGTAACGTGCCGGTTGTTCCGATCGGCCTTGATCTTGGTGGAGCGATCGATAGGGCGGCCATTACGTCCGCAATCAGAGCGGGCCTCGTCCGCCTCGACCTCGACCCGGATGCGCGGGTCGCGATTGCGTTCTCGTGGCATGGCGATCCCGACCACCCACGCATAGCGGCGGCCGGGGCGGCTATCATGGCGGCGGTCGCGCCCGACGGGCGGCGGCGCGAGCCCCTGCTGCTCATGATCGATGGCGATATCGGCAAGACCATGGGTCGCATCCTGACAGAGGAACTCGGGCTTTCCGGCGATCTCGTCTCGATCGACGGGGTGCAGCTGGCGGAACTCGATTTCGTCGATGTCGGGAAACTGATTTCGCCGCCGGGCGTGGTCCCGGTTGTGATCAAATCGTTGTTGTTTTCGTGACCGTTGTCGAGTTGACTGTCCGGCAAACATGCTTGCTACGGCGCTTTTGCTCCCTCCCCCTGGTGGGGCAGGGCAATCGCATTTGACGCGGCGCCTTCACCTCTCCCCGCCTGCGGTGAGAGGTGGGAATGAGCGCGTTCTTCGCGCTCATTCCGGGTGAGGGGGGCCTGGCCCCAAGTCTGAGCCTGGGGGCACGCCCCCTCACCCCGACCCTCTCCCCGCAAGCGGGGAGAGGGAGAAGAGGTGTCCCGCCCAATGCAATTGCCCTGCCTTGTGGGACAAGGGAGAAGAAGCGAGGAAAGGCGCAAGGGAAGGAAAACCATGAGCGAGCAGAAGCCGCGCTACGGCGTTGATGCCTACCTCGATTGGGTCGAAGCGGAAGGGCTGCGCGTGTTCGACGACTTCGCGGTCGACCTGTTCGCGGTCGAAACCGAGATGTGGCCGCGCTGCGGGGTCAGGGCGGCGGCGGTGCATCTCAAGGGCCGCGGCGACTTCGCTAACATGCTCGTGTTCGACATCCCGCCGGGCGGCGCGACGACGCCGCAGCGTCATCTCTACGAAGACGTGGTCTATGTGCTGGAGGGAACCGGCTCGACCCAGATCGAATTTGCCGACGGACGCCAGAAGAGTTTCGAATGGGGACCGCGCAGCCTGTTCGCGATCCCGCTCAACGCCAGGCATCGCCATTTCAACGGCTCGGGCCGCGAGCGCGCCCTTATTGTTTCTACCACCGACCTGCCGCTGGTCATGAACACGTTCCACGACGGGCGGTTCGTGTTCGGAACCGAGTATGAATTCACCGCGCGCACCGGCAAGAATGAATATTTTTCCGGCGAAGGCGATCTCATCACGGTCCGGCCCGGCAATCACATGTGGGAGACCAATTTCATCCCCGATCTCGCCGCCATCGAGCTGAAATCCTGGGGCGATCGCGGCGCCGGCGGGACCAACATCATGTTCGTACTCGCCGACGGAACCATGCACGCCCACATCTCCGAAATGCCGGTCGGCACGTACAAGAAAGGCCACCGCCACGGGCCCGGCTTCCACGTCATGTGCGTCACCGGGCACGGCTATTCGCTGTTGTGGTATGAGGCCGAGAAAGACTTCCGGCGGCTCGACTGGAAGCACGGCGTGGTATTTCCACCAGCCGACCGGCAGTTCCACCAGCATTTCAACACAAGCAATTTCCCGGCGCGCTACCTCGCCACCGGGGTCGGCGGATTGCGTTATCCGCTCACAATGCAGCAGCGGCGCTCGCTCCTCGGCATCAAGCCCGGCGAGAAGGGCGCGGTGTCGCTCGACATCAAGGAGGGCGGCGACCAGATCGAATACCAGGACCAGGATCCGCGCATCCACGCGCTCTGGCTCGACGAGATGCGACGGAATGGCGTTACGCCGCGGATGGAGAAGTTTTTTCCGGAAGGCGGGACGCCGGCAACGGAGGCTGCGGAATAGGGGCAAGGCGGGGATTGAGTATGCCGCATTGCGGAATTTGACGCGATGGGCCAGCAACAGACGTTGAGTTTCAGGCGCGCAACTGGATATCCCTATTCACGGAGAGAAGGATCGAGAGGGCAGATGCGCGTTGTGGCAATTGGGACCTCGGGGACTGGCAAGGCAGCTATGGCCACGACCCTCGCTTCCGCGCTTAAAACGGTCAATTGCACGTTTCGACCAAAAGGAGCTTGGGCTGGAAACAAAGAAGATTGGCGCCCGTTGGTTGCGACCGAGCCACCCAATCAGATGGGCCTGGAGTACGTGGAGAGAACGGCGCCTACGGTTTGAGCAGCCCTTGAACGGTGCGGAGTACCGGCATCTAGTGGTACTAAGGCTGCGGACCCTGTGCGATGCGGCAAGAGTGATTGAGCAGCTTAAGGTGAGTGCGACCTAATCGCGACCTTACATCCACTTACGAAGGTCTCCTTCGAGTCATTCGTGCGGATCCTTGGACACCTCCCCGCGCGCGCCATGTCGCATTGCGATTTCCCTAAGCGCGCCACCAGCGTTTAACTGTTTCAGCGACCTTGAATCGTTGCTTTAGCTAGCATCGGCGATTATGCTTTCAGGGTCAGCCACGGAGCCAATTTTACGGGGACGGTAATCGTAATTCCCTTGAAGTCTCTTTCCAGGATGGCTCTTGGCCCAATTTAACACTTTGTCCAAATCGGCATCACCTCGCCCACGATTCGCAACATCACGAAGTTCCTTTGCGGTGGCCTGATCCTCGTCCATCTCGGGACTTATTTCCTGAGTCCAACCACTCTGAATTCTTCAATGGAGATCTCCTGAGCTTCAATTCATCTCCAGCAAAACTCTCCAAAGCATCGTATCCGTCCGGTAAAGGCCGCCTTGCAGAGCGCCTGGGTGTGTGAGGTCACGTGACTATTCGCAGGAGTAGTCACAATGGCAAAGACTCAGGTCGAGGTGATCACATCGGTTGAACGTCGGCGACGGTGGAGTACCGCA
>DATGCX010000307.1:0-3145 GCA_035311445.1 Xanthobacteraceae bacterium | reverse complement strand
GCTCGGGCGAGGTGCGCAAAGCCACCTGGTACGAGTTCGGCGATCTCGCCGAGAAATTGTGGATCGTCCCGGCGGCACGCATGAAGGCGGGCAGAGATGCACGGGCCGACCGAAATCGCCACCCGAGGCCGATCGTAATCGCCACCCGAGGCCGACGGAAATCGCCACCTGAGGCCGATTGAAACCGCCACCTGAGGCCGACGGAAATCGCCACCTGAGGCCGGGATTTTCGCCACCCCCGGAAGAGACGTCGCCGCGGCCGACACGGAAGTAATGCGGCTATCCTCCGCGCTTTTTTGTCAGCGAGGGGGGAGATGCCGAGACCGAGGTCGGAAATGCGGCGGGTTAGAGAAGTTCTGCGGTTGCATGCGGAGTTGGGCGAGAATGTGAGCGCGGTGGCGGCCGGGGCCGGGCTGGCCCGGTCGACCGTGCGCCTGTACCTGGGACGCGCAGCGGCGGCCGGAATTGACGCGACGACCGTCAATAGCTTGTCGGATGGCGCGCTGAAGGCAGCGCTGTTTCCGCCGGTGGAGGTCGACCACAAGCGGCCGACGCCGGACTGGGCCGCAGTCGACGCGGAACTACGGCGGCACAAGCACGTCACGCGCAAGCTGCTATGGTTGGAATATAAAGCCGCGTATCCCGACGGCTACGAGTTCAGCCAGTTCAAACTGCTGCTGAGCCGCTGGCAGAAGTCATCCGGCCGCAGTTTGTCGATGCACCAGGTTCACCGTGCCGGCGAGATGGTGCAGGTTGATTACGCGGGCGACACAGTGACAGTGATGGATAGCGGAGTGCCGCGACAGGCGCAGATTTTTGTCGCCTGCCTGCCGTGCTCGGGACTGATTTACGCGGAAGCGACCTGGACGCAAGGTCACACGGACTGGCTGAGCTCGCATATTCGGTTGTTTAATTTTCTAGATGGTGTGACGGCGCGGGTCGTGCCGGACAATCTGAAAGTTGGCGTCACCCATCCCTCCTACTACGACCCGGTCATCAACGCCAGCTATGCTGCATTGATCAAGCACTACGAAACCGCCGTGGTGCCGGCGCGCGTGCGCCGCCCGAAAGACAAACCCTCCGCAGAGAACGCGGTCAGACTGGTGGAGATGTGGGTGCTGGCGCCGCTGCGCCATCATCAGTTCTTCTCATTGGCAGAGCTGAACGCGAAGCTCGCGGCGCTGGTCACCGAACTCAATGACAAGCCGATGGCCGCACCGCGGGCCGGCAGTCGCCGCGCACTGTTCGAAGCCGTCGAGCGGGCCGCCCTCAAGCCACTGCCGGCAGCGCCCTACGTCATCGGCGAGTGGACGATCGCTTGCACGGTTAACGTCGACTATCATATTGCACTGCAATACAACTTCTACTCCGTGCCGTATCGGCTGGTGCACAAGGCGGTCGACGCCTTCGTGACCCCGACCACCGTGCAGATCTTCTATCGCGGCGAGCGGGTTGCCAGCCATGTCCGCGTGACCGGACGCAATATCTGGATGACAGCGCCCGAGCACATGCCGCCGGCGCACAGTGCGGTGGCGAATCAGACACCGGATCGGATCCGCGCCGAGGCCGCCAAGATCGGCGTTGCGACGGCGACCTATGTCGAGCATTTGCTGACCGGGCGTGACCACATCCAGCAGGGCGTGCGCTCCTGCCTTGGCATCCTACGCCTGGCTCGCCAGCACTCGCCCGAACGCCTCGAAGCGGCATGCCGCCGGGCCTTGTCCGCCGGCGCGCACTCGTCCGGCTTCGTCGAGGAACTGCTTAAAAGCCGCCGCGCGATCCCCGATCCGTTGCCCGATGACGGGCCAGGGTTGCACGACAACGTGCGCGGTTCCGACTACTACCATTAACCATCAAGGAGATGTTATGCATCAGCAAACCATCGAGAAACTCTATGCCCTGCGCCTGAACGCCATGGCCGAGGCGTTCCAGGGACAGTTCGATCAGCCCGATCTGACGGCGTTATCGTTCGAGGAGCGCTTCGCGCTGCTCGTTGATCGCCAGCACACCGCCGCGCTCAATGCCGCGCTGGCGCAGCGGCTACGCCGCGCCGGCATGCGCCAGGATGCGTGCCTGGAAAATCTCGACCTGCGTACTTCCCGCGGCCTGGATCGTGCGACGGTTCAGACGCTGGCAACTGGCCGATGGATCCGCCAACACCTCAACGTCCTTTTGGTCGGGCCAGCCGGAATCGGCAAAAGTTGGATTTGTTGCGCGCTGGGCAATCGGGCGGCGCGCGACGGCTACTCGGTACTTTACAAGCGACTGTCGCGTTTGCTCGACGAACTCGCCGTGGCGCGTCTGCATGCTCGCCAGGCCCGCGCGTTAACCAGTCTAGCCCGGACCCGAGTGCTTCTGATTGATGATTGGGCAATGGTCAAGCTCACCGCCGATCAACGTCGCGACCTCATGGAGGTCATCGATGATCGCCACGACCGCGGCTCGACCATCATTGCCACGCAAATCCCCGTGGATCGCTGGCACGATCAGATTGGCGATCCGACGTACGCAGACGCGATCCTCGACCGTCTGGTTCACAACGCCTACCGCATCGAGCTGCGCGGCGAGTCGATGCGCCGTCGTGCCCGCCCGGCAGTGACTGAGGGTAGAAAATAACAAATAAGACAATTACTTACGAAAGTTATCCCCATTATTCACCTAATCCACAGCCTCCCGCCACATCAACAAATTTATTCTAGACGATTAAAAGACTACTTGATTGGCGATCCTTGGTCAATATAGAATTGATCTTGTCGCCGTGGTTCACGTTCCGCTCCCGCCGAAGGCCTGCGGCAGAGGGTGGCGAAAACTCCGGCCTGAGGTGGCGATTTCCGTCGGCCTCGGGTGGCGATTACGATCGGCCTCGCCTGGCGGTTTCGATCGGCCTCCGGTGGCGAAAACATCGGCCCACGCAGTCGTGCTCGAGCTGGCTAAAGTCGCTTTTTCAAATATTCGCGATTTTCTCCCGCGTGAGGGTGGAGAGTTTGATCTCCGCCGGATTGATGTCGACCGGACCGCAGCGATCAAGCGACCGGGAAGCGGTTACAGCTGCCTTTATCCGATTTTGCAGATTTGCGCTAACACAGGCGGATCCGCGGCAGCGGCTTCAAGTCAAAGGGCGTACGCATTTATGCGATATCCCAAA
>DATGCX010000306.1:0-16908 GCA_035311445.1 Xanthobacteraceae bacterium | reverse complement strand
CGGACGCGAGCATGGGCGTATCGGTGTCGTACTTCCACAGCACGTGGCCGCTGTCGGCGTCGACGGCAGTGATATGGCCAAACCGCTCCGCGTCATGGTCGCCAAAAGCGTTCACTGCACCGGTAAAGGGCTGGGGCGGATGGTGCTTGAGGGCTTCGGGAGGGACGAGTTTAATGGTTGATCCCCAGTCAATCGCGGGAACGAAAAGCGTGTTCAGTGGTGGCGAATACGACGGCCCGTAGAAGTTGGTTCCACCGTGCATGCCCGGCAAGAAGTGGGTGGCTTCGGCTGTCAGCGGCGCATCAGCATTCTCGATCCGCGTGACCGGCACCTGAAAGGAAAGCTCCTGCAAATCGCGGCTGAGACCATAGAGGTACCCGTTCTTGCCGGCCGCGGCGACCATCTTCCGACCGGCCCTGGACGTGAACAGGATCGGGCTTGCTGCCATATCCCAGTCGTGGAAATCGTTTTTGACGAATTGGCGGTACCCTTTGAGCTCTCCGGTCCTGGCATCAAGAATAATGACGCTGCATGTGTAAAGATTGTCGCCCGAGCGGTACTCTCTGAGGAAATCCGGGCCTGGGTTGCCGACCGGCGAGTAAAGCAGGCCGGCTTCAGGATCCAATGCATAGGACGTGTATGTCCCGCCTCCAGCTTTGAATTTGTTGGGTTCGCTCGGCCAAGTCTTGGCCGCTTCGCCGGCTGATGGCACGGTATCGAAGCTCCATAACTGCTTGCCGGTCTTCGCGTCGAATGCCTTGATATGGCCGATTCCTCCGTAGTCGCTGCCGGCGTTCCCTAGGTAGACGCGTCCCTCCCACACCACAGGCGCCGCGGTGTAGAACTCGCCCGCCTTGGGATCTGCGCCGACCACGTCCCAGATCACGTCGCCGGTGCTCGCATTCATCGCCAACACGTGCCCGTCAGCCAGGCCCCGGAACACGCGACCATCGGCATAGCCCACCCCGCGGCCCAGCCTTCCGGGTCCCGGATTTTTCAAATCGTGGAGGCGCACCCATCGTTGTTGACCGGTCCGCGCGTCGATTGCGTAAGTATTGTGCAGCGTGGTCACGTACAGGGTGCCGCCGACGACGACGGGGTCGGCCTGGAAGCTCGTCGTCTCTGGAATCTTGAACCGGGCCACCTCCCGGAGGGAGCTGACGTTGTTAGTGTTGATCTGCGTGAGCGAAGAAAATCGTGTGGCGTCGTAACCTCCATTATACTGTTGCCACTCTGCGTGTGATCTCTGAGAATCGGCTTGGCCAACGGCCTTCGTAGCCAATCCGAACGTGAGACCTACGAGGGTTACGATGATGAAGCAGTCACGGACGCGGCTCATCGACGCCTTCCGAGCATCAGCGGAGTACGTACATTCCATGTTCACGGGTCTCATAGGCTCCTCCAAAGTTTGATAGACTCCTCCTTGTTTGATGGGCTCCTCCACGTTTGAAAACGCAGGTTTGAAGATGCAGGTTTTAAGATGCAGGTTTGAAGATGCAGGTTTGAAGATGCAGATTTGAAAACACAAGATTATCAGATTTTCGTGCCCATTGACAATTGGCAAACGACCAAGACCTATCAATGTGGGGCGGATCTCTGGCAACACGACGGCCTACGCCAGCCGAGCGGGCGCCGCCAGGTCAGTGAAAAAGCTGGACACTCTTGGACTGATACGACGCGTCGCCGGGTACAAGCGACGCAGATCGTAACAAAACTCGCGATAATTCATTATAGATAGAATATTTGCCCATCTAACGGAAATTTTATATATAGAATATTTGCCCATCTAGCGGAAATTTTTGTAGGCATAATTTGATAATTTCGGCAATTTTCGTATGCATAATCTCTCACGAGCTTTTGATCACCGAGTCTGTAGAAGGACGTGATATGCCTAGGGTTGCATCATTCTCGATAATGGCCGCTGTGAGAGTCCTTCCGCGTTGGCGCGCATCAATGCCGCCTCAACGAGCGGAGGGCGTAAGCAAGCAAGCGTCGTTATTTGGTTCGGCAGAATGTTGACCTCCGCAGCCGCACGCCCCGCAAGACAGAGAATTCAGACTCCGACGGGGTGCGCCGCACAGCTTGATCAAACAGGAGGATCCAATGACTCCAAGAATGATCGGAACAGGGATCGCCGCAGGTTTCGTCGCCACGGTCGTGCTGTCGGCGATGATGCTGGTGAAGCATTCCATGGGGCTAGTGCCGGAACTCGATCCAATCGAAGATATCGTGCATGTCGCGGACCACCTGACAGGCATGACCTTACCCCTTCCATTTGGGTGGATTGGCCACTTCGTCCTCGGGACAGTCGCATGGGGCATCATCTCTGCGGCGTTACAGGCAAGCCTTCCAGGCGCTCCGGTCGTCAAGGGCCTTATTTTCGGAGCTCTGGCCTGGCTCGCGATGATGATCATCTTCACGCCCTTGGCCGGCCATGGCTTATTCGCGCTGTCGCTCGGGCCTCAGGCGACCGTGGCGACGCTTGTTCTTCACCTTATCTACGGTGCGGTTCTGGGCGGGGTTTACGGCTTGCTCGACGCCAGACAAGGGTCGGCCGTCGGCTATTCCCGCTGACCGGTGCCAGGTCGCACTGCCTCAAAGATCCCGAACCATGACGCAAGGGCAGGATCGACAAGCAGATCACGCTCGCCCTCCCGGGAGGTGGCGCGCTCGGCTCGTATCGGGCCGGGGTGTACGAGGCGTTGGCCGAATGCCATTATCAGCCGGACTGGGTCGCCGGCATCTCGATCGGCGCGATCAACTGCGCGATCATCGCCGGGAACGCGCCCGAAGACTGGGGGGCACGACTTCGCCAATTCGGGGAGCATGTTTCGTCAGCGTCGGCGAATTGGCTCGATCTCCCGCAAGGAGTTCGGCAAGACGCGATGCGCCCCCGCTCTAGGATCGAAAGGAATTCATCATGGCACATCTCGACGGCAAGGTCGCCATCATCACCGGCGCCGCGAGCGGCATAGGCAAGGAGATCGCCAAGCGCTTCGCGGTCGAGGGCGCAAAAGTCGTGATCGCCGACCTGCAATTGCCGGCCGCGCAGGCGACCGCGAATGAAATCAGTCGCTGCGGCGGCGTTGCCATGGGCGTCGCGATGGACGTGAGCGACGAGTCGGCCGTCGAGGCCGGCGTTGATGCTACCGCGGAACGCTACGGCGGGGTGGACATTCTCGTTAGCAATGCCGGCATCCAGATCGTGAAGCCGATCGACGAGTTTCCGTTTGGCGAATGGAAGAAGATGCTCGCAATCCACCTGGACGGCGCGTTCCTGACCACGAAGGCCTGCCTGCGCCATATGTACAAGGGGAAGGGCGGTGCGATCATCTACATCGGCTCGGTGCACTCCAAGGAGGCCTCGCTGCTCAAAGCCCCTTACGTCACCGCGAAGCACGGCCTGGTTGGGCTCTGCAAGGTCGTCGCCAAGGAAGGTGCCAAGCACGGGGTGCGGGCGAACGTTGTCTGCCCCGGCTTCGTGCGGACGCCCCTGGTGGATAAGCAGATCCCCGAACAAGCAAAAGAGCTCGGAATTTCCGAGGACGAGGTCGTTCACAATGTGATGCTAAGGGAAACGGTCGACGGCGAATTTACGACGACCGAGGACGTCGCCGAGGCTGTGCTCTTTTTTGCCGCAGCGAAAACGAACGCGTTGACCGGCCAGTCCCTCATCGTCAGCCACGGTTGGTTCATGGAATAGCCGGCCCGTCGTAGGTCGCTCGGGCGCAGGAGGTGCATGGATGTCTGAGCCGATTCGCCCGATGACGGAAGCTGCACGGCCGCACGTGGTCATTATCGGCGGCGGCTTCGCCGGTTTGTCCGCAGCGCGTGCGCTCGCTCGGGCGCCCGTCGATGTCACGCTGATCGATCGGCACAACTATCACCTGTTCCAGCCGCTGCTTTATCAGGTGGCGACTGCCGGGCTGGCGCCGAACGCGATCGCGGCTCCGATCCGCGCGATTCTTCATACGCAAGCCAATACCACCGTGCTCATGGAGACGGTGACGGGGATTGATGTGGAGGGACGGTCGGTGTTGATGGGCGAGGAGCACGTGCGCTATGACTTCCTGGTCATCGCGACGGGTGCCCGACACGCCTATTTCGGCCATGACGAATGGGAGCGTTTCGCGCCCGGCATCAAAACGCTGGCCGACGCGCTCACCATCCGCCAGCGTGTGCTTGCGGCCTTCGAGGCGGCAGAGATTTCGCAAGAGCCGAGCGAGCGCCGTCGACTGCTCAATTTCGTGCTGGTTGGCGCCGGCCCGACAGGCGTGGAACTTGCCGGCGCCATCGCCGAACTGGCAAAGGCGTCCCTGGTCCACGATTTTCGCCGGATCAATCCTTCCGACGCGCGGATCGTGTTGATCGAGGCCGGCTCGAGAATCCTGCCGAGTTTTCCGCCGAGATTGTCTGCGGCCGCCCAGCGGGCGCTCGAGCAGCTCGGCGTGGAGGTGCGGTTGAGCAAAGCCGTCACACGGTGCGATGCCGCGGGCGTCGAGGTGGCCGGCGAGCGGATCGACGCGCGCAGCATCTTGTGGGCGGCGGGCGTCGCCGCATCGCCGGCGGCGACATGGCTGAACGCTGCCGCCGACCGTGCCGGGCGCATCGAGGTGCTTGACGATCTCTCGGTTCCGCGTTGTCCGGAAATTTTCGCTATCGGCGATACCTGCGCCTCGCGCAGCTGGGATGGAAAAGCCGCGCCCGGCATTGCTCCCGCCGCGAAGCAAATGGGGCGCTACGCCGCCGCCGTGATCCGGGCGCGGGTCGAAGGGGCCCCACTGCCGCCGCCGTTCCGCTACCGACATCAGGGCAGCCTGGCGACGATCGGACGCAACAATGCGGTGGTGGATTTCGGCTGGATGAGACTCTCGGGCCAGTTCGCTTGGCTCCTCTGGGTCTTTGCCCATATTTACTTCCTGATCGGCTTTCGCTCGCGCATCGTCGTTGCGCTCGATTGGCTGTGGGCTTATGTGACCTTCCGAAGCGGTGCGCGGATCATCCTCGCCGAGACCGGCGGCGGCGGTATGACGGAGCCCCGGCCGCAGCGGCCTTGACGAGCACGAGCGATGTCGCGAGCATTCGGCATTTTCCGGCATGCCCGATCTCACCACCAAGCAGATGTTCGAGGTCGACTGTGCGACTCAAGTTTATCGAGCCCAATGTAACCACCGGACTGGACCTCACGGGGGTGTTTTCAATGAAGTCAGCGGACGTCAAAAACCTTTCGTCGATGCCGTTGTCATCGCCGTCCTATCCGCGCGGGCCATACCGGTTCATCGATCGCGAATATCTGATCGTGACCTACGAGTCTGACCCCGATGCCATTCGCGAAGCGCTACCTGAACCACTTGAGCCAGACGGGAGCAATTATGTTTTCTATGAATTCATTCGCATGCCGGACTCAGCTGGTTTTGGCGATTACACCGAGTCCGGCCAGGTCATTCCTGCTTTACTGAATGGTGAGCATGTCAATTTTACCGCACAGATGTATCTCGATGATGAGCCGCCGATTGCGGGCGGACGAGAAATCTGGGGGTTCCCGAAAAAGCACGCCAACCCGAAGCTCTCCATCATCCACGACACGTTCACCGGCGTGCTAGAATACGCCGGTGTCATCGTGGCGGTGGCGACGATGGGATATAAGCACCAAAACCTGCTCTACGATGTCAAGGGCCGCAAGCAATGCAGCAATGAGTCGATCATCGAAAAAATGGGCAAGACGCAAGTGAATCTTAAAATCATTCCGGACATCGACGGCTCACAGGCGATTGCCCAGTTGGTCGGTTACAATCTCACTGATATTCAAGTGAAAGGCGGCTGGTCCGGTCCGGCGCGGCTGCAGCTGCATGCGCACGTCAACGCGCCGGTTGCGGATCTTCCGGTACGCAAAGTGCATGGTGCGGTGCACTTCATTGCCGACCTGACATTGCCCTACGGCCGAGTGCTCCACGACTACAATTCTGCGCCGTGACGAAGGACGAACGTCATCGATGATCGCGCGCAGACAAGATAACTGCGGTTCCGCGAAGCAAAAGCGCGGCGATCGGTGTGACGCTCGTATGATCGACGCATCGATCTTTCACTAGCCGGCCGTTTATGTGCGCGTCATGGGTGACGTGGCGCGCCGCTTACGCACCGGATTCAAAACCTTAGGGTTTTCGAGTTGAGCGTTTAGCTGTACGCCGGTGTGCACCGGCCGCGGCGTCGCGGATCGCGCTAACCGGCGCTGTGGCCGCCGTGTTTTGCGGCGATTTTCTTGTCTGCTGGCGTCAATACGGTGCGCTGGAAGGCCGGCGGCCCCAAGCTAGCCTGTGACGAGTAGCGGGTGCTTGGCCAATATCATTTGGAGTGGCCGTGTCGGGCGACCGCACCGCACATTGATAGAGCTTTTAAGCTCGAAGACCGAGGACAAACTCCCGTAGCGCCTCGCCTATCTGACCGGGCGAGTCCTCTTGCAAGTGATGCAGTCCCTTAACGGTGATTTCGCGCTGATTTGGAAGAGCTCGGCAAAACTCGCGCACGCGTCCACTCGTGCCGCCTCCCGGATCGCCATTGATGAACAGTTTTGGCAAATTCGTGCTCTTGGTCAGCCACTCTGCATTGCTCTCGACGATAGCCACAACATCAGCAGGTTCACCGTCAATCGGCAATTCGCGCGGCCAGACCAGCGTTGGCAACCGCCTATCGGGATCGCGATACGGCGAACGGTAAGCCTCCATCTCCTCTTCGCTGAGCTTTCGCATCATGCCGCCCGGCAGCACCACCTCGACGAAGAAATTCTCGTCGAGAACAAGCCGTTCTCCTTCCGGCGAGCGCAATCGTCTAAACCGGTTGTCCCGGCCGCCGGAGTAATCTTCCCAGCGGCGTGGCAGTACGATAGCCTCGAAGTAGGCAATCGCTTTGATTTGGTCCGGATATCGCCGTGCGCGATAGAAGGCGGTCGGCCCGCCCCAATCATGTCCGACCAAAGTGACGTTTTTCGTGAGGGCCAGCGCGTCGAACCAAGCATCCAAATAACGTAGTTGATCGACAAAGCGATAGGCCTTGGTTGGCGATTTGCCGGACCAACCCATTCCGACGAAGTCTGGCGCCAGACATCTTCGATAGGGGCTGAGATAGGGAATAATGTTTCGCCACTGGTACGACCAGGTAGGATTTCCGTGCAGGAAGACCACCGGCTCGCCTTCACCCGTATCGATATAGCTGATCTCGGTATCCAGCGCCTCTACGCGACGACGCGGGAGGTGGTCAGGACCATCGGACTCCGCTTTCGTGACGACGGACTGTCCGTGGGCGACCTTGATCAAGCAGGAGAAGTTCGCTGCAAGGGCACCAAGCGGAATCGTTGCGAATGTACGACGCGTGACCCACTGCCGGCCCGATCGAGCGCGCTCGCCCCGCACATCATCCCGAACAATGTTCAGACTTTGTTTCATCCTACGTCTCCAACGAACTCGCAGCCTGTGCGCTTGTGCACTCTCTGTTTTCACGCTGAAACCAGAACTCCAGGCGGATCAACCGCTCACGATCCTTATCGTTGCGCCGGAAGATGCAAGAACGGGTATATGAGGTCACTGAGCACATGGAAGTTGTCAGTGATCAGCACAATCCCGAAGGCCGCCATGATGGCGGACGATACGAAACCGGCCCAGGGCCGAATCCGATCCAGACGCTCGGTCAGCCGCGTCGCGCGCGATAGAGCGAAAGCTGCGGCCAGAAATGGTATCGCAACGCCAGCCGAAAAGGTCAGCATGATGGCCGCCCCGACAGCGGCACTTCCAACCGAACCGACATAGAGCAACAGCGTGCCGACGATCGCGCCGCCGAAGCAGGTCATGCACCCGATCGAAAACGCCGTAGCGGTCAACGCACCGCGCAGGATGCCGCCGTGATCCATGCTTTCGATCAGGCCTGGCACTGGAAGCCGGCACACCACCGGAACGCGCGAGCTGCGCGCTGTCCACACAGCCACCAGCACGATCACCGCCCCGGACATGACTGCCGCAGGCCGATTGATGGTCGCAAAGAGCATTTGAGATTGGTGGCCAAGGTGGCCAATGATGGCTCCAGCGGTTGCGTAAACTGCCGTGAACGCCGCAACGAATGCGCCGGCGAATGCGAGCAGCCGCGCGCGGTCCACCCGTCCTGCTTCACGCCCCAAACCCATGCCGGCGATGGCCGCGAAAAATACGACGACGAGCTGCAGAAGGCACGGCGTCAACACCGCCGACAACAGGCCGGCGGACAGCGACATGACGAGCGCAAAGCTCCACATGCCATTAATGGACGTTCCCGGCGGATAGGTGATCGGCAAATCCCACGACGCTGCTCGCACGGAGGACCGGCCGCCGTCCCAGGAGGACTGGAGGCGCAGTTCAAGTTTTTTGGACGAGCTTGTCGGAAGCGGCTGCCCGGAAGAATGGATCATCGGAAAGCGGATGACCGAGGTTCGATGATGTTGTACGCCGCTTGGCCCATTGATGTCCGCCGACGCAATGGCTTGTCCATCAATCAGCAGCGTTCCGCCTGGCGGCTGGGCCGGCAAGGCTTCAATGTGAGTCGTCTCGGTCACGAAGAAAACGAGATATTGGCCGGGCTGATACTTTCGTGCCGCGCCCTGCGGGTCTATCAGGTCCAGGTACTCGGTGGTGGCAAAGAGCGCGTCGACATCGGCGTCGCCTGGTCCGTCAGCTGTCCTGAGCAACAGCCGGGCCGTTGCGGTCGAGCGGCTCATTCGCTCTGCCTGAATGGCAAATCCGACATCACCAAGAAGGCGGCGTCCGTTCATCAGATACGGAAAGGCGAGCCACGCGAGCGCCAACACGATTGCAAGCGCGACCCAGAGCGTGCCGCCGATCACAGCGCGCAGTCTCCCCCGCCGTGGGTCTACAGCTGTTCGTAGAGCGATGAATGTCATTTGCGCGATCCTCGATTACGGCAGTCCGTGCAATCGAGTGCTACTGCTGCTTCGGAATGACCTTAGGTTGCGGCGGCGGAACATAGGGCTTCGCAGTTCTCGTGACCTCAATCGTCAAGGGATCACCCTTGATCCGGCAGTCGCCGCACGCAATCGTAAACGTCCCCTCGCTTTGGGGCGCCGTCCACACGATGGCGGCGGAGTCGCGACCCGCAATTTTGATGGGCGCCGCCTCAATGCCATCGCTACGGATGGTGCCAGGTTCGATTCCGGTGTTCTCGATCACCAGCTGGACGGCGGTGCCGGGATAGACCACGACCTTTTCCGGGACGAACTGGCCGCGCTTGAGCAGCGTCTTGACCAACAAATGCTGGCCCATCCACTCGGTGTAGGCGGCTACTTTCTTGATATCATCGTCGGCCAATTGGTCGCGCAGAAACTGCATTGGGGCGATCTTGGCCAGGGCTTCCCTGATCGTGGCTTCATTCACGCCACGGTTGGTCGGTCCAACCTTTCCCTCGCCGAAGGCGCCGTGACAAGTCTTGCAGCCGACCCCGCCTGCGGTCTCAAAGATTTGCTTGCCTTGCTCAACCAGCACCATGTTGGACGGATCCTGAGCGCCGGCCGAGAGAACTGCGAGCATAAGTAAGCCGGCGGCCAATGTGGATTCACTCGCAGCTGCGGCCTCAGCTTTGATTTTTCTGGTCATGCTTGAGAGTTCCCATAGATCAAAAGGCAACGTTCCAGCCCTGCGATGTGCCGACGTTTATCAGGCGCGCGCAGCATCGCGCGCATACCTTACTTGACGGCCAGCAAGTCTCGCTTGGTTTTGAGCGCAGCGCCATGGAGGCCGTTCTGGTCCGAGAGCACGTCGCCTGACCAGCCGTTATAGCGGACGAAGGCGCCGGAATGAGAGCTGCCACCGTTCGGCATGGGAATGCGCTTGGTAACCTCCTTGCGATCGAGATCGAAAACGACGACTTCGAAACTCGAATTGCAGCTGATCCACAATTCATTCGCATCGGGATCGGGATGTAGCGTGCCGTGGTCGCCGCGAATGCAATTTGTGACGTACTGGTCGATCGGCCGGTCCGACTTCTCCATCAGCGTGGCGTCCACAATTCCCAGCACCTTGCCGCGGTTATGCGATGCCTCGCCTTTCCCAATGACATAGAGATCCTTGTCGTTCCATCCGAAATGGACCCCATAGGGCCCTTCGACTCCCGCTCTTGCCACGCCAACAATCTTCTCGGCCTTGCGGTCATATTTGTGCACGCGGCTGAAGCCGGCGCCGGTGAAGTAGGCGTAGCGGTTGTCGGAGCTGAAGGCGACCCAGACCGGATTGGAATCCTTCAACGGAATCTTGCCGGTCACCGTCCAGTCCCTGGTGCTGATCCGCACCATGGCATTGTCGATATTGTCTCGCTCTGCACCGTCGCCGCGGTGGCGGGCCGACGCGATGATCTCTTCACCATCGGGGGAGGCGAAAAACAGATACCCCTCCATGCCCATGTCCTTGTAGTCGACACCGCCAACCACTTTGTTGTCCTGCGCCGGATCAAGGACGAACAGCGGGTGTCCGAAGCCATAGGCCATCACCAAATGGCGTCCGTCCGGTGTGTTGAGCACCTTGGCGTGATGCGGGTTCCCGTACTGGAGGCGCAGAACCTTGTCGAGTTTGAGCGTTCGCGCGTTGATGATCAGCAGGCGCCCCACGCGCTCCGAACCGAATGTCCCTTCCCCGGTGGGCAGGTAAATCCACTTGCCATCTTGCGAAATGCCGACGCCGTGATCCTCGAACACGTTTTTCCAACCCCAGGCCAGCACGTCGTAGTGCTGGGAAACGACCGGCTCGCGCCTATCGGCATCAATGATCGCGACTCCGGGCAACGTGACGCCGCTGAGCAGGCCGCCATAGCCCGGCCCCTCGGTGGAATAGAACACCAGCGGATGTTTCTTCGGGTCCCAGGCATCCGGGCCGCGCGAATCGAAACTTTGCTCAAGCGACACCCCGAGCTTGGTTGCGAGGGGCGTTGTCCAAGTGTCCTGCGCCAACGCCGGTGCGCGCGTTAGCAACAGCGAAAGACAGCTCGCTATGAAAGCCGCAGTCACGATGCGCGGCAGGCGGACAGATGATCGCATGTTGACTCCCCCTGATAGACCGTTTGTATTTTGCGTTGCGAATATCCCGATGATCTTCACCGCTAGTTGTGACAAATGTCAAAACTGCGGGCCATGATGGCGGCGAGCGGCTCATGCCCAACGTCAATCGTTTTCATGAGCTGCCGTTTTTGCAGATCGATCACGGCGACCTGATGCGTTCCCTCCAAAGCGAGGTAGAGCTTTGTCCCTTCCGGAGTGACCGCGCCGGGACCTGGGATGCCCTGCAGCGAAACCTCGCCACCATTTGCCAGTTGATCGAGATCGTAGATGAGAAGCTTGCGCTCGCTGCGGCTTGGCACCAAAGCAAGCGTGTCAAACCAGCCGCTGTAGACGGTGGTCATCTCCGCCGCCCCCGTGAGCATTGCAGCGATCGACATCGATGAGTTGGCAATGACCGTGACCGTCCTTTCCAGATTGTCGGGCACGACCAGGTATCCGCCGAAGCCGGTCGGAAAAACCTTGGTGGCGGCGCGCGCAACGTCGACTTGCCGAACCGGCCGGAAGTTGCTCAGGTCAAGAACGCTGATCGCGCGGCCGTCGCGGGATTTGGCGTAGCCCAACCGGCCGCTGGGCGAACGAGTCAGGCCGGAAACGTCGCCCGGGGCGGTGCCGTAGGTGGGGATCTCCTCGACCAGCCTGCCGCGCGCGATATCTACGACCCCTATGCCGTTGAGGCCCTCGGCCGCCACGTAGAGGAATGCTCCATCCGCCCCAAACAACAAATCTCGAATTGCCGGCAGTCCCGCGATCCGGGACACTTCCCGCTCACGAACCAATTCAATGAACGCGACCGTCCCGCCAGCGAGGTCGGCGGCAGCAACCAGATTGCCATCGGCACTATTGAGCAGCCGCTGCGGCACAAAGTTGAGATCGACGCCGCTTTTCGTCCCGCTCTTGAGGTCGACAATCGAAATACGACGGGAAGAGGCGTCGATAGCGACAAGTTTTCCCGCGGATTCGGAGACGACGACCTGTGTTGGAACAACACCCGACTCAAGCGTGCCGACAACCTTGTCGCCGTCCTTCTCGATCACCGCAACGGCGGTCGTGCTCCGGCTCGGTACGAAAATGTACCGCTGGGCCGCGCTGAAATCCTGGATCGCAGCCGACGCAGGTCGTGCCGCCGGGTCATGAGGCAACTCGACCACCACAACCGCGGCTGTCGCGACAAAGATCGCCAACAGACCACCGGCTTTCTTGATACAAGCGGCTTCAGTTCTGCCCATTGGCCTGATCCGCAGATTTGACCGCTCCCGTGCCTTGGTTTGCTCGTCGTTTCGTGTCTCACCGGCGATGCTTGCCGGGCGTCCATCCGCCTCCGGCGAGATATTTTTCACCGGCGGCAAGCGGCGCGTCTTCGAGCGGCGTTCCCATTGTATCGTTCCAGCGATTGAGGAAACCGAACACCGCGATCACGCCGACGATCTCGACGATCTGCTCGTCGGTCCAACGTCTGCACATATCGGCAAACATGCCATCGGTGACGGCATTGGGGACTGCACTGGCCGCCACAGCAACGTCAAGGGCGACGCGCTCGGCTTCGCTGAAAAGTGGGCTTGTTTGGTAATCCCAAACGGCGGAAACCTTGCGTTCGTCGACGCCGAAGTGCATGGCGCCTTCGATCGTGTGTGCCATACAATATTGGCACCCGGCGGCGCGGCTGGCGACGTGGGCAATGAGGCGCTTGAAGCCGCGATCGACCTTGCTCTCTGGGTCCCACACGGCGGCCGACATCTGCGCCCAAGCCTTCACCATCTTGGGCTTGCGCTGCATGATAAGCAGGCTGTTAGGAATGAAGCCGAGTGATTTCCGAGCCGCCTCGAACGGCTCGCTGAGCTCTGGATCAGGCGGTAGCGGCGCGATCCGTAGCGATGGTATCACGCGCTGGTCCATGCCTCTCTCCTTCGCCGATCTCGATCCACCAGAACCGCCGGCAGAAAGCCTTTTATTCGACATTCTGTAACGTTTGTTGCACAATGTCAATCAGCCGAAACTACGCGGCCGGACCCTTCGATCGGTAGGACCTGAAGCATGGCGAGACCTCTGGGATTTGACGAAGAGCTTGCGCTCGATGCGGCGATCGAATGCTTTCGGCTTCGCGGCTATACCGCGACTTCGGTTCGCGATCTCACGACATCCATGGGGATCGGCGGAACCAGCCTTTACAACAGTTTCGGCGGCAAGCGCGCGCTCTTCATCAAGGCGCTTGAGCGCTATGTCGAATGTTCGGTGCGAGCGCGGCTACACCGATTGGAGAGCTCGCTCCCGCCAAAACGGGCAATACACACCTTGATCGAGGATGTCATCGAGCGGTCGCTGACCGACCGGACCCGGGGAGGCTGTCTGCTCATCAACTCGGCGCTCGAAATTGCGCCGCATGATCCTGAACTCGCCGCAGAAATTGCGGAGCGTCTGGGCGAAATCGAGGCGTTCTTCCGCCGCTCGATTGTCGCTGCGCAAGCTCAAGGCACGATCCCGCGGAAGCAGAAGCCAACCGATCTATCGCGCCTGCTGCTTGGCATCCTGATGGCCATCCGCGTCCTGGCCAGGTCAAAGCCGGACCGCAAGCTGCTGCAGGGCATGGCACGACCGGCGCTCGCCACGCTCGATTAGACGGGCGTGGCAACGTCTGACTGGTATACGGCCCGACGGGTCAGCGAGTCCGTCTACGGATACAAAACACTGACCGACGAGGACACCGGCCGAATACTCGGCGCGCACCTGGTCGGTCCCCATGCCGATGAAGTCATCAACCTGTTTGGCCTCGCAATCCGCCACGGCCTCACGGCCAATGATCTCAAAGCCACGATGTTCGCCTATCCGACCGGCGCCTCGGATATCGGTGCCATGCTGTAGGGGATACCATGATCCTTGAATCCGTTATCACCTGTCCGGATTGCCGAACCGCAAAATCCGAGACCATGCTGAGGCACAATCCCTCCATAAATCTTTCAAGATCATGCCTTCTAATTCAATGACCGGCGCGGGAGATCGCGCCGCACGCGTTCGTTAGGAGGGATTCTGTGGCCAC
Source organism: Xanthobacteraceae bacterium (assembly GCA_035311445.1). Lineage (GTDB taxonomy): Bacteria > Pseudomonadota > Alphaproteobacteria > Rhizobiales > Xanthobacteraceae > JAJPKK01. Next base: position 2,794 of record DATGCX010000306.1, on the reverse strand, counting down.
TTCCATAAATAGGATGGGAACTGCCGGCATCTTGCTGGCGGTCGCAATGTGCTGCGGCGCCGCCGAAGCCAGCGCTCAGCTCTTCCTGAACATCGGCGGCCCAGGGAACGCGCCAGCACAGGGAAACGCGGGCATTGGAACATCCAATCTTGGCATTGGCGGGCCCGGAAGCGCAACTGAGGTCCAGGGCCTCAACGAGCCCGTCATCGGATCAAACCGAGGAATCGGCGTTCCGTTGCTAAATCAACAAGCGGGCAAACCACTTGGGGTGATTGGCAATTCTACCGGCACGGCCCAAGGTTCTCTTTCGTCCGCCGGGGATCACCCGTCCTCACCTGTTGATTCCGTCACCAACACCCTCATGGCCCCCGTCAGCAACGTAGTATCTCGATCAACAAATTCGGCGGCGAATCCGGCCGGCAAACGGAAGCAGACCAACAATGCCGGGGCCGGCGCGGTTTCAGCGCCGCGGTGATCCAGCGAACAATGGATTCAGGGACGTCGGCTATAAGCTGGCGGGGATTGGAGCATCGTGAAAGGAGATAACGGTAGGTACTCCGAACGGCCAGGGACGTTACCCACTGACCGCGTGATGCTCGAAGCGACCTTCTGGGGTGACCCGAATGATGACGCTCTTGGGCAAGTTCTCTGGGCAAAGGATGGCGTCTTGACCAACGGCCGCAGCGAGGCATCGCATGAACTCAAGCAGGGCATCCAACTGGGCCTGCCCACTCACCTCCCACGGGTCAACGTCAAACTCGATCTCCTCGAAAGAAAAGAAGTGACAGTTGGCAAGTATCCCGCAGAACTGCACGGACAGCAGCGGGCAATACTCGCGTTCATTGGGGAACGCATCCTCGGCGCGCGCTGGCAGCTCTGTCGGGTTGTTGTCTCGAAAGTATCTCGGGTCGTAATCCGCCGATCTCAGCCCATCGAGCATTCGCTGCCACCCGGCCACGTCAGTGCCAAGGACGTAGATGTCCTGCCAACTCCCATCGAACAGGAACTTGCTTTGAACTGCTTTCCAGGCGAGACTCGACATCCGCAAAGCGCCTCATGGTGACCATCATCCGCCGCGACAGGGCGGCTGGTCGCTGACTTTGGTCGATGCTCCAATCCCTTCAGATGGGCTGAAGCAAGCGAATAGCAGAAATTTGCCCAGACTGGCCTTATCAAAATTCCCAAGCTTGTTTCTCGGAGCGAACTTACGATAATGCCGAAACGCGCCGCGCTAACGACGACACCTCGATCAAATCGCCCGCGGCCGCATTTGTCGCGACCAAGCGCACGTGGACCTGCTGAAAATCCACACGACTCCCTCAGGTGTGGTTAGCGGCTACTTTTTAGCTTCGGCGATCTGGATGGCGATGTTGGCAAGTTCCAGAATACGGCTTTCGACCGCGACCTGACTGCCAGTCAGTTGCACAGCGACGGCCGGCGAAACGGGGCTAATGATGTGGACCAGATGATCGATGGCGCCCGGATTATTTACCTGAAGCTTGTCCACGATTTCGAGTAACGCCTGAGCGTTCCCGTTGCCGTTGATGCGCCACATCAACTCGGCAGCGACGCCCGCATCCTTCGCAGCCAAGGTCGACTGACGCTCCTCCGCCATTTTCAGGGCTTGGGTTAACCTTCTTCGCGCGTCCTCTTTTTCCCCAACTTCGTACCAGTATTTGGCCGCCTGCAGCAGGAGGTTCGTGTCTTGAGCCGCACTTGCTTGTTGTTCCATTGCCCGGATCGCCGGTCCTGCAATCGGCCCGTAGCCGTGGTCGATCGCACGTCTAACGATGTAGAATGTGACCTCTCGAACTCGCTTCTCTCGTCGCGCAGTTGAGCGGCCACGTCGAGCGCGCCCTGAATGTCGCCATGATCGGCGCGGGCGAGTGCGAGATTCTGCAATGCCGAGTCATGCTCCTGCTGCAGCTTTGGCTCTCCAGTGGGGGACGATGTTGCCACGCGTAGCGCTAACGCGTCGAAATGCCTGGCGACATCGTCGCGTCCGATGCGAAAGTATTCTTGAGCGACTTTGCTAAGGCATTGGCTACGCTTGGCGTCGTCACTCACGGCGTTTGCCGCCGACTGAACGTCTTGATCCAGCGCGAGATCGACCATGCTCGTGCAAGCTTGCCGCCGCCGGATACTTGGTAGCAATTGCCAGCAAGACGCTAACCGAACCGACGCCCGCTTTGCCAAGTAGGTGGGCCGCACGTTCGGTTTGCCTAAGCCGGGCTCGGATTTCCGCAGCAATATGAGGCAGCACACCGGCGTATTCGCTGAGACCGGCAAACGCGCTATCGACGACCGAGCGCGAGATACCCAAGCTGACCGTGATCCGCACGCACGCTCCCAAGCGTTCCGCCGCTATGCGCGCGCAGGCGTTTTCTTGCCGCCGAGGACAGTCGCGATCGGGAACAGGCGCTGCCTACCCTTGCGGGTACCCTTGTAGTTGTCGAGGAATTCGAATTCACCCTCGCGCAACTCCAGGATTGCCACGTCGGCGGGCGCACCGACGTTGAGCGTGCCGCGGTCGTCGAACGCAGGGAAGATGCGTGCGGCATTGACCGTACCGGCTGCGATCGCCGCGCTCAGCGGCATACCGAACATGAGGAGCTTCGACATAACGTTCGGCATGTCGATTACACCGGTGGTACGCGACATCGTGCTCCAGTCGGTGGAGAACGTATCGGGCCAGAAATCCTGTTTGGTTGCGGCTTCGACCGTCGCCCAATCGAAATGGTCGGCGGTGCCATTGCCGAAATCGAATAGGATACCGCGACGGCGCGCTTGCATC
>DATGCX010000305.1:0-58266 GCA_035311445.1 Xanthobacteraceae bacterium | reverse complement strand
CACGTCCTTGCTGCGGGCGGCATCGACGATTTCCGCAGGAGTCAGGCGGATGCCGTCATAGACCACGTCCATGCCGGCGTCGCGCGCCCGCACCGCCACCTGCTCGGCACCGTTGGAGTGGCCGTCGAGCCCCGGCTTGCCGACCAGGATTTTTGGCCGCCGTCCGAGTTTGCGCGTCACTCGGTCAACCTCGGCGCGCAGATCGTCGATGCCCTGGCAATCATTGCGCGCCGCGTGGGAAACGCCCGTCGGGGCGCGGTATTCGCCGAAGCCCCGGCGCAGCACTTCGCCCCATTCTCCGGTGGTGACGCCCGCCTTGGCGCAGGCGATCGACGCCTCCATGATGTTGCGGCCGGCTTGCGCGGTACGCCGCAGGTCGGCGAGCGCGGCCGCAACGGCCTCGTTGTCCCGCGCGGCACGCCACGCCTGTAATCTGGCGATCTGATCGGTTTCGACCTCGGGCGACACCGTTAGAATGGAGCCCTCGCCGGCCGCAAGCGGCGACGGCTCGGTCTCGGTGAAGCGATTGACTCCGACCACGACCTGCTCGCCGCGCTCGATCGCCTCGACCCGGCGGGCATTGCTCTCGACGAGCTGCGCTTTCATGTAGCTGTTCTCGACCGCCGCGACCGCGCCGCCCATTTGCAGAATGCTTTCGAGTTCCTCGCGGGCTTCGCGCTTGAGCGCCGCCACCTTGGTCTCGATCTCGGTCGAGCCGGCGAAGATGTCGCCATATTCCAACAAGTCGGTTTCGTAGGCGAGAATCTGCTGCATGCGCAGCGACCATTGCTGATCCCACGGCCGCGGCAGCCCGAGCGCCTCGTTCCAGGCAGGAAGTTGCACTGCGCGGGCACGAGCCTTCTTCGACAGCGTGACGGCCAGCATCTCGATGAGGATGCGATAGACGTTATTCTCCGGCTGCTGTTCAGTGAGGCCGAGCGAGTTCACCTGCACGCCGTACCGGAACAGCCGCTGCTTGGCATCGGTGACGCCGTAGCGGTCGGCGGTGATCTCGTCCCACAGTTCTGCGAAGGCTCGCATTTTGCATAGCTCGGTGATGAACCGCAGGCCCGCATTCACGAAAAACGAAATGCGGCCGACCACCTCGCCGAACTGCGCTGCGGTAAGGTCGCTAGATGCTTTCACGGCATCGAGGACCGCGATCGCAGTGGCAAGCGCATAGGCGACCTCCTGCACGGGCGTCGCGCCAGCTTCCTGCAGGTGATAGGAGCACACATTCATCGGGTTCCATTTCGGAATTTCCCGTGTGGTGAACAGGATCACATCCCGGGTCAGCCGCATGGAAGGGCCGGGCGGAAACACGTAGGTGCCGCGCGAGAGATATTCCTTGACGATGTCGTTCTGTGTGGTGCCCTGCAGGTCCTGGCGCGGCGCCCCCTGCTCGTCGGCGACCGCGATATAGAGCGCCAGCAGCCAGGCCGCGGTAGCGTTGATGGTCATCGAGGTGTTCATGGCGCCGAGCGGAATCTGATCGAACAGCGCTCGCATGTCGCCGAGATGGCAGATCGAAACCCCGACCTTGCCGACCTCCCCGCTGGCAAGCGGATGGTCCGCATCGTATCCGGTCTGGGTCGGCAGATCGAAAGCGACCGACAGCCCGGTCTGGCCTTTGGCGAGATTCTTTCGATAGAGCGCGTTCGACTCGGTGGCAGTCGAATGACCCGCATAGGTGCGGATGATCCACGGCTTGTCGCGCCTGTGCACTGCACCATCCGAAGGCTTGGACATACCGGTCGTCTCGCCTCATCCGTGATTGTGCAATGCAACACGATCGCACTCACGGAAGCAAGCGAAATCTGTCAGACCGGCAAGCGCGCGCCGGACCGCCTCATGATGCAACCTGTGAAAAAGGGGTCAGCTTCTGATCAATCGCAGCAGGACCAGCAGCACGATCGCGCCCACGGTCGAGGTGATGATGGCACTGATCCACCAGACACCTCCAATCGGCGGCAGACGGAGGACGTCCCACAGCCAGGCGCCGATATAACTGCCGACAACGCCGACGATGAGGTCCCCGATCAGACCGAAGCCAGTGCCCTTCAAGATTTTCCCGGCCAGCCAGCCCGCAATCAAGCCGACCACCAGCGCGGCGATTATTCCGTGCATTCGCCCCTCCCCAACAAGCTTCGACCGAATCGTCGAACATGCTTATCACGCTGGGCGTCGGAATTGCGGCATTCTTGAGGCGCCCGTCACCGGCGTCCCCGCCAGGAAGGGCGTGCCAGCTCTCTGTCTTCCCCACCGACACGTTCCAGACCACGCCCGGGAACCGCGTGCCGACATCAGGCCGAGCCGCCCGCCGACGATCGCCCGCACTGTCGCACATAGGCAGGCGGTGTGATGCGGCTACCCACAACAGCAGGGCAGTTGGATATGGCACGCAGCAAGCGCCACAAACAGGAACATCGGGGGAGGGGAACCATTAAGAGACGACGGGTTAACTCTCGCTCTGAAATATATTGCGGTGCAGCATAAAATGCGGCATACTAATTTATGTGGGTTGGGGCGCGTGGGGCGCACGTCCCATACCCTGTCCGGAGGCTCTAGTTATGCCGGCCGTCGTTGAGTTGAAGCCTGCTCCCGCCGCCAAGGATCTTTACGCCATCGGCGAGATCCCGCCGCTCGGCCACGTCCCGGCCAGAATGCACGCCTGGGCGATCCGTAAGGAGCGCCATGGTCCGCCCAAGACCTCGATGCAGCTCGAAGTCCTGCCGACCTGGAGCATCGGCGAGGACGAAGTGCTGGTCTATGTGATGGCCGGAGGGGTCAACTATAACGGCATCTGGGCCGCGCTCGGTACGCCGATTTCCGTGATCGACGTGCACAAGAACCCTTATCATATCGCCGGCTCCGATGCGGCCGGCATTGTGTGGGCGGTGGGCACCAAGGTGCGGCGCTGGAAGGTCGGCGATGAAGTCATCGTGCATTGCAATCAGGATGACGGGGACGACGAGGATTGCAATGGCGGAGATCCGATGCTGTCGCCGTCCCAGCGGATCTGGGGCTATGAAACCCCCGATGGGTCGTTTGCCCAGTTCTGCCGGGTGCAGTCACGCCAGCTCATGCCCAAAGCGCAGCACCTCACCTGGGAAGAATCGGCCTGCTATACGCTGACGCTCGCGACCGCCTATCGGATGCTGTTCGGCCATCCGCCGCATACCCTCAAGCCTGGCGACAACGTGCTGGTGTGGGGCGGGTCCGGCGGCCTCGGGGTGTTCGGGCTGCAGCTCTGCGCGGCGTCGGGTGCCAATGCCATCGGCGTCATCTCCGACGAGAGCAAGCGCCAATACGTGCTTGATCTCGGAGCGAGGGGAGTCATCAATCGCAAGGAATTCAATTGCTGGGGCCCGATGCCGAAAGTCGGCACGGCCGAATACGACGGCTGGGTGAAGGAGGCGCGCAAGTTCGGCAAGGCGATCTGGGACATCACCGGCAAGCGGGACGTCGATACGGTGTTCGAACATCCGGGCGAGCAGACGTTTCCGGTATCGTGCCTTGTGGTCAAGCGCGGCGGCATGGTTGTGTTCTGCGCCGGCACCACCGGCTACAATCTCACCTTCGATGCGCGCTATGTGTGGATGCGCCAAAAGCGCATCCAGGGCTCCCATTTCGCCCATCTCAAGCAGGCGAGCGCCGCCAACCAGTTCGTGCTCGACCGCCGCATCGATCCATGCATGAGCGACGTCTTCGCCTGGGATAATATCCCGCTCGCCCATGAGATGATGTGGAAGAACCAGCACAAGCCCGGGAACATGGCGGTCCTGGTCAACGCGCTGAGGCCGGGTCTGCGCAGTTTCGAGGACGTGGTGGATGCGGCGGGCGGAGGTTGAGGAAAAGACAAGAGGGCGCAGGGCTCTTCTCCCTCCCCGTCTTCGGGGAGGGCCGGGGTGGGGCCGTTCTACAGCAACGCCGTGCCGGCTCACCCCACCCGACCTCGCTTCGCTCGGTCACCCTCCCCGAAGACGGGGAGGGATTGCTCGCTTCGCCTGGCATTGCGGATCGCCTGGTTCAACGCTCCGCCGTACACGAAAATTCCCGCGGTCCAATACAGGAACACGAGCGCCACCATGGCAGACGCCAGGCCCGCATAAGTCGTCACGTATGCGCCGGAGAATTCCTCCAGGTAACGGCCGAAGGCGATTCCGGAGACAAGCCACAACAGCAGGGTTACCACGATTCCGGGCGCTATCTCGGACATCCGGCGCCGCCCGTATGGCAGCCATTTGTGCACGATCACCAGCGCCAGCACCAGGACCGCGCTGGCAATGCCGAACCGCAGCAGCGTAATGGTGTTTTCCGCGCCGGCGAGTCCTGGCAGGTAGCGCACCGCAGTGCGGAAGAGCAGGGGCGCCAGCACGATCAGGAACGCGAACGCGCTCAACGCCAGCGCGCCGACCACCACATAGCCAATCGATTCAAGGCGCAGCAGCCACCACGGCCGTATCTCGGTCTCCTCGTAGGCGCGATTGAGACCGATGCGCAGGCTCTCGATGGCACTTGAAGAAAAATAGAGCGCGAGCACTGCGCCGAAGGTCAGCTGGCTCCCGTGGGCCGTGGTCAGCACATTGGAAATCTCGCCTGAGATCGGCCCTGCCACCTCCCGGGGCCACGCTTCCAGCAGGATTTGTGCGACGTCTTCAGCCAGTTGGTGCGAGCCGTAAAGGAAGCTTGTCAGGGCGGTAACGAAGATCAAGAACGGGAACAGCGACATAAGCATCGATAGTGCGATGTGGCTCGCGATTGCCCAGCCCTCGTCGCGCAGGAGCGCCAGGAAGGCGTCATAGGAGACGCGGTATGTGAGGACGAGAAACCGCAAAGAGCCCTCCGCGTGAGAATCAGGAGATTATTTGTGTTGTTTAACGCAACGCTCGCCCTGCGAATACGTTGCTGCGGCAGCCCGTGGGCACTGGCGCAAGAGCCGTAATCCGTGCTATTGTGCATTGCAGCATGGGCGATCCGGGCGCCCGGTCTAAACGTCAGGAGAGCTAGATGTCGGTTGCCGCAACGCGAACGGATGCCGCAATCGATTTGACGGCGTTGATGGAGGCCGCGCGCGGCGCGGCCGATGCGCTGCTCAATGACGCCACTATCAAGGTTCGCGAACGGGTTTCGGTCAATGGCCGCACCGATGCGCGCCTGGTCGAGCACGAGCAGCGCGCCACACATGGGCTCGCCTGGTTCGCCACTTACGCGGAAGCGATCCGCCAGCTCGCGAGCTACACCAAAAAGATGAGCCGGAACGGCCGGCTTGGGGAGATCGAAGAACTGTTGGTGCGCATCGGCGCCGGCGAGTTCCTCGCCCAGATGGCCGGCGGCATCCTCATGAGTCAGGGCGAACTGGTGCGGCCCTCCGATCTGGGCCTCGACGCGCGTGCCGTGGCGGCGCGTCTCTCCTCCGTCGAAGACCTGATCACGACCGGCAACACCGCGGAGAACCGCGCCCGCCTGATCGCCCTGATGGCTGATCATCATGGCGCCACGGTCGGGGATTGCGGCCTCGACGACGTCCTCGATTCCATGCGCGCGGAGATGCGCAAATTCGCCGACACCGAGGTCATTTCCCATGCTCAGCAATGGCACCGCACCAACAGCTACATCCCCCTGGAGGTGATCGGCAAGATGGCCGAGCTTGGGGTCTTCGGCCTCACCATCCCGGAGGAATTCGGCGGCCTGGGGCTTGGCAAGGAGTCCATGTGCGTGGTCTCCGAGGAGCTGTCGCGCGGCTATATCGGGGTCGGCTCGATCGGGACGCGTTCAGAGATCGCGGCGGAGCTGATCCTTGGCAGCGGCACTGAGGAGCAGAAGCAGAAATGGCTGCCCAGGCTTGCGTCCGGTGAGGTGCTGCCGACCGCGGTTTTCACCGAGCCGAACACGGGTTCGGACCTTGCCTCGCTGCGCACCCGCGCGGTCCGTGACGGCGATGTCTATCGGGTCATCGGCAGCAAGACCTGGATCACCCATCCGGTACGGGCCGATTTGATGACCCTGCTTGTGCGCACTGACCCGAACGAGCCCGGCTATCGCGGCCTCTCCATGCTGCTTGCCGAAAAGCCGCGAGGCACCGACGACAACCCGTTCCCGGCGCCCGGCATGTCCGGCACCGAAATCGAGGTGCTGGGCTATCGCGGCATGAAGGAATACGAGATCGCCTTTGACGGCTTCGAGGTCAAGGCCGACGGCCTGCTCGGTGGCGTTGAAGGCCAGGGATTCAAGCAGCTGATGCAGACATTCGAATCGGCGCGCATCCAGACCGCGGCGCGCGCGGTCGGTGTCGCCCAGGCCGCTATGGAGGAAGCGATTGCCTATGCCAACGAGCGTGGCCAGTTCGGCCAGAAGCTGATCGCGTTTCCCCGCGTCGCCGACAAGATCGCCATGATGGCGGCTGAAATCATGATCGCGCGCCAGATCAGCTATTATGCGGCAAGGGAGAAGGACAAAGGCCGTCGCTGCGACCTGGAGGCGGGCATGGCGAAACTGTTGGCGGCGCGCGTCGCCTGGGCCGCCGCCGACAACGCGGTGCAAATCCACGGCGGCAACGGCTTTGCGCTCGAATACAGGATTTCGCGGATATTATGCGACGCGCGCATTCTCTCGATCTTCGAGGGCGCAGCCGAAATCCAGGCGCAGGTGATCGCGCGCCGCCTGCTCGATGGGGGGAATTGATAAACAGCCGCGCCAGTTTCTCTTCTCACCGCTCATTGGGCGGGGTAATCGCATTTGCCACGGCCTTCACCTCTCCCCGCTTGCGGGGAGCGGTCGGAATGGGCGCGTCTTTGCGCTCATTCCGGGGGGCCTTTCCACGACTTCGAGCTTGTGGAAAGGCCTGCTCTCCCCGCAAGCCGCCCCCGCAAGCGGGGAGAGGGAGAAGAGTTGCCACGTCAAAATGCGATTGCCCTGTCCCGTGAGCGGTATGATGAGAGGCCTCTCCACCGGCTCAGGCTCGCGGAGGCGTCTCCTCATCTGGATCGCGCAAATGCGCGCAGGCGTGACCAAGGAAGCGGAGCACACAGCAGCGCTATCGCGAAAAGACCCAGGCCTAAGGCCCAGCGCGCGCGCTCGCGCGCCCGCGCGCGCACTTCGCTCATGACGAATTGTTCGCCCTTGCGCATTTCCCCGTAGGATTTCAGGAACGAGGACATGCGTGCAATGCGGACATCGTCGATCGCCTCGCCTTCTGTGCGGCTGCGTTTTTCCTCTTCGTTCAATCGTTCGCCTTCGATGCGGTAGCGCTCCACGTACGCGCTCGCATCCGCGAAGGTGGCCATTTCGTTGCGCGTGAAATACAGCGTACGAATCGGGGGAAATGCATATTCGATCATGTCGATGAGAGGTTGATCCGCACGCGGCGCTATGGCCAGCTGGAGTGCAGAGCCGGCCAGAACCGCGGCAGCGCCGCAGCGCCCGGCCGTGATCGCAGCGCGTAGCGCACGCGAGCGGTCGCCCCGCAGGAACGGATGAAGCAGCCCCGCCGTGGTCAGCGCGCCGCCGAACGTGCACACCATTGCGGCGCCAGTCGGTAGATCGAGGACGAACGAGGCCACAAGGCCTACGGCGCTTACGAGCGTGCCGACTATCCAGCCGATTGCGAGCTGACCGGCTGGCGATGACGCGAACATCCCGCCGATGGCTGCCGGAATGATGAGAAAGGAGAATACCAGGAGCACTCCCGCAATCGCGACCGAGCTGGTCACGACTGCGCCAAAGCTCGCATAGAAGACATAGTCCCAGCCCAGCGCTCCCGACCCCTTCAGGCGATGACGCAGCAGCCAGTGCAACAACCCCACCACCGCGTAGAACGGGGCGACGACGGCGATCTCATCGACGCCGCTGGTCAAGATATTGCCGGTCAGGATTTGCTTGAGATGCTCGGCCCCTTGTGGTGCCCGATCGACGAGCAGGATGGCCGCCGCTGCCGTAACGACATAGATGATTCCGATCAAAGCTTCCTGGGGGACGCGGGTGTCCCAGGCCTTCGTAAAGGCCAGCAGCACAGCCCCGAGCAGCGTGAACGCGAGCGAATACGCATACGCCGCGGGGCTCTGGACCGGATGCCCCAGCACGAATGCCACCGTCGCACCGAGTGCCGCGATCTGTGCAAGCGCGAGGTCGACAAAGATGACTTTACGGGCAAGGACCTGCATGCCGAAAAATGTGTGGATGCCAACAAGACAGACCGCCACGAGAAATGGCGGCCAGAGAAACGTTAGCGCCTCGATCATCGGCCGGCAGCTGCCGACGCCAGCGCGTTGACGTTGGCATCGATGAGTGAGATGTAATCAACGGCCTGCGGCAGTGAGCCCACTGAGGCGCCCAGCGTCACGATAGACGCCCCCGCCTTGGCAGCCACGAAGGCGACATCACGTTCCGGCTCGCGCGTATCCCGTACGACGATCCGGGCACCGTTTGCACGCATGGTTTCGACAAGCCGTGCCAGATGCGAAGCGCTCGGCGCCACTCCGGGCTTCATCTCAATGAAGCCCACGAGATTCAGCCGAAAACGACGCGCAAAATAGGGCCAGCTGTTGTGGTAGGCGACGATGGGCGCACCCCTGAGCGGCGCCAGCTTTGCCTCCCATTCCTTGAGCTTGGGCTGCAGGCGAGATACAAATTCCGACAGATTTGCTTCGTAACTTTCTGCGTTTGCCGGGTCGATGCGCTCCAGCACTTCGAGAATCGTGCCAGCGATAATCTCGGCGTTTCTGGGATCGAGCCAATAATGCGGGTTGCCGCTGCCATGCGCATGGCCGTCGCCAGGGCCGACACTCATGCCACCCAGCTCCAGCACCGCAATGGCGTAAGAGGCGTCAACATAACCGGCTCCGTCGCGAACGATCGCACGATTGCCGGCTTGTGCAAGCACGCGATCGAGCCACAGATCGTAATCGAGTCCGACGCGCACGAGCATGCGGGCATTTTTCAGGCGCAGCATGTCGTGCGGCTTGGACTGATATTCCTCCGCGTCCAAGCTGCCCGGAACAAGGCTCGTCACCATGACGTGCTCGCCCCCCACGGCCTCGGTGAGGCTGCGCAGGTCAGTCGTGGTGGTCACGACCTCAACGCGGCCCTGTGCGAAACCGGGCGATGCCAGGGCAAGACACCCGATGGCCAAAACGAAACGCAGGGTCATGAACTATCCATCAGCTCCATGCTTGAGCGCGTCCCCTGAGATTGACGCAGCGCACCTAGTCGATCGCTTCAGCCAATCTGAAGAGATTGGAGCATCGACCAAGTTACAACGTTGGAGGGGCCGCAAAAGCGGCGTCGTCCGACATCGCCCGCTGTAGGGGCGACCCTTGCGGTCGCCCCATTCGCCGGATCCGGAAAGAGGGCGACCACAAGGATCGCCCCTACATCATCCTTCCGTCGGCACGAGTCTATTGTTATCGCATTGATGACGGTCCGATCACTTCAGATTGGCTGAAGCGAGCGACTACCCTCACCTCGCTTGCGGGGAGAGGGAGCGCTACCGCCTGCCGGCGTTCGCCATCCAAATGTCCTTCGGCATCAGGCAGTGGACATTTTTCTCGGTATCCGAGATTGCTCCGACCCGGCAATCCATCGCCACGCTGGCAAGTCCGTAGGCATCGAGCCGCGCGATCTTTTTCTCCGCCTCAAGCCACCGGATCATACCCATCGATGCGCTGTCCATGGCCTTATTCAGGTCGGGGTCCTTGGCGTGCGACACGAAATACGTCGCCGTTTCCGCGGTTGGACGCTGCATGTCCTCGGTATCGCCGGCATTTTTCGGACTGAGGCAGTGGATGCCCTTCTTGATGTTGACAACCTGAGAGACCCGGCAGTCGGAAACGCTCGCCATCAGCGTCTCGGCCTGTCCGACGGATATCAAGCGCAGCTCAGAAAGGAGCATGGCGGTTTGGGTCTTGGCCTGCGCCCATGCTTTGTTCAGGTCCTGATCAAATCCCATCGTGATCCACGATTTGGGCGTCTCGATTCGCGGGAAGTCGAGCGGTTTGCCCTTGACGACTTCCACCGTGATGTTCAGCTCCTTGTAGGCCGTCTCGATCGCCGTGAGGTTGACCTCGCCATTACCCTGGCCCGCGTGCGAGTCGCCACTCCAAAGCAGTGCGCCGGGCACGAACACTGGCACATAAAGGCTCGTGCCGGCCACAAAGTCGCGAATATCCATGTTCCCGGCATATTCGCCCGGCGGCACGCTTGAATAGCGGCCGGGCTCCTTGCGGGCGACCCCCAGTGTGCCCGGGAACGGACGCAGCGGCAAAACAATGCCGGGCAGGAACTCGGTCGTCATATTTTCGAGGTCGAGATAGAGATACTTGACCTGCCCGTCCTGATAGACGGACGGGAACTCGCCAAACAGTCCGGGCACGTTGAAATTCGTGGCATAGGCGCGGGGTACAATCTTGTTCAGCGTGACCTTGAGCACATCACCCGGCTGCGCCTCGTCGATGTAGATAGGTCCCGTCAATGTATGCGGCCCGCGACCCGGGAAATCCGTACGCAATTTCTTGATTTGTTCGATGGTGGTGCCCGGGACCACCTGATTGTGACTGTGCATCATCGTTTCCATCACGATGGTGTCGCCGGAATTGACCCGGAGCACAGGCGGCTGGGCGTTGTCGAACCAGCCCCATTGGGTCGTATCCAGCGTCGCCGGCAGCAGATGCACTTTCTTGCCGTTTGGCAGGTCCGCTACCCGAAGCTTGGGATCGGCAGGCCCGGTTGCCGGATAGCCGGGCGTATTGATCGTTGCTGTCGGCGGCAGCTGCGGCGCGGCGGGAGCGGGTGTCCCGGTGGGTGGCGTGGCCTGGCCCAGTACCGCCGTGCCGGTAATAAGCGCGCCACCCGCAATGAGTACGACTCGTGACAGCATCATGACTTGACCCATGCGTGCCCTCCCGCTCTTCAGCAGATTTTTGTGAGATGAGGCTAGCGGATTGAGTTCGCGTCAGCAATCGCATCCCGGTGGCCATGAACGACAACATGCTCCCCGGTCACGCCAAGCGACGAGCCAACAAAACAGACCTTGGTGCCGGGAAAATCGACCTTCGTACGCGGCGCTAATTTCCTTTGGTTTAATCAAGACGTCGTAAAAAACAACGGGTGGAATTTGCAGATTCTATCTTAATTCAACTGCATAGCGGCCGCTATTCATCCATCTCCAGGGCGTGTGTTGATGATACGACGGTTTTTGTTTCTGCATGGGCGGACCGTCGCTTTTTGGCGTTATGGGCCTCGCGACATTTTCCAGAGCAATATAATGCCGTCACCCTGCGGTGAACGATGAGTTTTCCGCATTCAAGGCAATGACGCGGATTGCCGACCTTTGTGCCGAATTTCATGGCGAAAACTCCCCGTGGTGCGGGCTCGAGTATCGGAGTCCGTGACATGCTTTCGGGAATTCAGCCGGCGTCGGTAACACGACGAAATAATGCCATTGGTAGGTGGCAGTGATCGGCACTGCTTTTGTCCGCGATGTGTAATATGCCGTAAGTCGACTAAAAAACAAAAGCCTGATGTAAACAGGCCGATGAAAGCATAACAGGAAAACCCCATCGGCGGCATTTTTGGCAGCATTTCTACTTATAATAGTATTTTGCCTTGCATCGCTTCGCCGACTCTGTTGCTCCGCACAAAAATCGAGCTACCTCAGTCCGCTGTGGTAGCGCCGGCGATCCACTTACCGCGTTGCGCCCCCCCGTTGCTTTAAACCGAGCGCCGTAAGCGCGGCCGCGATGGCCTGATTCAGGGGGGTATGCGGACTGTTCCCGATGATCTCTGCGAGCCGCGAGCCATCGATGGCGTGCGGAGTCGTCCACAGATAGGAAATATCGCACAGTTCGCGGAATATCGGCACAAGGAAGCTCATCGTCTTCAAGAGCCGCCATGGCATGAAGTCGACCTTGAAATTACGCCGGCAGGCCCGCGAGATGGCAGCTGCGAATTCGCGCCCCGTGACTGCGTGGCCGGCAAATCCGAATGTTGCAAACGGTGCGAGCCGCTCGCGCTGCTCCACGAGGCGAACAAGTGCTTGCGCCAAGTCCGGCAAATAGGCCCATTCATGGATGGTATCGAGCGGGCCCGGATAGGTCAGTCGGCCCGCGGCAATCTCTTTGATGAGAACCCGGTCAAACCAGGAACCAGCGCCTTCGCCGCCAAAATAATCGCCAGCGCGCAGGACGATGGTACGCAGACCCGCCTCTGAGGCGTCGCGCATGCGCCCCTCGATGGCAGCCCGGATGGCCCCTTTGCGAGACGTCGGGCGCATTGGAGTGGTCTCATCGATCCGCGGCGGCATGCCTGCGCCATAATTGTAAAGATTGCCGGGGAATACCAAGGTTGCGCGGTTGCTCCGAGCGGCCGCGATTGCCGTGTCGGCCAGGGGAAGCGCGAGCCGCCCCCAGTCCGTGTAGGGCACGTTGAGGGCGTGGAGCACCACGTCGGCGCCATTTGCTGCCGCAATGACTGACTCGGCGTCGCGCGCATCGATCTCGACGATTTCGGTGCCTGGCGCAGCGCGTGGAGCGGAACTGCCGCGCACCAGGCTTGCGACCTGCCATCCTGCCGACTTGAATGCCTGCGCGGCCGCGCGGCCGAGGTGGCCAGCGCCGCCCAGGATGATTATACGACCCTTCACGATGGGTTCAGCCATGGCGGCAGCGAGATACAAGTATTAAGTAGATATAATGACAGACGTTCTTTCGACTTACATCGTTCCAATAGCGATTGCGGCAGTCGCCGTCGTGCTGGTGCTCGGTCTCTACAACATGTTGCGCGGCGGCTCGCCCAATCTGTCGCAGAAGCTGATGCGCTGGCGTGTGGTGCTGCAGTTCATCGCCATCATCGTCATCATGTTAACGGTCTGGGCGATGGGGCGATAGATCTGGCTGGAAAGGGTCGGCCATGGTGGTTCTCAATCGTATCTATACGCGTACCGGTGACGACGGAACGACCGCGCTCGGTACCGGCGAGCGGCGCAAAAAATACAATTTGCGCATCGCCAGCTACGGGACGATCGATGAGACCAATGCCGCGATCGGCATGGCGCGGTTATATACGCAGCACGACGCCGACATCGACGCCATGCTCGGGCGCATTCAAAATGATCTGTTCGACCTCGGGGCCGATTTGTGTGCTCCCCCTTCTGGTGCTGGAAACGGGTCTGGTGCTGGAAACGGGTCCGATGGCGCCCGGCTGACCGTCAGCGAAACCCAGGTGACGCGGCTCGAAACCGAGATCGACCGCCTCAATGCCGACCTCGCATCGCTGCGTTCGTTTGTGCTGCCGGGCGGCACGCCGGCCGCCGCCCATCTGCATCTTGCCCGCACGATTTGCCGACGAGCCGAACGGATGATGGTCGAATTGGCCGATCAGCCCGGCGAGGAGGTCTCAGCGGCGGCGCTCAAATACGTGAACCGATTGTCGGATTTTCTTTTCGTGGCCAGCCGCTATGTCAATCAACAGGGAGCTGGCGACGTGCTTTGGGTGCCGGGCCGAAACCGCTGATTTCGGCGACGGACTTGTAAGGGCCGACGCTGCGCTGTCGGAATTCGTTGTCGAACTGTGCCGCAACGCGGTGGGCGCGTTGACACGCCCTAGCGCGGGTCATAGTTTGCGCGCCGCTTCTGGGAGAGACCAGGATGAAAGTCCTTGTATCGGTCAAACGGGTCGTCGACTACAACGTCAAAATCCGGCTCAAGAGCGATGGCAGCGGCGTCGAGCTCGCCAATGTCAAGATGTCGATGAATCCCTTCGACGAGATTGCCGTGGAGGAGGCTATCCGCCTCAAAGAGGCAGGTATGGCAACGGAGATCATCGCGGTTTCGATTGGGCCGCAGCAGTCTTCCGAGACCATCCGGACGGCGCTCGCCATGGGTGCCGATCGCGGTGTCCTGGTCAAGTTTGATGGCATTTTGGAGCCGCTAGCGGTAGCGAAGATACTCAAAGGCGTTGCCGAAGCCGAGCAACCGGGTCTCATGATCCTCGGCAAGCAGGCAATCGACGACGATTGCAACCAGACCGGCCAGATGCTGGCGGCCCTGTTAGGCTGGCCGCAAGGAACGTTTGCATCCAAGGTCGTGATCAATAGTGACCACGTCAACGTGACCCGCGAGGTCGACGGCGGCCTGCAAACCGTTCGCCTGAAGTTACCCGCGATCGTCACTACTGACTTGCGGCTCAATGAACCGCGCTATGCGTCGCTGCCCAACATCATGAAAGCGAAGAAGAAGCTGATCGCCGACAAGACGCCGTCCGATTACGGCGTCGATACCACGCATCGCCTCGAAATTCTCAAGACGACCGAACCGCCGATGCGCAAAGCGGGCGGCAAGGTCAGCTCGGTGGCCGAACTTGTCCGCAAGCTGAAAAATGAGGCGGGTGTCCTCTAATGTCGACTCTTCTCCTTGCCGAACACGATAACAAGGGTCTGAAGGACGCGACCGCCAAGGCGCTGACGGCCGCCAAGGCGATCGGGGCACCGGTCCATGTCCTCGTTGCCGGCAGAGATTGCAGGTCCGCAGCGGAAGCAGCGGCGAAGCTCGCGGGCGTCGCCAAGGTGCTGCTGGCGGACGCGCCCCCCTTTGAGCATATGCTGGCGGAGCCTACAGCGGCACTGATGGTGGTGCTTGCGCCCGGTTACGACACCATCATGGCTCCGGCTACAACGAACGGGAAGAACGTGTTGCCGCGCGTTGCGGCGCTGCTCGACGTCATGCAGATCTCGGACATCGTCAAGGTGCTGTCGCCTGACACCTTCGAGCGCTTGATCTACGCTGGCAACGCGGTGCAGACAGTGCGCTCCAAGGACGGCAAAAAAGTCATCACTGTGCGCACTTCGGCCTTTCAGGCTGCGGGACAGGACGGCGACGCTGCAGTCGAGTCGGTGTCGCCGCCCTTGGACCCGGGAATTTCGGCCTTCGTCGGCGAAGAAATCTCGAAGAACGAGCGGCCCGAACTCACGTCCGCCCGCGTCATCGTGTCTGGCGGACGCGCCATGGCGTCGCGCGAGAACTTCACCAAATATATCGAGCCGGTGGCCGACAAGCTTGGTGCCGCGGTCGGCGCATCGCGCGCCGCTGTCGATGCCGGTTACGCGCCGAACGACTGGCAGGTCGGACAGACCGGAAAGGTCGTGGCGCCGGAGCTTTACGTCGCGGTGGGGATATCGGGGGCCATCCAGCATTTGGCAGGCATGAAGGATTCCAAGGTGATCGTGGCGATCAACAAGGACGAGGAGGCTCCCATCTTTCAGGTCGCGGATTACGGTCTTGTGGCCGATCTGTTCAAGGCACTTCCTGAACTCGCCGACGAACTGGGCAAGCTGGGGCGATAAACCTTAACGGCAAAATACTTTCGTAGTGGTAGCCACTGAGAACAGTTGTCGGTAGAACGTCGTCTGGACACAACTCTGCTTCATCTCGGCCTGGACGAAAGGCCGACAAACGGTATGATCGATATTCACATGGTCGACATTCACCGAGTGGGCGTGATCGGTGCCGGTCAGATGGGCAGCGGCATCGCCCATGTGTGTGCGCTTGCAGGCTTCGAGGTGACGCTCAGCGACATTTCCGAGGAGCGCGTCAGGGCCGGAATTGCAACGATCAACGGCAACATGGCGCGCCAGGTGGTGCGGCAAGCAATTACTGAAAGTGACCGCCAGGCAGCCCTCGGACGGATCGACCCTGCCGATAAATTGGAAGCGCTGGCGGATTGCGACCTCATCATCGAAACGGCTGTCGAGAAGGAAGAGGTCAAGCGCAAGATCCTGACGGCGCTGTGTCCGGTGCTGAAGGACAGTGCAATCGTCGCCACCAACACATCGTCCATCTCCATCACGCGGCTTGCGGCTTCAACCGATCGGCCAGAAAAGTTCATCGGCATTCATTTCATGAATCCGGTACCGGTGATGGAACTGGTCGAGGTGATCCGCGGCATCGCGACCGACGACAACACATACGAGACCACCAAGGCCTTCGTCACCAAGCTTGGCAAGAAATACGCGGTCGCTGAAGATTTCCCGGCCTTTATTGTCAATCGCATCCTGCTGCCCATGATCAACGAGGCGATCTATACACTTTATGAGGGTGTCGGTTCGGTCGACGCTATCGATACCGCCATGAAGCTCGGGGCCCACCACCCCATGGGTCCGCTTGAGCTTGCCGATTTCATCGGCCTCGATACCTGCCTGTCGGTGATGCAGGTGCTGCACGAGGGGCTGGCGGATTCCAAGTACCGGCCATGCCCGTTGCTGGTGAAGTACGTCGAGGCCGGCTGGCTGGGTCGCAAGACGAGGCGCGGATTCTACGATTATCGCGGCGACAAGCCGGTGCCGACCAGATAGCGCGTCGGATGGGTTGAGCGAAAAGCGAAACCCCTCAACGGCCGTGCCGGATTGTGTGGCCCATGATGGGTTTCGCTGACGCTCAACCCATCCGAGGAGGCTACGCGGCCTTCGCCTCGGAAAGCAAGTTGCGCAGGTCGAGCGGCTCCGTCTTCATATTGATGTTTCCGTCCGCATTGCGTGGCCATTGGGTCTCGGGCCGATCCCAATAGAGCTCGATGCCATTCTGGTCCGGGTCGCGCAGATACAGGGCCTCACTCACACCGTGATCGCTTGCGCCATCAAGCGTGACGCAGGCCGCGATAAGCCGTCGCAGGGCCTCGGCGAGATCGGCACGGGTCGGGTACAGGATCGCCAGATGGTACAGCCCGGTGGTGCCGGGGGTCGGCGGCGTACCGCCTTTGCTCTCCCAGGTGTTGAGGCCGATGTGGTGGTGATATCCGCCGGCCGAGATGAAAGCCGCCTGACCGCCGTAGCGCTGCATCAGCTCGAAACCCAGCACGCCGGTATAGAACGCCAGCGCGCGGTCGAGATCGGCGACTTTCAGGTGCACATGACCGATCCTCGCGCCGGCAACGATCGGACGCGGGTTCTCTGCAAGCGGCTTGGCAAGGGGATGAGGTCGTGTCGACATCGATGTTTTTCTCCGCGTCTCGGACCGGATAGGCTCGCGCTAAACGTGTTGGACTTGAACCGGCTGGCGCAATACGCCGTCCAAGCTAAACGCACCCGGCCCGGCAGCCGCAAGGTAGAGGAACACGAAACAGAACAGGATTGCTGCGTCGCCCCCGTTTACCGCAGGGTAAAAGCTATGCGGCGCGTGCACTAACCAATAGCCAACCGCCATTTCGCCGGACGCGAGGAATGCAGCAGCGCGGGTGAACAGGCCAAGCACCATCAAGGCGCCGGTCGCAATCTCAATGGCGGCGGCAACGCCCATCAGACTCAAAGGCTCCTGCGGGCCGGGCGCAGCACCCGGCGGAAAGCCGAGTAGCTTCACGAGGCCATGGGCAAGAAACAACAAGCCGGCCACAATGCGTAAAACGCCCAGAGCATGGGGCGCATAGCGTGTATCGTATAGGGGCAGGGACATGGTCTGAATCCTTCCGTGAAAGAGCCGTCGACGGTCCATCCGCCGCTGCGGTCTTACATGGCTCTAATCGCCAGCTCGGCGCGAAGGTGCGGGTCTTTGTCGATTTCCTGGTGCGGCTTTGGCCGGCGAGCGTTGGTACCCGAATTGGAACTGAAGGGCCAAGTCCCGCCCGAGTCGCGCAAAATCTCACGCACCGCATGCGTCTATTGCGACTGCTGTGCGGGCTTGATCCCCATTTCCTTGGCGATTGCCGCGACGACGGCGCGCTGCTCATCAATCGATGCTGCAAATTCGGCGGGCCGCCCCGGGCTGACTAGCTGGCCGGTGCTCAGAAGGCGGGCCCCGATCATGGGATCGTCAGCAACTGCCCGGATATCGGTGGCGATGCGCTCGCGAACATCATCTGCCATGTCGCGGGGGCCGAACAGCCCAACCAAGCCGTCGAAATGCAACGTTGGAAAACCGGCCTCCCTCGCGGTCGGAACGGCGGGCTCATCGGGGATGCGCACATCGTTGCTGACGGCGAGCAGCTTGGCCTTGCCGGCCTGCACGTGGGGCCGCACGATCGCCAGCGCTCCCCAATAAAACTGGATACGGCCCTCGGCGACATCGGTGGAGGGCTGAACGGTGTCTCGATAAGGCACTTTGGACATGCTGAGATTTGCGTGCTGCAGGAATGATGCGAACAGGAAATCGCTGACACCAGTCGCGGTCGCCCAGTTGAGCTTGCCGGGCTCCGCGCGGGTGAGCGCCACCAGCTCCGCAAGCGAGCCCACCTTCAGGGACGTCGGCGCCACGATAACGACCAGGGTATTAGACACCCGTGAGATCGGCAGAAGGTCAGCCTGATCATAGGGGAGCTTATCGTGTAGAAACGGATGGGCAGTGAACGTCGAGGCGGGCGAGAACAGCAGGGTGTGATCGTCGTGGGCGCTGATGAAAGCCGTGATCGCCACGATGCCGTCGCCACCGGGACGGTTCTCGACCACGACCGGCTTGCCCCACCGCGGCGCCAGCCGGTCCGCGAATAGCCGCGCCCCGATATCGGCGCCGCTGCCGGGCCCGAGTGGCACGACAAATCGCACCGCGCGCTGAGGCCAGGACGTTTGGGCGAATGCTGACGACGGGACGACCGGCGCCAGCATCAGCGCGAAACCGGCGCATACGGCCCTGAGCGCGGCGCGAACTGGATACCTGAACATCCCCAAATCCCCATTCATCAGAGCACCAAGCGACAAGCCCGGCTGGCCCGCAAGCTACCACAGGGGCGGTTCGAGATGCATGGGCTCGCGTGTCGCACTGAAGGCGCTGCGAGTCCGTCTTCACCCGTGCTTGATGAAGGTACCGCCGTTCAACTCGGCGATCGCCTGCTGCAACTCGGCCTTGGTGTTCATGACGATCGGCCCATACCAGGCGACCGGTTCCTCGATCGGCTTGCCGGAGACGAGCAGAAACCGGATGCCCTCGTCGCCAGCCTCAATCGTCACTTCGTCGCCGCTGTCGAACAGCACCAGCGAGCGGTTGCCGGTGCGTTCGCGGACGACCGTTTCTCCGGTCGGGGTCTCCTTCTCTGTGAGCACGCCGAACGGGTCCGAGGCCCTCGAGAAGGTACCTGATCCCTCGAACACATATGCAAAGGCATGCCGCGAGGTCTCAACCGGCAGCGCCTTGCGACGGCCCGGCGGTAACGTAATGTCGAGATAACGGGGCTCGGCCGCGATACCGTCCACTGGGCCGCGTTTGCCCCAAAAGTCACCGCAGATAACTCGTACCCGGGTGCCGTCGTCATCGAGGACCTCGGGAATTTCCGCGGCCGGAATGTCTTGGTACCGCGGCGATGTCATCTTCAGTCGTGACGGCAAGTTTGCCCATAGCTGGAAACCATGCATGCGGCCTCGTGCATCTCCCTCCGGCATCTCCTGGTGCAAAATGCCGCTGCCTGCCGTCATCCATTGTACATCTCCGGCCCCCAGCGTCCCGCGGTTACCCAGGCTGTCGCCGTGATCCACCGTGCCGGCCAGCACATACGTGATGGTCTCGATGCCCCGATGCGGATGCCACGGAAATCCCGCGCGGTAATCTTCGGGGCGGTCGTTGCGGAAATCGTCCAGCAACAGAAACGGATCGAAGTCGCTGGTAGTGCCGAATCCGAACGCCCGATGGAGCTTCACCCCGGCTCCCTCAATGGCAGGCGTGGACTTGACGATCCGTTTTACCGGTCGAATTGACATCGCATACCTTCCTGAAAGAACTGCGCAGTCCCGTATGTGGATATGACGGCCGCATCTGTCCAGCATGCGCAAAGCGCCCATTCGCGTCGCGCACACCACTCACGGCCCATGATGCGGAGCTTGCTGGGTGCCTCGCTTTCGCGGGCATGACTCCGGACAGCGCTCACTTGTGTCTGGACCGACCGTTAGGGCTGGTACGCCCCCGCTCACACGTTCAGCCAGTCGAGCGTTTTTTCGTGTTCGATCGCCTGCAGGCGATCGAACAGCGGCACCATTTGCTCGCGTCCAAGACGTTGCGTCAGCAGGAGAAATTTTTCGCGGAGCTCGGTGCGCTCAAGCGGCCGCTCCGGCGTTCCTTTGAAGCTCGTCACATGACGCGACAGCTCGCGGCCATCCTTGAGCTTGATCGTGACGGTCACGACCAGGTTGCGGCGGTCCTGCCCGGGCGTGACCGCCATCTTGGTGCGCGACGCGAGATCCAGGATGGCGCGATCGTGAACCGCCGATTTATCGAACGAGCGCGGATCGATCGGATCGCGATGGAGCGACAAGGCCACACTGAACGGAATCGAGTATTGCGCCATCATCATGTCGCCCGGCGCCGGGATATTGTTGGTCTTGGCCATGCGCTCATTGCCCGCGATGGTGATCGCTGCAACGTCGGCGGCTGTGAACTTGTGCTCGTTGCGCAGATCGAGCGTTGCCTCCACGGGGTTGTGCGCCGTGATATGGCAGGCATAGCGCTTGAGCATGATGTCGAGCGTGAAATAATCGGTGCCAAACCCGCGGGTCAGCTCCGACACGTCCCAATCGTTGCAGAATACCCGCAGGAATCCGTACTCGCCTTCGAGCACGCTGGTCGGTCCCGTAAAGCCGTCGGCTGCGAGACTTGCGGCCAGCACGCCGCCTTCGGCCGCGCGCCCCATGTGGAGGCGTTTTACCATCGCGCCATTGCCCGCATGCGCAAATTCCAATAGACCGCCTGCGCAGGAGCCGGCGACGCCGAGGGCATTTGTCATCCTGGCGGCATCGAGGCCCATCAGGTGTCCTGCCGCGACCGCAGCCCCGAATGGCCCAGTAGTGCCGGGCGCATGAAAGCCGCGGGCCTCGTTGGTGTGCTTGGTGGCGTGCCCGATCCGGAACATCGACTCCGCACCGGCCACGAAAGCCGTGAGGAGATCGCGCCCTGACAAACCGCGTTCCTGCGCCACAGCAAGCGCCGCCGTGAACACGGTCGCGCCAGGATGCGAGCCGCTGTCGGGCTTGGTGAGGCTATCGAGTTCGAACGCGTGGGTCATGGCGCCGTTGGCAAGAGCCGCCGGCGGCGCCTGCACGGGTCCGCCGCCGGTACCCAAAATACTGCTCTTGCCAGCCGCGCTGGTGCGCCGCGCATGGGCGATGATCATCTTGCTCCACGGCAGCTCGGCGCCATAGATGATCGCCGCGACGGTATCGCAGATGCAATCCTTGGCGCGTTGCACCACCGCAGGCGGCAGATCCTCATAGCGCAGACCAACCGCATAAGTGGCGAGCCGCTCGGTTTCGTGATTGGTCTCGCCGCCATGAGCCGGCGCCGTCTGGGCCGAAGCCGCATTGGCGCTGATGAGCGCAGGCGCGAGCGGAGCGGCGCCGGCCACGGTCGCGATCTGCTTGAGAACAGTCCGGCGGCCGAAGCCGTCTTCATTGGCGCTTGTCATGGCATCCTCCCGGGTGCATTGGTCGCTGGGTGGCGTTGTCGAGTTACTCGCCCCTGATATTTGCCGCCTTGATGATTGGCCACCATTTCTCGATCTCGGCCTTTTGCAGGGTCCCAAGCGACTCAGGCGTCTGCTGCTCGGGCGGCGGCACCTCGAGGCCGAAGTCGGCCATGCGGGTCCGCACCATCGGATCGGCCATCGCGACCATGGCGGCTTCATTGAGTTTGCCGATGATATCCTTCGGCGTGCCCTTCGGCACCCACAGGCCGTACCAGACGGAAATGTAGAGCCCGGGTGCGCCGGCCTCGTCCACCGTCGGAATCTCCGGCAACGACGGCAGCCTGGTCTTGGCAGTGACCGCATAGGCCTTGATCGTGCCCGCACGCACCTGGGCCATGGAGTTCGAAGCCTGATCGAGGATCAGGTCGATCTGGCCGGCCACCAGATCATTCAGGGCCGGGCCGGTGCCGCGATATGGGACCAGAGTGAAATGCGTGCCGGTGATGTTCTGAAAATAAATCTCCGCGATGTGCGAGGCAGAGCCGGCACCCGCGTTGCCGGCCGCAGCGTTGGATTTGTTCGCCTTCAGCCAGGCGATGAACTCTTTGAGATTTTTCGCTGGGACGCTCTTCTTGGACACGATCAGCTGCGGATTGGCCGGAAGCAGCGAGACCGGCGCGAAATCCTTCAGCAGGTCATAGGGCAACTCGTAGATCGCGCCGTTGACGACGTGCGTGCTCCAGTGGCCCAGGCTGACCGTATAGCCGTCCGGCGCCGCCCGCGCGACGCGGCCGACGCCGATCGAGCCCGCGGCCCCGACCACATTCTCAATCAGGATCGGCTGGCCGAGCGCGGCCCGCATACGCTCGCCCATCACGCGGGCCATCGCGTCCGCCGGCCCGCCGGCCGCGAACGGCACGTTGAACGTGATCGGACGCGCCGGATAGCTCTGCGCTGCCGCAATGTGCGACACCGCCGGCAGAGCGGCAGCGCCCGCGGTCAACTGCAAGAATTTGCGGCGTGGGAGTTTCATGGCATTCCCCCTGAACTGGTTTGCGACATGGCCCGGCGGCGCGCCGATGCGGCGTCTGCGAAGCAACAAGGATATACCAGTCGATCCGGTTCAGCCAATGTGATGGGATTTGAGCATCGATCAAGTCATAACATTGGAGCGGCCACACAAGCGGTGTGGTGACACATCGCCCGCTGTAAGGGCGACCCTTGTGGTCGCTCCATTCGTCGCGTCCAGCAGCCGAGCGACCACAAGGGTCGCCCCTACATCATCCTGCCGGCGGCACGAGTCTATTGTTATCGCTTTTCCGTGATGGTCCGATCAATTCAGATTGGCTGAAGCGAGCGGCCAGTTCGTTGTACTCAAATCCTCACGTTTTTTTTCGCAATGCGTTGATGCCCATCGTATCAGCAGTCATGCGGACATGTCGCCTTGTCATCGCCCGGCTTAGCCGGGCGATCGGGTAAGTGATGTGGATACTGGATTAGTACTACTGAGTCAGAAAGCCACATGCG
This sequence comes from Xanthobacteraceae bacterium, assembly GCA_035311445.1. Classification (GTDB taxonomy): domain Bacteria; phylum Pseudomonadota; class Alphaproteobacteria; order Rhizobiales; family Xanthobacteraceae; genus JAJPKK01. Next base: position 35,376 of record DATGCX010000305.1, on the reverse strand, counting down.
CGGGTATTTTGAGAATCACTTATGGAGGGGATTCCCATTGGGGATAGGGGTGGGGATGGGTCTCCACGAACGCGATTATGAGGAGCTAAGCAGGAGGTCGGGCTCGGACATTACGAGGGACGTGGCTGGCGCGGCTTCCCGAGCGCCGGACCGTCGACGCCGACCTTGGTCCGGTGAATATCTCGCCACCCTGCTCGGCTAAGCCGATGGGGTGGTGCCGCGGTATTTCATCTTCGTGGTCGCGTTGTTGCTCGATCCGGCCGCGGTGCTGTTGCTGCTGGCATCGGTGGTGCGAAGGTTGAACCTGTCAAGGCGTCGGAGGCGAGCCCGGCCCTCGCAGGCAAGGCCTCCAATCGAATTGACGGCCGCCGGCACACGGATCAACCACCCGTCGAATGGCCTACCTCGCCGCCATGGCGACGCGCCTTGCCTTTATCGTTGAGGTTCCGCTGGGCCGCGATGTTGTCAAAGTTGAGCGGATCGATATCGGCCTGATCCGCCAAAGTGGCGCCGTGGCGGACCACCATCACAAGCCCTCCAGCGCGCAACGTCTGAGCAATCTCCTTATCGTCCGCGGCCGCCGGGTCTACCGCGGCAACACCAAGCATTGCGAACATGCCGAAAGAGACAGCGAGCGACGTAGCGGTTCGTCTTGACAGGGTAGGCATTGAACGACTCCATGAAAAATAATGAGGTGCAGGCACCGGACGGTGCGCGATTCGAGATGACGTGGTTCTGCCGGGCAGCGGCATCAGCCCCGTCTCATTAGCAAGACCCCGAGCGCTCGGCTTTATTCCCTGAGAATTGTGCCTGATATAGCGGACCTGCACTGTTGCTGGTCACGATGAAGAGCCCGCTCGCAGGTGATGTGGAATGCCGCCTGCGCTCTGCCTTTGTAATCACAGGCGCCATGCATTGAAGCATATCGTCGCGAAGGACAGGTAGTGAAAGAAATCAGGCAAGCTTTTCTGGTGTTCAACAGCGTCTACTGAACGATCGCGCGTTGCGCGTCCACAATCGCCTGCTCACACGCACTGCTATCATTGGCGCGATCAGCTTCGCGCGCACGCACGAGGGCCGTGGCCGCCGTCTCTACCGACTGCCATCTTTCACCGAGTTTTTCTTCGGCGGCAGCTATTGAGCTGGGTGTTGGTTGACGATGGAGCATGGCCATGGTGCTTTGCGGCGCAGATCGCCCTGCCCCGATTCGCGCCTGAATCTTTGCGCCGACCTCGACCCACACACGGTCGATGTTGCGTGCGCAACGGCTGGCGCGGCTGGGCAATGTCGAGAGCGCGACCGCAGCCGTGCCGAGCAGCAAAATCCGGTGAATCTTCATGTCCTCATCTCCTGGAAAACAGATCAGCATCGCCCCTGAAAATGACGGGCCTCGTCATCAGACGACTTGATTTACGCAGCAAAACATCACTCTCGTTTCACCGATGTTTGATCACGAATTGTCCAAAGTCATCGGAGCGATAGGTCCGCGGCCGCGGGTACATGTTTTTGGAATCGCACCACTGAAAGCCATTCGGGCCCCAGTCTTCAGTGGCCGCAAAACCGCACTGCGGCTGAGCCGTTTGATCGCCGAGGCCTGGTTGCAGAGGGTATTGACCTTGATGCAACCGGTCCTGGGCAGCAGTCAAATATGGATATGGTGCGCTGGCGAAGGTTTGGGCGAACGATGCCGTCGAGGCGACGAATGCGCCGCCAGCAAGCGCAGACAGGAACAGGGCTGTTTTCATGGTTATCTCCGTTGTTCTATCGCCACCAGCGCCATGCGGGTTTATTGCTGCGCATCCAGGCGCGGGCGCGCGCCGCACCCAGGTATCTCGGATTATCGATGCACGGCTCGCGAAACTCGCATTGTGTCCGCGACGCGATGTAACAGTTTGTTCCTCCTCCGCTGGAGGAATTGACTGAGCAATAGGGATAGAGGTCCGTGGCGTAGACCCACGCCTTGGACGGACGTGGACTCGTGAGAGTCATTGCCGCAGCAGCACAGAATGCTGAGAGGAACGTTTTCAATTTCAGTCTCCCGGTCTGGACGCCGAACGACCGCAGCGGATCGAGTCGGCAACGATGTGAGCGATGTTTCGGAAGACCGATGCCGGATGCGCAATATTCCAGAAGACGGATACGATGTTGTGGGCTTGCCCCTGCACTCTGCGCATTCTGCCGCGCCAGCAGCACCCGGTCTGAATTAGAGCGGATTCCGTGAATTGGGACCGTTGCCGCGCTTACCAGCGCTCCGCTGTCATTCTCGCGAAGCGGGAATCCAATCGTCCATAGCGTCGCCGGGCTGCTGGGTCGCCCGCCTTCGAGCGTGTGAAGAAATCTCCCTGAAAACCAGTACGATTCCGAATCGGAGGTTGTACAGACCAGAATCGAACCGTGAACTCCGTTCTATTTCTTCACAGGCTCCTTGGCGGGCCATGACACGGCTGGTTTCTTCGATGAGAGACTCGCTGTAGCAACGATAAATCGCTCCCATCTTGCGACGAAAGCGATTTATCAACGCTCGAATTGCAGACGCCGCAGCGGTCAGCCGCCAGCACGGCGATCCCGGTCGTCGCGGTTCATTTCGAACCGGATGTGCGTATCCGGATCGGTCTCGAACGAACGCCCGCCGGGGCGAGCGGCGGGATCAGCGACCGCGCCGAAGGCATCGGAGGGCACCCTCGCCTTCAGGTGCTTCGATTGCGTGTGCAGCTGGTGTCCGGGTATCAAGGATGGGCCGCCAGAGCTCTGGGCATAGGTCCCGACCGGGGCGATCGAGACAACAAGGAGCGCGGCGGCAGCCGCGATATTCGCTTTCCACAACATGGATCTCTCCTCTCGGGTATGGGTTGAGTCGGAAGTCTCAACGACTTCGATCGCTGTCATTGGCGCGTTGGCGCATCTGCGGACTTCGATCGCGCAGGTCGCTTCGCATCAAAGGTCGCGCCTGCGATGCCCATGACACCCATCATCGCGCCCAATAATTTCCGCGGACGGCGTCACGTTTTATTGATGAGAGTTGATGGCGCTCAGTCTTCGTGGAAGGCCCCACGGATTGCGTTAAGCGCTATCCCGGCCGTCGGCGAGCTCCAGCCACAGCATTGTATCGTTCACCCATATGATGAACTCAGGCGGCAGCCTCAGTTGAGACAATATCCCGGGCACAAACGTCAGAACAATTTTGACTGCCCACGAGCAGCGCAAACCTTCATGCTTGAGAAACTGTGCCGACAACCACGGGGGCTGATTCGAATGGCGACATCGAAGATCGCATCTGCCATCGGTCAAGAGTCTTCATCAAGCTGCAAACCGACAGCGATCGCAATCGAACTAAAAGCCGTGCAATACATTTCGGAGCCGCCGCTGCGCGGCGACCCCGAATAAACACATCAGCGATACCGGACTCGCTATTACTGCCAGGCCGCGTAGACCGGCTTGCCGATCAACGTCGCAGGATTGGCGCCGGGGCGCGGACGGAATTTCTGGAAGCGCCCCGCGTCGACCTCGGCGACATAGAGATTTCCCTCCTGGTCCATGGCGATGCCGTGCACGCCCCACAGTGTGCCGGGGAAATCGCCTACGGTTCCCCACGAATACAGAAGATGTCCGTCGAGGTCGTACTTCAACATCTTGTGGGTGTTGCGATCGAAGGTCGCCACCGTCCGATCCGCACCGATCACGACGAAGTGGAGGCTAGAGGGCTTCACAGCGATTTTCCACTCCGAGAGATACTTGCCGTTCTCGTCGAAGATCTGGATGCGGTGATTGTCGCGGTCGTTGACAAAGACGCGCCGTGTCTCAACATCGACGGCCACGCCGTGCACGTTGTTCATATACCCGGGTCGTGTTTCCTTCCCGGGGTCGCCTGACATCCCAAAGTCTAATAAGAATTTGCCGTTCGCGTCGAACTTCGCGACGCGCGTACCGTTATATCCATCGGCTACGTAGAAAGTCCCGTCGGGCAGCCACGCCATGAAGGTCGGCCGGTTGAAATGTGTCCCGTCAGCGCCGGGCACATTGGGCGTCCCAATCGTCTGCACCAGTTGCTTGCCATCGTTCGTAAACTTGTAGATCGCATGCGTGTGGTCATCGACAATCCAGACATGCTTCTGTGGGTCGTAGGGACTGATGTAGACGGCATGCGGGCGCTTGAACATGTTGTCCCATTGCGTCCAGTCTTCGATGAAGTTCCCCTGAGCGTCGACGACGATGATGCTGTGGTGCCAGCGCGCATCGACGCCCATCTCGCGGTAAGGCGGCTTGTCGCCACGCCACATCTCCATTCCCTTCGCTGCATCCTGGCGCGATCCTCCGGCGCCTGGCGGGGACGTGGTGTTCGCATTGCGCCATGGCAAACCCGGAATGGGGAATTGCACGTTCGGACCGACATCGGTCAGCAGTCGCGTCGCCGGACGCCGCATGGCGAGCAACTCGCCGCCGCCGAGCAGAAACACGCGGTTCGGGCTTTCGGCGAAGATGCCCCGCGCCCCTCCATACGTCCACTTCTCGTGGCCGGGGAGCGTGGCGAGATCTTTCGGCCATCCCTCGACCACCTCGTATGGGCCGGAGATATCCTCCGCCCCGATGGCGCCCGGCACGGCACTGAACGAGACAGGTGTCGCCACCGTCTGGGCTTCCGCCATGGGGTTCATCAGCCGACTGCCCGCCGCAATGCCGACGACCAGACCTGCACCGAGTGCAAATACGATAGTGACAGTTTTGCTCATCGCAGTCCTCCCCGCCAGCACGCGCCAGCGAACTGAACAAGAATATCATTTTTTGCGGGTGTAGCCGATAGCGACGGGGTTGTATACCGAGACCCTCCCGCTGTGTTTGGAACGGATGCATTAGTCGCGGCACTTCAGGGGCTCGCCGCAGGTCTCGGCGTGTCAATCCCGCCTGAATATGATCGACGCGAACCAGCCAGTCAGCACCGCCATCATCGCGGCTGCCACTCCGTAGGCAAGGCCGTGATCCACCGCCGCATTGGCGATGAAGCGCTCGAAGCCGACCGTCACGATCTCGAACGCCGAATTGGTCCGCGCGATCACGGCGCCATCGGCAAACAGCTTGACATCGACTTCATAATTCCCGACCGCCGCTTCGGCCGGCACGAAAATCGAAGCGCGATATAGCGTGGGCGTCAGGAACGTGACCCCGTTGGTGATCTCGCCGTAAAGGTTGCGCTCGCGTTTGATGCGAACGAAAGCGTCTCGAAATTGATCGTTCGGAATAACGTCGGTACTGTCGGGCTCAATCTGCTCCGGCAGCACCGTATTGGCAATGCCGATCTGCTGCCGGCGCAGCGTGTCAGCATTAGTGATGCTCTCGAACGGCCGGGTCGCCAGCACCTCCAGGTAGGAAGGCACCTCCGCGAAGCTTCGCGATTCCGCATTGATCCAGATGCCGAACATCCGTTCCTTCCGGCGCGTCACCACGGATTGGTGTGGGCCGGTCACGGTCGCAACGATGTCATAACCGCTGGTGCGCGGCGCCATCGCCTGGTCGTTCTCAACAGTGCCGAACAGAACCAATTCGACGCCGGTAAAGCTCGATGTGATCTGAACGATGTGGCTCGACAGCGATGATACCAGACGCTCCGCGCCTGCCGGCAGGGTCGAAACAACGAACAGCGACAATGCCAGCGCGCAGGCGATCGATATGCGCGGCCTGGTCCAATTCATGGCGCGTCCCCGATCACACGGATCGAGTAGACATCGTTCGGCGCGACGACGAGGTCGAATGCGAATCGCGATCCGACCGCGAGCACCAAAATCCCGAGCAAAAGGCGCAGACGCTCGCTGCGCATCTTCTGGCCGGCGCGGGCCCCGAACTGCGCTCCGCTAACGCCGCCCACCATCAGTATGAGCGCCAGCACGGCATCGACCAGATGATTGGTCGCGGCGTGCAGGATCGTAGCGGATGCCATGGTGATCAAAGTCAGTACCATCGAGGTGCCGATGACGACATTGGTCGGTACGCGCAGGAAATAGATCAACATCGGAACCAGCAGGAAGCCGCCGCCGATTCCCATGATGGCGCCGAGGAATCCCATGATGAGCCCGATGGCGCAGACCGGGATTGCGGATACGTAGATCTTCGATTGCTTGAATCTGATCTTGAGAGGCAGCCCGTGAATCCACGTGTGGCTGCCCGGCCGACGCAGCTCCACGGGCTTTCCCTGCCGCGCGCGCAGCATCGCCCGGACTCCCTCGGCCACCATCATGGCGCCCACCGATCCGAGCAGCAGCACGTAGGAAAGTCCGACCGTGATGTCGAGTTGCCCAAGCCGTCGTAATGCTGTGAACAGCCATACGCCCAATGCCGTCCCGACGATCCCGCCGGCAAGCAGCATCAGGGCAAGCGCGAGATCGATCGCACGGCGGCGCCAATACGCAACGGCGCCTGAAAACGAGGAGGCCGCGATATGGGTTGATACGGTCGCGACCGCGACCCCCGGCGAAATGCCGATAAAGATCAGCAACGGCGTCATCAAGAATCCGCCGCCGATTCCGAACAGGCCGGAGATGAAGCCGACCGCAAGCCCCATCGCCAACACCAGAAATACATTGACCGGCAGGTCGGCGATCGGGAGATAGATTTCCACAGCTTCGATCCGACGGTGCCAGCGAAGCACTAAATTCACGGTGTGGGCGGGTCGCCCCGGCACCGCGGCGGCCAGCTAAATCGCTATCCCGTTGTAGTGCAAACGCAAAGTCTTTTCGACCATCGCGATCGCAAATTCGCCCCCGAAAGAGACGACGCTCCGAAACATCTTAGCGGGCCGTCCTGGACTTTGTCGTTGCAGCTGCAACCACCTGGTCCCAGCCTCCCGGAGGCGCCTTGGCGGTGATCGCCTCATCGGGTTGCGGCTCAGCCACAAAAGACTCGACATTCAGTTTAGCGCTTTCCAATTGCCTGTGATCAAGATGAGCGGCGACCTCGTCGCGCTTCCTGGCGGCGTCCTTATCGCCGCCTTTGGCGGCTAATGCGAACCATTTGTACGATTCGACGGTATTGCGCTCGACCCCAATGCCGCGGGCATACAGGATGGCGAGATTGTACTGGCTGTCGACAATTCCATGGGCGGCGGCCCTCTGGAACCATTGCGAGGCCACCGCATAGTCCGGTTTTCCGTCGAGGGCTTCCGCGTAAAGCACGGCGAGATTGTGCATCGCCTTGGCGTTGCCCTTATCGGCTGCAGCGAGATAGAGGCGACGCGCCTCCGTCAGATCTTTTTTAACGCCGATCCCTTTCTCGTACATGCTGCCGAGACGGAATTGAGCCGGCGCGGAGCCGCTTCGGGCCGCACGCTCGAACCACGCGGCTGCCATCGCGAGGTCCTGGGGTGCATTACGGCCCTGCGCAAACCGGAGGGCAACCTCATAGCTGGCACCAGGTTCACCGGCGGAAGCCGCCGCAATCAGGACTCTGCCGCCAATCGTCTGCGGCAAGGGTATCTCTGTGAGATCGCGGGCTGCCGCGACCGGCGGCGAGGCGGATTGCGACACCGGCCACCGGAGCAGCGGATTTCGCATCGGTGGAGATGCAACGGCAGGCGCCGTCGTCCCCGACATCATGGCAGGTACTGAAGTGACGGCTGGGCGCCGAATCGCCGCCACAACCACCATGTCAGGCTGGAGGGCAGATGCCAGTGGCGTTCCAAGCGTGGCCTCGTCCCGCAATGTGCCTGTGTTGCCAGGAGGGGACAATCTCGGCGATTCGATGTGGGCGCCTTTGCGATTCTGGTCGACCAGCGGTGATTCAGGCACGGATGGAATGGATTCGTCGCCAGAGGGGACCGCGTCGTCTGCTTGAGTGACAGGCTGGGCCGATTCCGCGCCGCTGCGATTGTGAAAAAAATCGAACGCCAGGAACACGCCAAGCGCCAGCATGATCGCGCCAGCGCCAAGAGCCACGGCTGCCGTGCGCGGCCTCAAAGTCCCAAACCACGAACCGGCAAAGCCCCTCCGGAAGTTCTGGCCGACCTTGCCGATCCCAGCTGCCGTGGCCGTTCCCTCATGCTCGCTCGCCACAGCCCGGGCAGCCCGACGCGCCGCCGCAACAAAATTGGTGCGGACCGGTGCGACAGTTTCGGCAGGCTTCGCGGCTCCACTCGTGGCTTCCGATGCAGCAATGCGATCGATCGCGCTGGTTACGACGCGCGGTCGACGGGCGCCGGAGCCCGGCTCGAGCGGCGCATCGGGCGCAAAGCCGGATACGGCTGGATGACGCAGCGGGATATGCGGGGATGGATGGGCGGATAAAATTGCGGACGGCGCTTTAATGGCCGCCCCCACCCTACCCTCCCCCGCAAGCGGGGGAGGGTAGGGTGGGGGCGATTGAGTGGTGGACGCAACGTGATCCGCCGACGGCGCCCCCAATGGCACCAGGGCCGGAGCTTCCCCGACTGTTGCGGCCGCGGACCAGATGTGGGCTGCAGCTGTCTCGCGGAGCCATTCTGGCGAATCGGCCGGTTGATCGGCATGGTGGCCGTATTGCCCATCGCGAAGTCCATCCTCGATGGTGGTGAGGCGGTCGACCACCTGTTCGATCGTACCATAGACGGCCTCGAACGTGTCCTGTGTCCGCCGGTCCACCGAGGTCTGGATCTCTTTCAGCGAAGCGACGTCGCGCCGTATGGATTCGGCCGGACCGCTGATGGCATCCGCGGCGCTTGCCGCAATCTGCTGTTGGATGGCCGCAAGCCTATTTTCGTTCTGTGCACGCAGTTCCCTGACTTGCGCAAGCAACTCTTCCATGCCGCGATCGGCCCCTTCCGGTCCGGCCGATCGAGTCTCGGGATTTCCCAACTTGTTGACCAGTGTGTCGATGCGCTGTTCAAGGCTCTTGAGTATGCCCTGATCGGCGGTCGGAATCTGAATTGCTTCGAGCCGGTCGGCCAGTACCTTTATAACGGTATCAAAAGTCGCCGGAACCGAGCCACCTTCACCTGGACGGCAGGATCCGACAGCCTCGGCAATCTCGGCCAGCCGCCGCTCCAGCGAATTCATGAAGGCGGAATCGACAGCCGGACGGTCGCTGCAATCGATCTTGTCGCTAAGCGCTCTTATGTCGTCCGACATGGCGGCGACTATATCGCGTGAAGCGACCTGAGAGACAACGCCCTGGAGCGCGTCGATGGCATGCTCAAGCTCACGTATCTTCTCGGGCGCGGTGCTGTTTGCTGCAATCAGATCGGCCTTACGCGACAGCAATCCGACGGCATGGCTGAGTTCGGCGAGTTCCTCCGCGGGCGTCAACGCCTGAAGCCGGTCGCGGATACCCGCCAGGGCTTGTTCGATGCCAGCCGTCGTCGCGTTTACGGCCTCTGGTTCTCGGTACACCTCCAATCGTTCCCCAAGCAGGCGGACCTCCTCTTCAAGGGCAGCAATTGCACTTGTCGGCATTGCGTCTCGTAACGCCGCGCTGATTTCCATTAGGTCCTGACGCCACACCTTGGCGATCTCTTCGATCGGTGGTGTCGTGTCCCTGAGGGTTCCACGAAATTCAGCGAAATGCCTGCGCAGGGCTTCGACCATTGCCTCGACCGCCGGCTCCGGGGCAGCGCGTTCGGCGATTCGCCAGATATCCGCCTCGCGGTTGTGCGGCTTTGACCTTTGAGGCGCATCTTCACCCGCACCAGCGTCGCGATCCCGGCTCTCGAAAATTGCAGGTCTGACCTGCGGCGGCGACATTTCGTGGCCGACCGCCGGCGTACTCCAATCGTCCGTATCCGTCGAATCTGGGGCACGACACTCCTGCCGGCCTGCAATCCCGGCCGACACGTCACCGGCCCCCAATTTTGGATCGGGACAGGCATTTACGAAGTTACCGGTTCGGCCCAGTCCCTCCAGCCGCCGTTCGATCCGCGCAATGGACTCTAGGAGTTGCCTGCCGCGTACGTCGCCCGTATTCCACATGCCGATGGGCGCGGCATTTCCTCGAGACTGGCGCTGGACATGCCGCTTGAGTTCATCAATGTCTCTGCGGATAGCCGCCAGCCCGGTATTGCCGGCGCGGGTCGGCCGGAAACGGGCCGCTGCGCCGACCGGAGCGAAGTTCCGACCGCCGCCTGCCGCCGCGTCCTGATGTCCTGCGCCATCAGCGATGGCGGCATCAACGATGAGGGAGTTCAGCCACGCACCGATGGATAGCCCGGAACGGCGCGCAGCATCCCGGGCGACTTCACGCACCTCGGGACGAATTCCTTTTACGTGCCAAGGCACGTGCCTCATGCTCGCTCCGACGTTTGGGACTTCGGACACGGTAGGCGTTCGGCAGCTTGCGGGCCTTGCCAGTCAGCAGCACCCGAATCCGAATGAATTGTCCCCAGCCTTTGATCCGGACTTTCTCCGGAGTACGGTAAAGAGCGGGTTAATACCCGGGCAATCGCAGCCGATATTTCCAACTTGGCGACGCTACTCATCGACTGGCGGCAACATCGATCCAGTCGAGCCTGTTTGGGATTGGTTCATCCGATGTGCGATCATGCTGGAAAGAATCGCTTGCTCCGCCGATTTTCACATCGCACTTGAAGGGCTACCAACGGTTTGCGGACCGTCAAAGGAGACATCCATGCCGATTTATAAGGCACCGGTCGAAGACACTCTTTTTTTGCTCAACGACGTATTTCATATCGAGCGCTTCGCCAATCTGCCTGGATTCGCCGATGCCTCGCCTGATGTCGTCGAGGCCATCCTCGGCGCGGCGGGCAAATTCTGCGAAGATATCCTCACCCCACTCAACCACGTCGGCGATCTGCAGGGCTGCAGGCGCAACGAGGATGGCAGCGTCACCACGCCGGTAGGTTTCAAGCAAGCTTATCGGGTTGTGGTCGATGGTGGCTGGATCGGGATTTCGGTGTCGCCGGAATTCGGCGGCCTCGGCCTGCCGATGGCGCTGACGCAGACCGTCAACGAATTCATGGCCTCGGCCAACATGGCGTTTGCGATGTATCCGGGACTTTCTCAGGGGGCGATCGCGGCGCTGTTGACGCATGGCACGGCGGAGCAGAAGTCCCTTTATGTCCCAAAGCTGGTCATCGGCGAATGGACCGGCACCATGAACCTGACCGAGGCGCAATGCGGGACTGATCTCGGCCTGATCCGCACCAAGGCGGTGCGACAGCCGGACGGCAGCTACAAGATAACCGGAACCAAGATTTTCATCTCGGCCGGCGAACACGACCTTGCGGCCAATATCGTGCATCTGGTGCTGGCGCGAATCGAAGGCGCCCCGGACGGAACGCGCGGGCTGTCATTGTTTGTTGTACCGAAGGTGATTCCGAAGCCCGATGGTTCGCTTGGGCCGCGCAATGCCGTCTCGTGCGGTTCCATCGAAGAGAAGATGGGCATCCATGGCAATGCCACCTGCGTAATGAACTATGACGGCGCCACCGGTTGGCTGGTGGCTGAAGAGAACCACGGCCTTCAGGCCATGTTCGTCATGATGAACGAAGCACGGCTTGGCGTCGGCGTACAGGGACTCGCACTGTCAGAAGTCGCGTACCAAAATGCCGCACAATACGCCAAGGACCGGCTCCAGGGCCGCGCGCTCACCGGCGCGAAATTCGCCGAGAAGCCGGCCGATCCCATCATCGTTCATCCAGACGTGCGGCGGATTTTAATGACGCTCCGGGCCTTCAACGAAGCCGCCCGCGCGCTCATCTTGTGGACCGCGATCAAGGGCGATGTGGCGCGTCGCTCGGACGACGTCAAGGAACGCGACCTCGCCGACGATCATATGGGCTTGGTGACTCCAGTCATCAAAGGCGTCTTGACCGATCTCGGCTTTGCCAATGCCGTCATGGCCCAGCAGGTGTTCGGCGGCCATGGTTATATCCAGGAATGGGGGATGGAGCAGTTCGTACGCGATGCTCGGATCGCCATGATTTACGAGGGCGCCAATGGTATCCAGGCACTAGACCTGGTCGGGCGCAAGCTTGGCCGTAACGGCGGACGCGCCGTGATGGCGTTCTTTGGCGAGGTGCAGGGATACGTCAAAGAGCACAGTGCCGACGCCACGTTGAAGCCGCTGGTCGAGCCGCTCGGAAAGGCGCTTGGCCATCTCCAGCAGGCGACCATGTGGTTCATGCAGAACGCCATTGCTAAGCCCGACAATGCGGGCGCCGGCGCGACCGACTATATGCATCTCTTCGGCCTCGTCGCGCTCGGCTATATGTGGTGTCAGATCGCGGCAGCGGCGCACCGCAAACTGGCCGCGGATTCCTCGGGTCGCATGAACGCGAAGCTTGTGACTGCGCGCTTCTTCATGGAGCGTATGCTGCCCGAAACTGCCACGCACCTCGCCCGCATTCAGAGCGGCGCCGGGTCCATGATGGAGTTGCCCGCCGAGGCGTTTTAACCAGAGGGAATACCATGCCCGACGCGTTCATCTACGATCATGTCCGTACCCCCCGCGGCCGCGGAAAGGCCGACGGAGCACTGCATGAGGTGACGGCTCTCAATCTCGCCACGCAGGCACTCGCCACCCTGAAAGATCGTAACAAGCTCGATCCGAGCTTGGTTGACGATGTCGTGATGGGCTGTGTCGATCCGGTGGGAGAAGCGGGCGGTGATATCGCGCGGGTCGCGGCAATTTGCGCTGGCTATGGCGATGGCGTGCCGGGAGTCCAGATCAACCGTTTTTGCGCATCGGGACTTGACGCCGTGAACTTCGCAGCCGCCGAAGTGATGTCCGGCCAGCATGACATGGCGGTCGGCGGCGGCGTCGAGTCCATGAGCCGGGTCGGCATCGGAGCGTCTGGAGGCGCCTGGCCGGTCGATCCGGCCATTGCGCTGAAATCCTACTTCCTGCCGCAAGGGATCTCGGCCGACCTGATCGCCACCAAATACGGTTTCTCCCGCGACGATGTCGACGCCTACGCGGTCGAAAGCCAGCGGCGCGCCGCAGTCGCCTGGGACGACGGACGCTTTGCCAAATCGGTGATCCCGGTAAAGGACCCCAACGGCATCACCATCCTCGCCAAGGATGAGCACATGCGGCCCTCGACGACCATGCAGTCGCTGGCCCAACTCAAGCCGTCGTTTGTCCAGATGGGTGAGTTTGGCGGATTCGATGCGGTTGCAATCCAGGCCCATCCGGAAGTCGAAGCCGTCAATCATGTGCATCACGCCGGTAATTCTTCCGGCATCGTCGATGGCGCCGCCGCCGTACTGGTCGGCAATGCGGAGGCGGGTCGCCGCGCCGCCCTCAAGCCGCGGGCGCGGATCAGGGCGTTTGCCAATATCGGTTCGGAGCCCGCTATCATGCTCACGGGTCCGATCGGAGTCACCGAAAAGGTATTGCGCAAGGCAGGCATGTCGCTCGGCGATATCGATTTGTTCGAGGTCAACGAGGCGTTCGCCTCGGTGGTGCTGCGATTCATGCAGGCGTTCGACCTCGACAATACAAGAATCAACGTCAATGGCGGCGCGATTGCGCTCGGCCATCCGCTTGGCGCCACCGGGGCGATGATTCTCGGCACTGCGATTGACGAAATGGAACGGCGCAATGCTGGCACCGCACTCGTCACCCTGTGCATCGGCATCGGCATGGGCACCGCGACGATCGTCGAGCGCGTTTAGAACGAACCGGAGCACCTGCAAATGCCCAAGATCGATATTGAAAACCTCAAGACGGATTCGATTACCGGATATCCGGAGCCCTTCCGCCAGGCCGTGCTCGGACGTGTGCGTAAACGGCTCGGCAACGCTGCCGGGCTCGACCAGTTCGGCGTCAATCTCACCACCTTGAAGCCAGGTGCAGCTTCCTCGCAACGCCACTGGCATGCCGCCGAGGATGAGTTCGTCTACATGTTAGCCGGTGAAGTCGTGCTGTGCGAAAACGACGGCGAGGTCGTGTTGCGGACCGGCGACGCGGTCGGCTTCAAGGCCGGGGTCCCTAACGGCCATTGCCTGATCAACCGCACCGATCACGATGCTGTTTACCTCGAAGTCGGGACACGTGCGAGCCGCGAGCGCGCCGAATATCCGGACATCGACCTGCGCGCTGAACGCGACGAAAAAGGCATGCGCTATCTGCACAAATCCGGCGAACCCTATCCGGGGTCGGAGCGGTAGTGGGAGGAGATCGATGGCCTACACGAATTTCAAACTCGCCATCGACGGCGATGGCATCGCGCTCCTCACCTGGGATGTGCCGGAGCGATCCATGAACGTGATCACGCTGCAGGGCATCGAGGAACTATCCACGATTGTCGAGCAGCTTGCGACGGACGCCGCCGTCAAAGGCGTCGTCGTCACCTCCGGCAAGGACACGTTCTGCGCGGGCGCCGACCTCACCCTCCTGGAGTCGCTCGCGCGCACCTTCGCGACACTCACCAGGGAGCAGGGCGAAGAACAGGCCGCGGTACGTTTGTTCGAAGAAAGCCGCAAGCTGTCGCTTCTCTACCGGCGCCTGGAGACCTCCGGCAAGCCCTGGGTCGCGGCCATCAACGGCACCGCTGTAGGCGGCGGTTTCGAGCTTGCGCTCGCCTGTCACCATCGTGTCGTTGCGCAGAACCCGAAGGCGCGCCTCGGCCTGCCGGAAATCAAGGTGGGGTTGTTTCCGGGCGCTGGCGGCACCATCCGTATCTCGCGCATGCTCGCTCCGGCCGATGCGCTGCAATTTCTCCTCAAGGGCGATCAGCTTCGCGTCGAGCGCGCCAAGGCGATGAAATTGATCGATGCCGTGGTGCCGCCGGACCAGCTCATCCAGAGCGCCAAAGACTGGATCAAGGTCGGCGGCAAGGCCAAGAACCCCTGGGATGTGGAGGGATTCCGTCTGCCGGGTGGGCGCGTTTATTCCAATGCTGGCATGCAGACCTTTTCAGCCGCCAATGCGATTTACCGGCGCGAGACCTACGACAACTATCCGGCGGCGCGGGCGATCCTGCAGGTGGTGTATGAGGGGCTGCAGCTGCCGATGGACCTTGCGCTGCGGGTCGAGTCGCGCTGGTTCGCCAAAATTCTCCGCACGCCGGAGGCCAGCGCCATGATGCGCTCGCTGTTCGTGTCGATGCAGGACCTCAACAAGGGCGCGCGGCGGCCCGCGAAGATTCCGCCGACGAAGTTCAAACGCATCGGCATTATTGGGGCCGGCTTCATGGGAGCCGGCATCGGCTACGTGACGGCGCAAGCCGGCATCGAGGTGGTGCTGATCGATCGCGACCAGGAATCCGCTGACAAAGGAAAGGCGCAGTCCCACAAGCTGATCACCGAACAGGTCAACAGGGGTCGCGCCACCGCGGCCGACCGCGACGCGCTGCTGTCGCGCATCACCGCGACGGCGAACTACGCGGCATTGCAGGATTGCGATCTCGTCATCGAAGCCGTGTTCGAGGACCGTGCTGTAAAGACCGAGGCCTATGCCAAGGCGCAGGCCGCCATGCGGGCGCAGGTGATATTCGGCTCCAACACCTCGACGCTGCCGATCGCGTCGCTCGCACGCGAGTTCAAGGATCCGTCGCGCTTCATCGGCATTCATTTCTTCTCGCCGGTCGAGCGAATGATGCTGGTTGAAATCATCCTCGGCCGGGACACCGGCGATGCGGCGCTGGCGGCGGCACTCGACTATGTCCGGGCGATCCGCAAGACCCCGATCGTCGTCAACGATTCCCGCGGCTTCTACACCTCGCGTGTGGTCGGCACTTATCTGCGCGAAGGCCATCTGATGCTGACCGAAGGCGTGCCGGCCGCCATGATCGAGAATGTCGGGCGCATGGCCGGGATGCCGGTCGGCCCCTTGGGGCTCAATGACGAGGTCGCGGTGGATCTTGCGTGGAAAATCCTCAAGGCCACCGAGGCCGACCTTGGTGCGGGGGCGATCGACCCCCGCCAGAAGTCCCTGCTCGGCGATATGGTCGAAAGGCACGGCCGCTTCGGTCGCAAGAACCGCAAGGGCTTCTACGACTATCCGGAACGAGGATCGAAGAAGCTGTGGCCGGGTCTCGCGGACCTGCAACAGGAGAAGCTCGATCCGGACACCATCGACCTGCAGGAACTGAAAGATCGCCTGCTCGGCATTCAGGCGCTGGAGACCGCCCGCTGTTTCGAGGAGCAAGTGCTCACCGACGTGCGCGAGGCCGACGTCGGTTCGATCCTGGGCTTCGGATTCGCGCCATTTACGGGCGGCACCCTGTCGTACATCGACATGATGGGAACGAAGCGTTTCGTGGCACTGTGCGAGAGGCTTGCTGCGAAGCACGGTCCGCGTTTTGCGCCGTCACGGCTGCTCGTCGACATGGCGGCGAAGAATGAAAGCTTCTACGGCCGGTTCGCTCCGGGGCGGCGCGAGCAGGCTGCGTGACGTGGGGCGGGTTCGCTTTGGCCTGCCATGTCGCATGCAATGGCAGGCCATCGCTGCGCGAAAGCGCATGAGGTTGCGACCCGCAAGCAGGGCGGGAGAGCAGAGCTTTAGAGGAGGAGGCATCAACAATAAGCTCCGGAGCCGCTCCATCCGATCGTCGCTCGATGAAGGGGTGCTATCATTCAAAGGAAATTTCGTCGCCGCTGCACCGCTCCCCGCTGCTTCGGTGGATGCGCACCAAGAGTGATCTGCGAACTCGTTGGCCGCGCACACGGACGGGTGGCCATTGGAGGGAGGCCGAAATGAGGTTTCGTTATGCGATTTGCATGTCTGCAGTGACGACATGCATTGCGTTCTCCGCATTCGCCCAGGGACTGCCCAAGGCGAGTCAGCCCGAAGAGGTCGGTTTCTCTTCAGAGCGGCTGAGTAGACTGACCACTGCATTTCAAACGGATGTCGATAAGAGTACGATCCCCAGAGCTGTGGTTTTGATTGCCCGAAATAGCAAGGTCGCCTATCTCAAAGCTTTCGGCTTCCAGGATCGTGAGAAGAAAATACCGATGGAAACGGACGCAATCTTCCGAATTGCGTCAATGAGCAAACCCCTTACCTTAAAGCCGGGCATTTCATTCCCCGCCCCACCCTGGTAAATCCCGCCCCCAGGCCCGGCGATGGCGCAGGGCAATGAACGTGATCAGGCGGCATGTCCCGCACGCTCCCAACCATTCACGACTTCCGTCGCATCGTCGTCAAGGTCGGCTCGTCGCTGCTGATCGATGCCGAGGCCGGGCGAGTGAAGCAGGCCTGGCTCGCTTCGCTGGTTGACGATGTCGCCGCCCTGCATCGCGAAAAATGCGATATTCTTGTGGTGTCCTCGGGCGCGATCGCGCTCGGCCGGTCCGTGCTCAAGTTACCGAAGGGACCTCTCAAGCTTGAAGAGAGCCAAGCGGCTGCGGCAGTCGGGCAGATCGAGCTTGCGCGCACGTGGTCGGAGGCCCTTGGCCGCCACGGCATCGGGACCGGCCAGATTCTGGTCACACTCGGCGATACCGAGGAGCGGCGGCGCTATCTCAACGCTCGTTCCACCATCGCCAAATTGCTCGAGTGGCGCGCGGTGCCAGTGATCAACGAGAATGACACGGTCGCTACCAATGAAATCCGCTACGGCGATAACGATCGCCTGGCGGCGCGCGTCGCTACCATGGCGAGCGCTGACCTGCTGATCCTCCTGTCCGATGTGGACGGGCTTTACGATGCCCCGCCCGGCCGCAGCGGCGCCGCAAAGCTCGTCCCGGTGGTCGAGCGCATCACGCCGGAAATCGAGGCGATGGCGGGTGCGGCGCCGTCGGTGCTGTCGCGCGGCGGCATGCAGACCAAGGTCGAAGCCGCCAAGATCGTGACCACCGGCGGAACCCACATGGTGATCGGCTCCGGTCGTATCGATCATCCGCTGCAAGCGATCGCATCCGGAGCGCCTACGACTTGGTTCCTGACCCCCGGCAACCCGGTAACGTCCCGCAAAAAGTGGATCGCCGGCTCGCTGGAGCCGAAGGGCACGCTCACCATCGATGCCGGTGCGGTGGCGGCGCTGCGGCGCGGCAACAGCCTGCTGCCGGTCGGCGTCATTCGGGTCGACGGGCAGTTCGCCCGCGGCGACGCTGTCATTGTGCGCGGCCCAGACGGCGCCGAGATCGGTCGGGGTCTCGTGGCCTATGACGCCGCCGATGCGGAAAAGCTCAAGGGCCGACCATCCGGAGACATTTTGCTTCTGCTCGGCATTGCGGGGCGCGCCGAAATGATTCATCGGGACGATCTTGCGTTGGGCCGCAAGTGATTTCGGTCCGGTCCACAGCATTGTGGCCGGATGGACAAAATTTAATTCGCACCGCCGCACACTTCAAAATGCGCGGACAGGCGCGGACTTCCGGACCGCAGGGGCGCCCGCGAGATGCGTTGACGGGCCGCCGGCAGGTCCGCAAGGGTTGTCGCAATCCGAAAATTGCGACATACCGAACGCGATTATTCAGGGCTATTTCCCGGCGACAGGGCGGACGTTCTGTGGCGCGCACCTCGTTCTTCATCCTGGCGTCCCTTGGGGTTTTGACGGGGATTATTTTTGCCATTGATCCGTCGCTGGATCTGCAGGTCGCATCATTCTTCCGCGACCTGCTGGCTAAGCCCGAAGTCCGACGATTCGACTGGGTTGTCGACGCCGCGCGTCAGGTCGGTCCCCTGGTTATCATTGCGGCGACCGCGCCGGCGGTCGTCACGTTGACGATGAAGACATACTGGCCACTGCGCGCAACGCCGATTTCGACGCGCGCTGCGTTGTTTCTGATCATATCGCTCGCGCTCGGGCCCGGATTGCTCGTCAATGCAATTCTCAAGGAAGGCTGGGCTCGACCACGTCCCGGAATGGTGACCCAGTTCGGTGGCGACTACACCTTCATGCCGTGGTGGGATCCGCGCGGCACTTGCGACTCCAACTGTTCGTTCGTTTCGGGCGAAACTTCGTCGGCCGTGTGGATGACGGCGCCGGCCATGTTGACGCCTCCGCCGTGGCGCTACGCCGCGCTCGCTGCTGCGGGATTTTATGGCACTGCCGTCGCATCCATGCGCATGCTCACCGGCGGACATTTCCTCTCCGACGTGATCTTCGCCGCCATATTCACCGGCCTGGTGATATGGACCGTGCACGGATTCCTGTTCCGATGGCCTGCCACCCGCGTGGACGAGGGTGCACTTGATGCCGTGCTCGCGAGATTGGGTCGCGCGGTTATCCGGTTCTTTGCCGGGCCGACCCCATCGCCTGGCGCGCGGCCGAACGAGCCGACCCCGCCGGTTGAGCAAACTTCTCATGCAGTTTTGCCGCGCGACATCCGCATGGTTTCCCGCAAACGTTTCGTCGCCTCTGCATCGACCGACAGATCATCGCCCAATACGACGCCGTAATCATCCCGCGCAGATGTGACGGAGACGAACTCCTCGACCACGTCGCAGCGCACTGCTTCCGGGTTCCGCGCCAGCGGGTCGCCCCAGCCACCGCCCCCGCCCGTGCGCACGATGACTTCTGCCTGCGGCGGCACCAGATGGTGGCTCGCCGCCATGGACTTGTATTCGGTCTCCTCCGGCAGCCGCAGCAGATAGTCGCCATACGCACCTGGCTTGCCACCCCACAGGCCGTGAGGTGGGCAGTTGCGCCGCCGGGTCTGTTCAAAATTCCACTTGCCCTCGACCAGATTGCGCACCCGTACGTCGATGCCGAGACCGCCGCGATGCGTGCCAGCGCCGCCTGAGCCCTGGCGCAGCACACGGCTCTCCACCAGGACCGGGCATTCGAGCTCGATGCCTTCGATGGACCCGTTACGGACGTCGCCCTGGCATACCGACACGGTCGCGCACTCGCCGTCCTCGCCGGGCCGACCGCCCCAGCCGCCGCCCTCCAGGCTCTGCACTACAAAACGACGATGAGTCTTGGGATTGATGCCGAAGAACACGACGGCGCCGCCCAGGAGCCCATGATGCCCGGCCGGCACCTTGTCGGGCATCGCTTTGGCGAGCGCTGCCACGATGGTGTCGACCACGATCGGCACGATCGCACTCCAGCCCGACATCGGCGCCGGAAACCGTGCCATCATGATGTTGCCGTCCGGGATGATCACTTCGAGCGCACGGAACGAACCTTCATTGACCGGATCGAGCGGGCCGGTCAGCGCCTTATACGCGACGCGTGCGCCCGCGAGCGTGCGCGAGTTGATGGCGGCGCGCCGTTCACCGGAACAGCCGGACAGATCGATCGTCATGGCGCTGCCCGCGATCGTCACCCTGGCATGGAGACGCACCGGCTCGTCGCGCTTGAGGCCGTCGTCATCGATCGCGGCTTCTGCCTCGTAGACGCCGTCCGCCAGGCCCGACACGACGTTCCGGCATTTCGCTTCGGTCTCGTCAAAGATGCGGGTAATCGCGCTGAAGATGGTGTCCTTGCCGTATTTGTCGAACAGCTCGTCGATCCGCCGCGCTGCAAGCCGGCACGCAGCCATTTGCGATCTCATGTCGCCGAGCGAGGACTCGGGAAACCGGATGTTGTCCTTGAGGACGCGATAGAGCGTCTCATTCAGCTTGCCTTCCTCATAAATCTTGAGCTGATCAAGCTGCAGCCCTTCCATCCAGGGATCCGCCACGGTCGGCCCAGCGCCGAAGCCGGTGCTCATGCCGCCGACGTCGATCCAATGCGCCCGCACCATGGCAAACAGCAGCAATTCGCCGCGATAGAAATGCGGCGTGTAGATGACCACATTGTTGAGATGCTGCCCCGCCACCGCCTGATGATTGGTGATGATCACGTCGCCGGGCCTGAATCCGTCGCGTCCGTAGCGTTTCATCCCGTCGACGATGATGATGCCGAGGTCGGCGACGAAGTGTGAGACACCCCCCACGTTCTGCGAGATCAACCGGCCTTCCGGGTCCACCAGCGCGGTGCAGAAGTCGCGCACCTCGTAAATCATCATGTTGTAGGAGGTGCGCTGCAGGTCTGCTGCCATTTCGTTGGCGATGGCCGGCAAAGCGTTGCGAATGACCTCAAGCGTCACGGCATCCAGCTCCGCGGGTTGCTCCATCACGCGCCTCCCACCTCAATGATCAGCTCGCCTGAAGGCGCCACAGTGCAGCGATCGCATGCGAACAGAACCGTCGTGGTTCCGTGTTCCTGGATCAGCGCCGGACCTTTGATCGTGTTGCCGGCGCCCAGTTCCTCGCGCGGGTAGACGGGGCACGTTATGGGCTTGCGCGGATCGGAAAAGTAGACTTCGCGATGGCGCGCCGGCATGGGAGTGCTGCGGTCGCCCAGACGCGGGAAGGCCATTTTGGTCCGCTTGCCCAGCACGGCGACCCTGATGTTGACGATTTCCACCGGTTCGTCGGGCGAGTGGTGGGCGTAGCGCCGGTCATAAAGCGCATCGAAGGCCCTGCGAATGCGCTGCCGATCGGCGGCAACGAGATCGGCGCGGTCGATCGGCACCGGCAAAGTGAATTCCTGGCCGACGTAGCGAAGGTCGAGATCGACGCGCCGGACCGCGTCCTTGTCATGGCGCAGCGCCGCGGTGGCCTCCGCGACCATCTCGTCATTGACGGCAACGAGCCTGGCAAAGTCTGCACTGGCGAGATCGGAATAGAAGGTGCGGATGAAGTCATGGCGTTCGTCCGCCAACAGCATCCCCAGCGCGGAAAAATGCGATGGGAACAGCGGGACGATGACCTTGGGGATATGCAGTTCGCGGGCGATCGCCCGCACATGCAGTGGCCCGGCGCCGCCTGAGGCGACCAGGGCGAAATCGCGCGGATCATGTCCTTTCTCGACCGAAACGGCCCGCACCGCCAGCGACATCTTGGCAATCGCGATCTCCAGGATCGCCTGCGCCGCCGCAATTGCGTCCATTTTCAACGGGCCGGCAATGCGCTCCGCAACGCCACGGCGCGCCGCAGCAGCGTCGAGCTTCATCTGGCCACCGAGAAAATTGTCCGGGTCAAGCCGTCCAAGCACCACATTGGCATCCGTGATGGTCGGCTCGGCGCCGTCATTTCCGTAACAGATCGGCCCCGGATCGGCGCCGGCGCTCTGCGGCCCGACTTTGAGCGCGCCGACCTCATCAATCCACGCGATGCTGCCGCCGCCGGCCCCGACCTCGACCACGTCGATCATCGGCAACATCACCGGATGGCCGCTCGCATAGCCCCCCACATAGTAGCCAGGCGACATGGTGGGCTCGCCGTTGCGCACCAGGCTCGCCTTCGCGGTGGTGCCACCCATGTCGAACGAAATCACATCTACACAGCCCAATTGTGGGCCGATTTGCGCTGCCGCGATGATGCCGCCGACTGGCCCGGACTCCATCATGGCGGCCGGACGCGCGGTCGCGATCTCGGGCGACGTGACGCCGCCGTTCGAGCGCATGATCGAAAGGTCGCCGCGAAATCCAATGTCGCCAAGGCTCGACTTGAGGCCCTTCACATAGCCTCCCACCTTGGGGCCGAGATAGGCGTTGACCACCGTGGTCGACATCCGCTCGAACTCGCGATACTCGCGCAGAATTTCGTGTGACAGCGACACATAGGCGTCCGGAAGCGCGCCCCGGATCATGTCGCCGGCGATGCGTTCGTGATCTGGATTCGCATAGGCGTGCAGGAAGCACACCGCGACCGCCTCGACACCTGCCGCCTTCAGGATCTCGCACGCCGCTGTCACGCTTGCGGGCACAAGCGGCGTATGGACCTCGCTGCTGCCGAGCGTGCGTTCTTCGACTTCGCGGGTGAGATGGCGCGGCACCAATGGCCGATGGCGATGAAAAAACAGATTATAAGCTTCCGGCCGATTGCCGCGGCCGATGATGTAAACATCGCGCGTGCCGGCCGTAACCACAAGGCCCGTCTTCGCGCCCGTGCGCTCGATCAGCGTATTGATCGCGATGGTCGAGCCGTGGATCAGCTCGTCGATCGCCGATGCATCAAGTCCGCTCTTGTGGATGCAGTCGATGACGCCCTGGACCAGACGATGTGGCGTCGTCAGGCTCTTCGCCTGGGTGAAATGACCGGCCGTATCGTCGAAGCCGATCAGGTCAGTGAAGGTGCCGCCGATGTCGATTGCCGCGAAGATCAAAGGTGGCGTTCCTGTGGCATAATCCGCATCGTCGGGTTCGTAGTTACAGTATTGTATTTCGTGAGTACCTATCGTAACGCTGCGGCCGGCAAATCGGAACCGCGCCGATCGTATCGGCGTTTCACCCTGCGGCAACCGTTTTTGCCGTCAAGCATTCCGTCCCTTTGAGCAAACCAGCGATGGACCTGTAACGAACTGCGCCGGCAGCGGCGCGATTGGAGGCATGGCAATGTCCGCATCACATGGCCGCTTTGTCTGGTACGAACTGATGACGACCGACACCGCCGCCGCGAAGGCCTACTACACCAAGGTGGTCGGCTGGAGCGCACAGCCCGCTCCGAATCCGAGCATGCCCTATACCCTATTCAACGTCGGCGATACGCCGGTAGGTGGAATGATGGACCAGCCCGAGGAATCCAGGAGGATGGGCGCGCCTCCGAGCTGGCTCGGCTATGTGGCGGTCGACGACGTGGACGCGTCGACCGATAAAGCGAAGCGTCTCGGCGCCACCGTCTATGTGGCGCCGCGAGACATCCCGAATGTGGGCCGCTTCTCGGTCATCGCCGATCCCCAGAAGGCGGTCATCGGGCTGTTCAAGTGGGCGACCCCCATGCCGGATGCACCCGCCGAACCCGGAACGCCGGGCCGCATCGGCTGGCACGAGTTGCTGACCACCGATTGGGAGAAGGGATACGCCTTCTACAACGAACTGTTCGGCTGGCAGAAGGCCGACGCGATGGATATGGGTGCGATGGGCACGTATCAGATCTTCTCCATCGGAGGACAGCCGGCCGGCGGCATGTTCAACAAGCCGCCGGCGGTGCCGGCCACTTTCTGGCTCTACTACTTCAATGTCGGCGACTTCGACGCGGCGGTCGAGCGAGTGAAGGCGGGCGGGGGCCAGATCGCCAACGGCCCGATGGAAGTGCCGGGCGGCAGCTGGATCGTCCAAGCCAAGGACCCGCAGGGTGGCATGTTCGCGCTCGTTGGCAGGCGGGGGTAAGGTGGGCAAAATTGCCTGGCACGGGATCGTGTTTCTCAAGGCCGGCGCGCAAATTTGCCACGCGGTTACACCGTGAGGTCCGACCGGGTGGGCAACGCGCCGTCGCGCCGTGCGCGTGCTCCACGTCATGATGTGAGGCGCGTTGCCCACCCTACAAGATCGCCCGATGCGACTCGAATCTTGGAAACGGAGCGCCAGCGGCTCTGGCCCGCGCTGCACTTACTAACTCAACGATTCGCGCCGGGCTGATCGGCGCCTCGTTGATCGTGATGCCGAACGGCGCCAGTGCGTTCTCGACCGCTCCGATGATCGCGGCGATTGATGCGATCGTTCCACCCTCGCCGGCGCCCTTTACGCCGAGGGGGTTGAGCGGCGAGGCGGTTTCGGTGTGGAGGATTTTAATGGGCGGCATGTCTGTCGCGGTGGGCAACAGGTATTCGGCGAAATTGGTGGTCTGCGGCTGTGCGCCGCTGTCATGGTACAGGCGCTCGAACAGTGCGTTGCCGATGCCGTGAGCGATCCCGCCGACCACTTGGCCTTCCACCACCATCGGGTTGATGACGGTGCCGCAGTCATGGAGCACGGTGTAGCGCAGGATCGTCACGCCACCTGTCTCGATATCGACCTCGACTTCAGCCACATGCACCCCATTCGAATAGGTTGACTGGTCGGGCTGGAAATAAGCAGTGCTCTCGAGCCCCGGCGTCAGGCCGCCCGCCATGGAAAAGCCCGGCATGCCGATCGATTTCACCGCGATCTCGCGAAAGCTCTTCTTGAGGCCGGGCACGCCGCGTACTTCGGCAAAGCCGTCGCGCAGTTCGAGGTCATCGGGTGATACTTCCATCATGTCGGCCGCGATCAGCTTGATCTTTTTGGCAACCTCGACGGCCGCCATATGGGCCGATGAGCCGGCATTAACGGCGGTGCGCGCCGCGAAGGTGCCGACCCCAAAGGCGATGTCCTTGGTGTCGGCGGTCGCGACCGTCACATCCTCATAAGAGACGCCGAGCTGATCTGCGGTGATCTGCGCAAGCGTCGTCTTATGCGACTGTCCTTGGGGCGTCGCGCCCGTGTACAGCACGATCTTGCCCGTGGTGGAAACGCGCACCGTCGCGCCCTCGTAAGGTCCGAGCCCGGTGCTTTCGACCGCATTGCTGATGCCGATGCCGATATAACGCCCGGCCCGCAGCGCTTCGGCCTGTCGCGCTACAAAGCCCGCGTAGTCAGCGACCGCGAGAGCCCGCGCTTGGGAAGCCGGGTAGTCGCCGCTGTCGTAGGTAACGGCCCTGCCATCGCGAGAAATGATTCCCACCTTGTAGGGCATCTGCGTTGGCGCGATGAAATTGCGCCGCCGCAGTTCGGCGCGATCCAAACCAACCGCTTCGGCAAGGCGATCCATCATCCGTTCCATGACGAAAACGCCTTGCGGGCGGCCGGCGCCGCGCACCGGCGTGGTGGAGATCCTATTGGTGTAGACCGCGTTGAGCTCCATCTTGAAATTCGGAACCACATAGGGTCCCGGCACCGTGGTCGCGGCGATCCAGGGCAGCACCAAGCCCCACGGCACATAGGCGCCGGTGTCGTGCACCAGCCGCCCCCGCAGCGCGAGGATTTTGCCGTCGCGGTCGGCGGCAAGTTCCAGATCCCAGATCTGATCGCGCTCCTGATGGGTGCAGAGAAAATTCTCGCGCCGATCCTCGATCCACTTCACCGGCTGGCCGAGCATTTTGGCGCATGCAGCGACGCATGGATATTCCGGATAGATCGCGCCCTTGGGGCCGAAACCCCCACCCACATCGGGCGTGATGACCTGCATCTGGTTGTCATTAAGGTCGAGCACATCGAGGAGCCCGCGCTTGATGCGATGCGAGCCCTGGGAGGAAACGTAGACCGTGTAGGAGTCCGCGATGGCATCGTAGCTCGCCACCAGCCCGCGGCATTCCAGGAAGAACGGGCCGCCGCGGTGAATAAATAACCGCTCGCGGACCACGTGGGCGGCCCCGGCAAACGCCGCGTCGACCTCTCCCACCGTGATCGGCACGCGTGCCGCGATGTTCGATTTGCCATCCGAATGAGCGAGCGCGCTGTCTGTTGCAATCGCAGCAGCGCAATCCGACACGCCCGCCAGCGGCTCATAATCCACGTCCACCAGCGCAGCAGCGTCCTCAGCCACATAACGACTGTCGGCGATCACGATTGCGATCGGCTCCCCCACATAGACGATTTCCTCACGGACGAGCGCAGATGGCAAATGAAGCTGGGTAATGGCCGGGGTCGGCACAAATAGCGGCAGGGCGTTCCTTCGCAGCGTCTCCGGCAAGTCCGAAAAGCCCAGCACCAGATGCACGCCCCTGAGGGCTTTCGCCGCCGAAGGATCGATGCTGCGGAGTCTGGCATGCGGATAGCTGCTGCGGACAAAGGCCGCATGGACGGTGCCCGGCAGCCGCACGTCGTCGATGAACCGTCCCTTGCCGGCCAGCAGCCCCGGATCCTCCTTACGCTTGACGGCGGCCCCGAACCATTTCGCTCCCATTATTTTCTCCGTCTGCGGCCCCGATCGCGTCGTCATTGCAACGGCGCGTTGTCCAATCCAATATCACGCTGCGCCTGGAACTGTCTTGGCGCCGGCCCGAATCGCAGGTGCGCACCGCAATGCTCGACAAGCACGCTGATGCAGCTATTCGCGTGATGGAAGTTCGTCCGACCTTCGATTTCCAGGCGCATCTCGCCGATCTGGAGGCGCGCGGACTTCTCGTGCGCATCGATCGCCCGATTGACAAGGATACCGAGCTGCATCCGCTGGTGCGCTGGCAGTTTCTCGGCGGTGTTCCGGAAAACAAGCGCCGCGCCTTCCTGTTCACCAACGTGATCGACCGCAAAGGCAGGCGCTATGATTTCCCGGTGGCGGTGGGCGCGCTCGCCGCATCGCCCGAGATCTATGCAATCGGCATGGGGCAGCCGGTGGCAAACATTGGCCAAGCCTGGATGAAGGCCATCGCCAGCCCAATCGCGCCGGTGGAAGTCGCTTCGGCGCTTTGTCAGGACGTGGTCATCACCGGGGACGACTTGCGCCGGTCGGGCGGCGGACTTGCCGGCCTGCCGGTGCCGGTATCGACACCGGGATTCGATGCCGCGCCCTATCTTACGGCGACGCTGTGCATCACTCGCGATCCCGACAACGGCATCCAGAACATCGGCATGTACCGCGCCGCCCTGAAGGCGACCGATCGGCTGGCGGTGCGCATGGTGGCGCGCCCTTCGGGCGGCGCCGGCGGCTATTATCACTGGCTCAAATACAGAGAGCGCCGAGCCTCCATGCCGATCGCGATCGTGATCGGCGCTGCACCGGTGGTGGTTTTCACCAGCCCGCAGAAGCTCGCCGTCGACCTCGATGAGCTTGCGGTGGCGGGCGGACTCGCGGGCGCGCCAGTGCGCGTCGTCAGGGCCAAGACGGTCGACCTCGTGGTGCCGGCCGATGCCGAGATCGTCATCGAGGGCTTCATCGATCCGGAGCGGCTGGAGCCCGAGGCACCGTTCGGCGAGAGCAACGGCTATGTGGCACTGGAGGCCTACAACATGCCGATGCAGGTGACGGCGATCACCCACCGCCGCGCCCCGGTGTTCTGCTCCATCATCAGCCAGGTGACGCCCAGCGAATCGAGCGTGATCAAGAAAGTGGCCTACGAACCGCTGTTTCTCGATCACCTGCGCAACAGCCTGTCAATCAAGGGCATCCGCCGCGTCGTCATGCATGAGCGCCTGACCAACCTGCGGCCGGTGATCTTCCTGCAATATGCCGCCGAGACGCCGCGCAGCGAGGTGTGGCGCGGCCTTTCGGGCGCTTCGACCCTGATGTCCGGCTGCGGCAAGATCGTCGTCGCGGTGAGCGAGGACATCGATCCGGAGTCGACCGACGCGGTACTGTGGTCGCTCGCCTATCGGTCGAACCCGATCGAAGATGTCCACATCGTGCCCTATCGGGGCAACCTGCAGGGCGCCCAATACGGGCCGCGCAGCGCCGACTCCAGCATGCTGATCGACGCCACCCGCAAGCGCCCGATGCCGCCTTTGGCGTTACCGGCGCGCGAATTCATGGAGCGTGCGCGCACGATCTGGGAAGAACTCGGCCTGCCTAATCTTACAACGCAATCGCCCTGGCACGGCTACACCCTCGGCGACTGGACCGAGACCTGGGAGACCTTCGCCCGCCGTGCCACCGCCGGGGAGTGGGAGGCGACAGGTCGCGAAACCCTGGCGCGCCAGCGTGCCGGCGTCATGCCGGAGACGTCGACGCGGGAGGGGGCGGGTGGGATGGGGGAGTAGTAGGCCGCTCAGCAGCCTCACTGCCTATCAAATACTGCTTTCAGCAAAGCGTTGGATCGCCGTCACAAATCAAGTTGGGGATTTCTCCCACTCCTGTAACATGGCATCCGATGTGGCGGCGGCGAGCCTCCCTCGGAAGTGGTAAAATTGCCATCCCAAGGAGATTCGCATGGCTCATCGACCACCCCCGTCCCCAACGCACGCCTTTCTTTCACCGGACCGGATGCGTCAGGGCATTTTGCGACTGGAACGGTGCATTGCTCAAGTTGAAGCATTCGATCCAAAGACCATTCAGACCGAAGAAGATACCTCGAAAGCGGACGCGCTTTCGGCCTCAGTGGATGCTGCCCTTGGTCAGACCTTCGGCGACGGAACTGTTGAGTACCAGCGCTACTCTGGCGCCACTATGTTCAGCTGGCCACTTAATATGGCGAACCCTACACCCCTCCATGAAATTCAGGACAGCTTGCGACGATGTCGCATTAGATCCTTGGACTTGCTTCGTCAGGCCGTGTCTTTTTTAAAGCAAGAGTTAGAACTTCAGGGCGGTAAGATCGACTCCGATTCATTGAAATCGACGACGACTCGAAAGCCTTCCGTTGGCACCAATGTCGTTATCGGCCATGGAAGATCGCTTGTGTGGCGTGAACTAAAGGATTTTATTGAGGATCGACTCCGTCTCGCGGTCGATGAGTTCAACAGCGTACCGGTCGCCGGGGTACCAACAATCGTTCGCTTGTCAGATATGTTGGACAGAGCTGCATTCTCCTTTTTGATAATGACAGCTGAGGATGAGCAAGTTGATGGTAAAATGCGTGCGCGCGAAAATGTTGTGCACGAGGTCGGGCTGTTTCAGGGCAGACTCGGTTTTGGTCGAGCAATCATCCTTTTAGAAGAGGGCTGCGAAGAGTTTTCTAACGTTCACGGCTTGGGACAAATCCGATTTCCGAAAGGAAACATTGGAGCAAAATTCGAGGAAATTCGGCGCGTTCTCGAACGTGAAGGCATGCTGCCGTAGCGGAGCCTCCCATGGCAGATACGAGCTACTATCGAGTGCTGCTGGACGAAGAGTGGAGTTTGGTCGATCTATACGAATTTCCACGCTCATATGGTCAAAGCTACGCATTTATATATTGCTTCGATTCAGATGTCAATCCGACAGATCGAACGCGAATTAATCGAGCATTGGAACAATATCCATGGCAAGGGGGCTACAGCTATGTCAATATATACACGGTTTTGCAAAATCAAATTCCAAAAAATGACATACCCAGAATTAAATGGATAACGAAAACCTCGCCTGGCTGGCTCGATTTGTTTTTAAATGTTAACGTTGCAATACAAGTTGCGCAAGCTGTTATGAGCCTGTCAGCAGCCAGTACCGCCGCAGCCTTAGCATACAAGACCATTTTAAAGTCTTTGACAGCCATCAATAATGAACGCAAGAGAAGCGGACTTGAGGAAATGCAACTTGCCCACGCGCAAGCCGAGATGATCACTTCAATGTGCAGTGAAATGGCTACGTTTATGGGGTTCAAGAGTCTACAAGAATTGCATCGATATACCGGAAATCCAGAGGTGACGTTAAAATTGACGCTTGCTCACTACCGGCGCGTCTCATCTTTGGTAGAGTACGTGCATGAAGGCAAAGCGACTTTGCCCCTTGATCAGCGCGTCAACATTTAATCGGATATTACAGAAGATTTATCGACGAGATGCAATCGATCCAAGATTGCCCGCGCCGGAATCCTTAACGGTACGTCGTCGTTATAGCATCGGCGTAATACCCTATGGGATGGACGAAAGTAGCGGCCGCAACTGCCAGCATATTGACCACTCCCAAGCCTGATTCCCCGCCTACACCAACTCAAGCCGCACCTGGCGCCCCACGAGCGCCGCCGCACGTTGCAGCGTCTCGATCGTCACATTGCCCTTTGCTTTGAGGATGCGGTCAACCTGCGCCCG
Organism: Xanthobacteraceae bacterium; assembly: GCA_035311445.1. Lineage (GTDB taxonomy): Bacteria > Pseudomonadota > Alphaproteobacteria > Rhizobiales > Xanthobacteraceae > JAJPKK01. Next base: position 5,122 of record DATGCX010000305.1, on the reverse strand, counting down.
GCTGGTGTTCATCAGTTCCGCGAGCCGCGCCTTGCTTATGCCTTGTCGCTTCATTTCCTCACTGAGTTGCCACGCAACGACGCGCGTGACGGCCTCGGCTTTCGCCGCTTCCCGGATGCCCTCTTCGTCAAGGAACTCGTCCAGTGTCGAGCCCCAATGCGGATTTTTCTTCGGCTTGCTCATTTCGTCATCTCCTTCATCCGCTTTTGCGCCAAGGCAATATCGGCCGATGGGGTCTTCTGCGTCTTCTTGATAAAGCCGTGCACCACGCCGATCCGGCCCTCCGCGACAAAAAACACCAGTCGCGCGATCCTGTTGCTCGACAGGCTGCTGCGGACCTCCCACAACCCTGCGCCAAGAGAACGGCATAGCGGCATGCCAATCGGCCACCCGAACTGAACGGTCGCCAGATCAGTGCCGATCGTCCTACGATCCTCAGCCGACAAGCCTCGCAACCAATCTCTCACCGGCTCGGCCCCGGCGCCGGTCCGGTAGAAGACGACCGGTATTTCTATCAGCCGATCGCCAGCCATTCCCCAACCCCCAATGTATCATATACGATACATTGGCTTGGAAAATCAAGACGATTGGGACTGAGCCGGTAACAACCTGCCGCCGGTGATCTTCCTGCAAACCGGTTATTGATGCCCGATTCGATCACGTCGTTGTAGCAGCCGGTTCTTGCATAGCCGTTCAGGTTTGCTCTTCGGGTTCTTTGTTGTCCTCCAGGCGTCTCCGCAGCGCCGTCACGAAATGGCATGCTGCTTCTATGTCCTTGACCAAAAATCCGTCCGCGAGACCGTTGACCCAAGGGACCTGCAAGCGCATGGCAGCTTCGAAAGTCTGCCGTCCCTTGTCGGTCAGAACGACGAGTTGCGCCCGACGGTGATGCGGGTTGGCCTCGAATGCGACCAGCCCTTCGCCGTGCAGGTCGTTGATGATCCTTTGCACGTTTTGCCGATTGGCGCCAAGGCCGCGCGCAAGCCAGGCGACCGGTTCGGGGCGTGCAGCGTAGGCGATGGCGCCGAGTATCTGCCAGCGTGCGCTCGTCAGCCTGAGGGGTGCCACCAGCCGATCGCCAGCGGTCAAGAGCAGGCTGTTGAGCCTGAACAGGTCGAGGATAAGGCCGGTCAAAGCATCGCCGGCCGGCGTTGGTTTGGCTTTCTTCATTTGTCACCATAAAACACTATTGACGTGATGATGTCAATGTAGTACGAAGCTATCGTACCATATCGACACCATGAAACCAAATTGAATAAGGAACCTTGTGATGTCGCTGCTGCGCCCTCTCGACCCCGCTTTCCCGATCGAACGTCAGATCGCGATCGATGCCGGCCCCGTCGTGCTGGTAAATGTGTTCACGCTCGATAAAGCGGACGAGCAGACCTTTCTCAAAGCCTGGACGGACGATGCGGTCTTCATGAAAGGCCAACCGGGCTTCATCTCCACCCAGCTTCACCGCGCGATCGGCGAAAGCCCGACGTACCTCAACTATGCTGTCTGGGAGTCGGCCGCTGATTTCCGGGCGGCATTCACGCATCCGGAGTTCAGCGCAAAACTCTCGCACTATCCGTCCTCGGCCGTCGCTTCCCCACACCTGTTCCAGAAGGTGGCGGTGCCGGGCATCTGCGTCGCATAGCTCGCTGCCCGAGTATTACCGCCTCAAGATGAACGGCCCAGCTACGGCCTGCCAGCCGGAATTTGGCGCCGTGCGGTGCTCCTCTCAAACGCGATGGACAGGCCGCGTTAAAAACTCGAACCAGGAGAAAACAATGCAGAATACAAAACACTTACCTTCTCGGCGCAATTTACTCGCCGGTATCGTAGCTGCCCCGACCTTGGCCATTGCGGCACCACCTGCGACGGGACGGGCGGAAGATATCGACGCGGCTGCCGCGACTGCAAAAGCTGCGCTCAAAGATACGAGTGGCACGAAGCTCGTCCTCCTGGGCACGGGTTCAGGCCCGGTTCCAGGGCTTGCGCGCCGCATGTCCGCAAATCTGATGGTTCACAACGGCCAAGCCTACGTGCTTGATTGCGGTCTTGGAGTGACTGACGAATACGCCCGTACGGGCATCCCGTTCGGCGCCCTGCGCTCCATCTTCATCACGCACCATCACCCGGACCACAACATTGAATACGGGCCGTTGCTGGTCATCGGCTGGATATCGGGCATGCGCCGGTCGGTTCGCGCGTATGGACCGCCCCCGCTTATGCAGATGACGGCGGACTACTTCCGTTCCACCAAGGCAACAATCGACTTCTGGGCTGAGGATTTCCGCATTCCGCCGCTCCAAATGATCGAAGTTCACGAAATCCCGAGCTCAGGGCCGGTCATGCAGGACGCAAACGTCAAGGTGACATCGGTGCTGGTTCAGCATCCACCGGTCACGCCTGCACTGGGATATCGGTTCGATTTTCCCGACCGGTCGATTGCGTTCTCCGGCGACACGATCGCGTTGGAGGATGTAGCGCGGTTGGCCGAAGGGGCCGATGTTCTGGTTCACGAAGCGATGGATTTTCCCGCCATGGAGGTGTTCGTGCGACAGCAGATTGCCGCCGGCGCGGCGGGAAGGCTTGAGGACGTAATGGCTCACATGCGCGCGGACCACACCTCGGCCGAGGACGCGGGGCGGATCGCCCAGGACGCCGGTGTGAAAACGCTTGTACTCTCACATATCGGCCCCCCGTTCGTCAGCGACGCGTCATGGCAGGCTACTGCGGGGAAACATTTCGGGGGAGAGATTATTGTCGGCCATGATCTAGCGGTGATCTAGCGGAACTCTGCGACAGCAGGTGGGGTAAAGACCGTCCACTGCGGCTAACATTGAGACCGACCCGTCTTTGGTGGCAGGACATCACCCGCCGGCGAGCGCGTGTAACTGGGACGGGAGCGTGATTAGAGCTGAGCGATGATGCCGCGCTTCATCACAAAGTCGTCGCGTTTGTATTCCGGGCGCGGTGCTGGAAACGCTCCGCCGCTGAGACTGGCGTCTCGCATTCGATCCAACCGGAAAAGCTTCCAGTTGAAGTATTGCCTGGATGCGCTGGCGCCATCGACCTGGAACGCCCGCAAGAGCAATTGACCGTTGGAGCCGTACCCGAGGGCGTGCGGTTCTACCACTCGCAGCCCGGGATCGTACCATAACGAGACCAGACGACGACTTTCGATGGCCGCGATCAGCACGGACTGCATACTGATCACCTATGGAGACGATAGAGAGTCTAACGATTGTAACAGGCTTGAATGTCCAATGCCAATCACATAAATATTCTTATATGGTTTTATGCAGTGGGGCGCGCAATGAAGACTACTGTGGAAGTTCCGGACGATCTCTACCGGCAGGCCAAAGCGGAGGCGGCCCTGCGTGGCCGCAAACTCAAGGACTTGATCGAGGAAGGGCTGCGGCTCGTTCTCGAAGCTCCGCGCAAGACCCATCGAAGTCCGAGCCTGACCGCGTTGACGAAGCGCGCACGGGGCGTGATCGATTCCGGCATCTCCGATCTCGCGTCAAATCCCGAACACCTTAAGGACTTCGGTCGCGATGGCCGCCATCGTTGACACGGGACCGCTCGTCGCCTTGTTCGACCGGGCAGAACGACACCACCACTGGGTCACCCGGCGCATCGAAGAACTCGAACCGCCGCTCCTCATTTGTGAACCGGTGCTGACCGAGGCAAGCTATTTGCTCCGGCGTTATTCGACAGCACAGGACGCCCTGCTCGGACTCCTCCACAATGGAGCACTCAGCATTGCCTTCCGGATCGAGGAACATGCCGATACGTTACGCAAGCTGCTTCAAAAATATCGGGACACACCGATGTCCCTTGCCGATGCCTGTATCGTACGCATGGCCGAAATCCACGAACATCATGCAATCCTGACATTGGATTCCGATTTCTCGGCCTATCGGAAACATGGTCGGGCGCCGCTTGCGCTCATTTATCCGAAAGGTGCCTGACCGCCACCCGCCCCAATCTCCACGCGCAAAGCGGCCCCCGCCGGCAGCACCGGCGGGGCTCGTGCCCGGTTTTCCCCCTCCGCCCGATCATCCGTCCGTCAGCGCATTGTTGGCAAACCCGCTGATCTGTACGTCGTAGCCGAACGGATCGGTCATGTGCAGGCTGTAGAGGCCGCCATCGCGGACGTTTTCGACACCCAGCGATTTCAACTCGGCCTTGGCCTTTTCGCGGTCGAAGTCCGCCACTGTGTAGGCGACGTGGTCGATCACCGCCTGGACCTTCGGGCGCGGCGCTTCGCCGGCCGCCGGCGGCGGATTGAGATCGCGGGTGCGGAAGATGAGGTGCGTCAGCGGCACGTCTTTGGCGGTGACGCCGTACGGCTGGTCGCCCCTCTTGCCGAACGGCAGCGCGACATCCTTATCGCGGGCGCCAATCTGATCGAGGTTGAAGACCTTGGAGTACCAGTCCGCGGCCTGCCGGAAGTTCGGGCAGGTGTAGGAGATGTGATTGACGAGCGCGGCTTTGAGCCCTTCCGTTTCGGCGGCGCCAGCGCCGCTGGTCGCATAGGCCGTGGTTGCCGCGGCGGTGAGCGTTTTGATGAGCTTGCGGCGACTGATCTTGCCCTGCTCGAACGCGTTGAGCTGATGTGCGACGAACCCTTCCATGACGATGCTCCTTCTCGCTCAGCGCCGGAACGCGTTCTCGGCTTCCGCCGATGCGATCTGCACGTAGTAGCCGAATGGGTCGAACACATGCAGGCTGCCTTCCCGGCCGCCCACTTCGAGGCCCTTCGCCTTGAGGGCGCCGCGCACTTTCTGCTCATCCCAGTTCGCGATGGTGTAACAGACGTGGTCGACGACAGCCCGCGACGGCTTGGCGTCGGTCGGTGTCGTGCGCGCCACGATGAACGAGCCGCCTTTGCCGGGCTCAGGACCGAACATCAAATTCGCCCGCTTGCCGTTGTCCTTGCCGGGCGTGCTCTCCATGCCGAGCAGGGAAGTGTAGAAGTTGCGCGCCTTGGTGTAGTCGGGGCACGAATATGAAATGTGATTGATGCCGATCATCTTGAAGCCGCGGGTCGCCTGGGCGTTGGCAGCTTCGCCCGCGCCGTAGACCATGGCGGCGAGCGCGACGGTTTGACAGAATTCGCGGCGCCCCA
>DATGCX010000304.1:0-2148 GCA_035311445.1 Xanthobacteraceae bacterium | reverse complement strand
CGGCTTCGGCCACAGCGGATCGACCTCGAAGATCGGCGCCTGAATGGTGGAGCCCTGCGCCTCGGCCTGCTTCTGCAACACGGCTTGGCCGATACCGAGGCCGAGAATGCCGACGGCGAGCGCGGTGCCACAGACGAACTTACGGCTACGCAGCAAATTGTGCATGATGCCTCCCTATCCCGATGCGCAAATTCTATTCCTTGTTGGCAGTATTATAGCGTAAACGATCGAACTTGAAATGGCTGTTTCGAGTCCTCCAGCCGATGGCCGCATTGCGGTTCGAAGCGTATACCGGTGTCGGCACCGGGCTTGTCCGGCGACCCCAAACTCTAAGACATAGAGCCGGATAGTCGGGGTGGCCGGAACAAGCCGGCCACGACTGGGCGAGGTGCTTCAACACGACCGGGACCCCGGCTTGGATCACGTGGCAATGCGCTCTAAAGCGGTCGCCAGCACATCGGTGCGACACTGGAAATCACGGCTTTTGCCGAAGATCGGCAAATGCTAATGTCACCACGTAACCGCAGGCCGCAAACGACAGTTGCGGACACGTTGCCAGCGGAGGCGATCGATGAAAAGGGCGCCGCTTGTGATCGGCATCGCCGCAATCGTCTTGGTCGCCGGAATTGCGGGATCGGCAGCGCTGTTGGGCGTCCGGGCACCGGCAAATCCGAACGCGATGGAGCCGGTCTGGAGTGAAGCCAAATGGCCGTTCCTGCAGGACCAGTGGGGCTTCGGGAAAGCCTTTGTATGCATGCCGGCGGACTGTGGCCTGAGGATCGACGTTTTCATCCGACCGAAAATTGGATTCTGTAATTGCTCTACCGGCGTGTCGGACGCATCCGAATTGGAGCGCGTCGCCGATACCGACCTGATCAGCCCGAAGGTGCGGCCTCTGGGCCCTGCCAGTCCCGTCAAAGTCGGCTGGATGAGAGGCCTCAGCCGGGTTTATCAGGTGTCGGATGACAAACCGAACGAGCACCTGCTGTCGGTCGCATTCAATGATGAGTGCGATGTGGTGGCGGCCCTCGCATCGCTTGGCAACGGCGATCCAGCCATGGTTGCGCCGGCTGTCATCTCGTTCCTCAACAGCACACCGATGGTGCTATGGGCCAAGAAGGAGCTCGGCCTGGAATTCGTCCGTCGCGATTGGTGATGAGCGGCGCAGAAAGGATGCCATGATTGGAGTGCGTCTCGCCGACAGTCGCCAAACGTCATTGCCGGGCTTGTCCCGGCAATCCACCCCCTCCCTACCCTCCCCCGCTTGCGGGGGAGGGTAGGGAGGGGGGAGATGAACCCGCGCGTCACGCCCGCGGGTGACCGGCTAAAAGTGGATCAATTTCGAGTACGATAGTCGACGAAAAACCACAGGGAGGTAGCTATGATCAAGCTCTTACGACAGCGGAAGTTTCTGTGCGGCGCCGCGCTGGCGGCGGGTGTCATCGGTTTGGGCGCCGGCCTGTCCATGTTGCAGAACGCGGCGACCGCCCAAGAAACGATGGTGGAGGCTCCCATCTTTGAAGTCGACCCGCTGTGGCCAAAGCCGCTGCCCAACGAAGCGCTGCTCGGCATGACCATCGGGGTTTCGCTCGACGACCAGGACAACGTCTGGATCACACATCGCGGCAGCGCGACCTTGAACAACAATGAAAAAGGCGCGGAGCTCAATCCGCCGGTTGCGATCTGCTGCCGTGGGGCACCGCCGGTTATCGCGTTCAACCCCGCTGGGGACGTGATACATTCGTGGGGCGGTCCCGGCCAGGGCTATGAGTGGCCGGAGTCGATGCATGGCATCCATGTCGACTACAAAGGCAACGTCTGGCTCGGCGGCAACGGCGCCAAGGATTCGCAGATCCTCAAGTTCACCAAAGACGGCAAGTTCGTGATGCAGTCCGGCCACCAGGGCAAGAACGCAGGCAGCAACGACCCGGAGAACTTCGGGCGCGTGGCGCAGATCTACGTCGACCCAAAGACCAACGACGCCTTCGTCGCCGACGGCTACCGCAACCGGCGCCTGGCCGTGGTCGACGCCGAGACCGGCAAGATCAAGCGCTGGTGGGGCGCCTATGGCAAGAAGCCCAACGACGACCCGCAGGGACCCTACAATCCGACCGCGGCGGCCCAGGACCAGTTTCGCAGCCCGGTGCA
>DATGCX010000303.1:0-3154 GCA_035311445.1 Xanthobacteraceae bacterium | reverse complement strand
GGAGATGTCGATGCTGCCGTCGCTCCGCTCCGGGGTGTAATTGAGCTCGCAATTCGCCGCGTGGCCGGTGCCGGCGTTGTTCCAGGCGTCCGAGCTCTCGAGCGCTGCGCCGTCGAGCGTCTCGACCATCGAGATGTTGAGCCCCGGCTCGAGTTCTTTCAGAAAAACGCCGAGCGTGGCGCTCATAATGCCGGCACCCACGAGGATGACGTCCGGCTCGCTGGTGGCGCGATTTTCAATCATGGTTTTCTCCGATCGCAGGAACGATTGGCGGGAGCTTGTGCGAAAAGCTCAAACCGAGCCCGTCACCTCCGCTTTGGCCCTCGAAGCAGACATCGTTCTGGTCTCAAAGTGATCGCGGTCTTGGACCATCTGTCTTGCATGACGCAGCGCCATCTCGCTGATCTCGGCAAGGCGCGGCATCATCTTGGTTGGGGCGGCGGTGCGATCGCTGGCGGCACGTTCGTAAACCATGCCGTATCCAAGACCCGCCTCGCCATCTGTTGATCGATATGCGGCGAGATTTCGCGGTGAAACGCATAGGCGAGCGTGTCGTATTCGAATCTGCAGCTTGGCGAGCGGTTTGGCGGTAAATATCCGTCCTGGGTCAGACCGGCGAACGTCACCGGGTCGGCGCCGAAGGCCAGGCACATGAGATTGTAAAAGCGCTCTTCCGGCTGACCGTGGTTGCTGGCAAAGCCCGCTAGCTGCGTCTGCACGATGGGTTTCGTTCTGTAATCTGCGACGTACTCCCTCCATGCCCAGGCGCCGCCGGCGATCAATTTCCGCGCGCGCTCCTTGCCGAATTGCAGCATGATGTATCCTGCAAAGTTGTCGGCGGCATCTTCCGCATGTCCGAATAGCGGCACTTTGAAAATATCGAAAATTGCGTGTCCGACCTCGTGGGTCGTGAGCCAGAAAAATTGCCCGACTGCTGCATCCTTCGCCGTGAGTCCGTCGGAGGTCGTGTTCTTTGGTAGGGATTGCGAAATGTGCCGCAAAAGTTCGTAACAGATGGTCACCGTCGGTTTGGAATTCTCCCGGCCGTACCAGGAATTCACCATGCCGCATTCCGTGGTTTTGATGGCCAATTCCTCGGGCAGACGAAACGGACTCAATATTCCCTGCATGTCCTCGAGGACACGGTGCTCCCGTAACATACCGTAGAGCTCCTGAAGCTCGGCGCTTTTGGGCACGACATATTCGATCGTGACGCGGTTTGGCCGATCGGTTGCACTGGGGGCATAGACACTCTGACCGGATTGGTTACGAGCGCCTGGTACAAGGACCGGGGCGGCGACGATGTAAAGCTTTTCCCCCGAACGGAAAATAATGGCGCCGGGACCCAAATCGCGTGCCCCGAGCGCTTCGATCTGTGCCGCGGTGTCGCCTTTCGCGCGGCCTGGCGTGATGGCAAAGGTCTTTCCGTCGATATAGATGCTGTCGTTGTCGGCAATCGTGGCCGGCGGGAGTGTTTGCGATTGCGCCGCCGTCAGATTTGACACGATCGACGCAATGCCAACGATGGCACCGATGGAGCCTATGGACTTCCCTTGGAGACCGCTCATCCCCTTCTCCCACGGTTGATCGCCCGCGACGCGGATTGATCCTCACGAGGCACGTCGCGCGTTTAAGTTTGAGAAGAGGCAGGGGCGGACTAAAGCTTACTTCAGCCCGCTCCGACCAACGCTAAAGGCTCGCAGCCTCGTCACTTTGTGGCCGCCGAGATCCAATTATCCTCAAAGGCCTTTTTGAGCTTGTATTGAACATAGTCGGGATCGTAGGCGAATTGCATGAGCGTGGCGTTATAGCCGGCGCTGCCGCCACCGGTGAGCCTCGGATCATACTGCGGCTGCCGTGGATCGTTGAGGAATTGCATGAGCATGGCGTTATAGCCGGCGCTGCCGCCACCGGTGAGCCTCGGATCATACTGCGGCTGCCGCGGATCGTTGATGAATTGTTGGTTATAGCCGATGCTGCCGCCGCCAGTGAGGGCCGGATTGTACTGCCGCGGATCGTAGGCGAATTGCTGATTATAGCCGACGCTGCCGCCGCCGGTGAGGGCCGGATTGTACGGCCCGCCAGTGAGGACCGGATTGTACTGCCGCGGATCGTAGGCGAATTGCTGGTTATAGCCGATGCTGCCGCCGCCGGTGAGGGCTGGATTGTACGGCCCGCCAGTGAGGGCGGGATTGTATTGCCGCGGATCGTAGGCGAATTGCTGGTTATAGCCCACGCTGCCGCCGCCGGTGAGGGCCGGATTGTACTGGCGCGGATCGTAGGCGTACGCGGTGACGACGCCGCGCAGCGTTTGACCTTCCGCTATGTAGAGCTTGTTGCCCGAACGTATGATGATTGCCCCAGGGCCGAGCTCACGGGCAGCCAGATCTTTGATTTGAACTCCGGCGTCGCCTTTTCCCTTTCCCGGTATGACTTGAAAAGATTTTGCGTCGACATAGACGCTGTCATTGTCAGGGATTGTCAGCACGGTTTGTTGCGCGTGGGCGGTTGCAAACGTTACGGCGCTGACGGCGGCGGACATGATGACGGATGTTGTATATTTACTCATGGGACCGAACTCCTATGCGGGGGGACTACAAGCACCGTCTCGTTGAGTTGTAGAGGGCACATTCTATCACTGGCCCTGCGCGAGCGATAGATTGCGTGAAACCTGAAAGGTTATCGCGAAAGGTCCAGACTGCATCAGGCGGTAGCCACGCTCCCCGATCCACTTGCGCATCAGCAACGCGCCGTTTGGCACAGCATCGCTTTCAACTGCACTCGTCTCGCCTGCCGTGTCGATTGGCGGGCGGGTAACGCATGAGCGGCATGGATTCGTCTTCGACCACCATTGCCCTTCACGTCAGCACCAAAACCTATCCCATGCCGGGAAGATCCCACGACGCGCGATCTTCACTCTTGGACGGAATTGATGCGGCCGGGATACTCTGCTGTTTTCTCGGGAAAAGGCTTTGCTGAAATTGCCTCGCCTTGATCTTCCTTGCCGTCAGTGGATGGTGAAGCCCTACGCCGTCGTGGCAGCCTGAGCGGAGGAAGGTCTATACTGCGCATCGGTCCACGCCAGCGGAGAGGCGCAAGCAGCTGAAATTCGTTGACAACGGACGAGCCTGAGAATGGCGGACGCTATCGGCCA
>DATGCX010000302.1:0-21078 GCA_035311445.1 Xanthobacteraceae bacterium | reverse complement strand
ACTCCCCCACTTCGCTGTGGGGGCTTCACTGGACCCAGTTCTGGGAGATCACCCAATGCCAATGGCAGAAGCGGCTGGATCCCACCTATGACACCTACGGTTCCGGCACCGGCACATATGTTTATGTCGACCGCTTGGCGGCTTCCGACGTCGGCGCGAATATCGCGGCATTCGCCACCACCGGACTGATCAAGCGACCGCTCATCACCGTGGCCGGTACGATGGACGGCCTTCTGCCGATTGACGTTCATGCGCGCGCCTATGCCCGCAAGGTCGAGGCGGCGCTGCATCGCGACGACGACCCGGCGGTCCGTCCGTCGGAAGAACGCGCACCGGAATATCGGCTCTATGAAGTACAGAACGGCAATCACATCGAAGCCTTCGTGACCACATTTCCACGGCTGGAGTTGATTCAGCCGCACGCGCAGAAGGCTTTTGATCTGCTGGTCGCAAAGGTCGAGGAGGGGGCCGTGCTGCCGCCGAGCCAGTGCATTCCCGTCGGCGGCCAGATCGCGGCACCGCCGGCGCAGCCAGGTCATTGCGCGAGCTTACTCGCGCCGTGATCGGGGCAGTTCGGAACATCGAGGTGGGAGATGCGGAAGATGCCGGCTGACGATCAGCGCGAACCGGTGAAGCGTGTGTTATCCGGGAGGCGGTCAACAGTGATGACGCGCACGCGCTTGACTTCACCGTTGTCGACGGAGCGCAGGCAGGTCGCGTCGTAGTAACCCCAGCCGCGCTCGTCGCAGCCGGGACCATAGCTGCGAATGTCGAGACGATCGGCTTTGCCGTACGCCAGGGCCGAGGTGGCTGGATCGACCGGGCTCATAGCGGACAACAGCACGAAGCTTCCTGCCAGGAGAGCCGCACCGGCAACCGCTGCGATAATCTTGATCATATGAGCCCCTGATTTGCGGCTTTAGACATTTCGCGCCCCATCAGTTTATTAGTCGCGCAAGCTCCGGCGGACGTTCAATGCAAGGTTAAGAAACCAGTAACGGCCACGTAGTGGTCAGCCCGATTGTTTGCCTGCATTTTTTGATTGAGCAGATTGATTCTCGCGCGATTGTGATCGACCACGCACCGAAGGCGGTCCAAAAGGCATTACACGCGGCGCGATTGAGCCGATGTCACGCATCTGGTCGTCGTGAAGTCGTCCACGGCCCGTCCAATCGGCTGACTTGCGGACCGCGGAACCGCGGGCTAGAGCATTTTCCGATAACGTTGAGCGAGTGCCTCTTCACCTCTCCCCTCCGGGGAGAGGTGAAGGGCGACGCGGCAACGTCGTCGATTCAACCATATCGAAATCTGCTCTAGACCCTGCCGATGCAACCGACTGCCCTCTATCCAGGCTCATTCGACCCGGTGACCAATGGCCACGTCGATGTGATGCGCAGTGCCGTGCGGCTGGCCGCCCGGCTGGTGATCGCCGTCGGGGTCCATCCCGGCAAGGCACCGCTGTTTTCGGCGGACGATCGCCTCGCAATGCTGGAGGAGACCTGCGGCGCCATGGTGCGCAAGGCCGGCCGCGAATTCGACTGTATCACCTTCGATGATCTTGCAGTCTCGACTGCCCGGAGGGTCGGCGCCACCATCATCATTCGGGGCTTGCGCGATGGCAGCGATCTTGATTACGAGATGCAGATGGCCGGCATGAATGCCGCGATGGCGCCCGATGTGCAGACCGTGTTTTTGCCGGCGTCCCCGTCGGTGCGTCCCATCACTGCCACCTTGGTGCGGCAGATTGCTGGCATGGGCGGCGATGTATCGGCCTTCGTGCCAGTGGCGGTTGTGGGCCGGTTGAAAGCTAGATTCGCCACGAAAAAACCAAGGTAAGAGGGAGCTCACATGTTACGCCTGATTGCCGTCTGCGCCGTGCTTGCAGGCTTTGCACTGTCGTCCGTCGCGCCCGCGGCCGCTCAAGGGTTGCCGGCGGGTGCTGATCCGCAAAACACGCTGCTGATCGACACCAGCCAGGGCCGCATCGTCATCAAGCTGCGCAACGATATCGCCCCGCAGCATGCCGCCCGCCTCAAGCAGCTCGCCCGCGAGAAGTTCTATGACAATGTACCGTTTCACCGGGTCATCGCGGGGTTTATGGCGCAGACCGGTGATGGCCAGAACGGCAACGGCAGCGGCGGCTCGAAATATCCCGACCTGAAGGCGGAGTTCTCCCAGGTGCCCTTCAAGCGCGGGGTCGTCGGCATGGCCCGTAAAGGCGGCAACAACGACTCCGCCAACAGCCAGTTCTTTATCATGTATGCCGACGGTGCGTTTCTGAACGGACAGTACACCGTCATTGGCGACGTGTTGTCTGGCATGGATGTGGTCGATAAGATCAAAAAGGGCGAGCCGGTCCAGGACCCCGACCGCATGCTCACAGTCCGAGTGGCGGCAGACGTCAAATGAACCGCACCCTCATATTGATGGGGGGACAATCGCATAGGGGATGCCGGCCACTTTCTTCAGCAGAAAGGTCGGGCTGCACTCATGCGCATCGCGATGAAATAGAACATCGCGCCGCGCAACTGGTTGCCACTTCTCGCCTCCAGCGGGGAGAGGTGAAGACCCTCAGCGGGAGCTGGCCACATGCAATTGCTGTCATGTGTGCGGGGGTTGCGGCGCTCGCGATCGGATCGACGGTACTGCCGGAGAAGGCGCAGGCGGTGTGCAGCGTGCTTAGCCACCATCCGTGCACGCCCGGCAGCACGCTGCGTCATCGCCCGTTCACACCAGATTTCGGCGGTGTGCGCCATCATTCGTTTACGTCGGGTTTCGCCAATAAGTTCGGTCATCTCTCGGCCACATCGGGTTTTGGCAGCGAATTTAGCCATCATCCGCTCACGCCGGGTCTCGGCGAGTTTCGTCATCATGCGCTCGAGCCAGGTTTCGGCAGTGTGTTTCAACAGCCGCCTACGCCGGGCTTCGGCAGTGTATTTCGCCGTCAACCGTTCACGCCGTATTTTTGCGGGGTTTTCAGCCCGCCGGGCTGCATACCGGAGATCTTCTATCCGCTCAATCAGGTTCCTGTGTTGAAAGTAGAGGGGCATGTGGGACCCTCCGAGCCGCTCGACCGCGACCATCCGGCCGACCGGCTTGATGAAATCGGTCCGCTGTTGTCCAAGTGCCTCGAACTACCGCCCGACGATGAGGTGCGGGCCGGTATGCAGGTCACGCTCAAGCTCGCCTTCAAGCGCGATGGCGAACTTCTGGCCGAGCCGCGCTTCACCTACACCACCCATGAGGCGCCTGCGGAGGTGAAAGCCGCCTACCGTGACGCGGCCATCAACATGCTCAAGCGTTGCACGCCGCTGCCGATCAGCGAGGGGCTCGGCAAAGCCATTGCCGGGCGCCCCTTCGTGATCCCGATCATCGAAACCCGCAAGGAAAAGAAAGCCGAAATCAGCCATGACCCAAAATCCTGATACCGATCCGGAAAACACGTTGCTGCTGGAAACCTCCAAGGGGCAGGTGACCATTCAGATGCGCCCCGACCTTGCCCCCGGCCACGTCGCCCGCATCAGGAAGCTGGTGCGCGACCGCTTCTATGACGGCGTCAAGTTTCACCGCGTCATTGACGGGTTCATGGCGCAGACCGGCTGTCCGCACGGCACCGGCACCGGCGGCTCGGGCCAAAAACTCAAGGCCGAGTTCTCCAAAGAGAAGCACGTTCGCGGCACCGTCTCGATGGCACGTTCGCAGAATCCGGATTCCGGCGACAGCCAGTTCTTCATCTGCTTCGAGGATGCAAAGTGGCTTGATGGCCAGTACACGGTCTGGGGCAAAGTGACGGCCGGCATGGAAAACGTCGACCGGATCAAGCGCGGCGAGCCGGTCACCGATCCCGATCGCATCATCACGGCCCGTATGGCGGCGGACGCCGCGTAGAGACCGCGCCGGCCTTATCGGCTCCGGCGCGCACTCCGGTGAGATTAAAGCACCCGCCTTTCCGGGTCGTGGTCGGGTTTGTCCCCGCCACGCCGATTATTCCCACTCTGTGTCTTAGAGTTCGGGGTCGCCGGGACAAGCCCGGCGGCGACGCTGGCGCGTGAAGCGACGACGCGGAACGCACCAACGCGCGCAAGAGTCGCCCGGATGGTTATATTGTTAAGCGGTTGTATTGTCATTTGCCTGCCACCTGAATTAAGTATTGGTGCTGCTCCATATTTTGAAGCCGAGGGGGAATCGACATGGCAAGGAATCCAGTTTCACGGCGCACGCCGACAGTCGTAACTACGGACGATTTGCAAGCTCATCATCACGGCCTGCCAAGATCCAAACACGGCCATATTTTTGCGCCGGATCCGGTTCCGCCGGGCTTTCACACGATCATCGATCCCGACAAGCATCCGCCGCAGCCGTGGCGCGACTTGCCTCCAGCGACCGGCTTGCCGCCATACCGCATGAATCTGGCATCGATTCTCGATAAGAACACGATCGCGAAGATCACCAAAGACAAGAAGCTGGTGTTTCACTCGGTCGGCGATACCGGCGGGGTGAACACGCCGACCTACATCGAGGGCGTCACCCGCTTCATGGAGTGCGATTTTCATCACGCGCCCTCAGCGGCGGATATCCCATCGTTTTTCTATCATCTCGGAGACGTCGTCTATTACGATGGCGAAAGTGCTAATTACTGGCCGGAGTTCTACGAACCCTATTTCAAATATCCTGCGCCGATTATCGCGATTCCCGGCAACCACGACGGCGACGTCGATCCGCTTACCCGCGAGACCAGCCTGCAGGCCTTCGTGCGGAATTTCTGCGCCCAATCCGCCGTCATCAGCCCTGACAATCGAGACGCGCCCCGCCGCACCATGACGCAGCCCAACGTTTTCTGGACGCTCAACACGCCGCTGGTGACCATCATCGGTCTCTACAGCAACTGTCCGGAAGGCGGACAGATCGGAGAGACGCAAAGGCAGTGGTTCGTGCAGGAACTGCAGGCAGCAAACAAGCATCTGCCGCTGATCCTTGCGGTTCACCACCCCATCTACTCGGCCTACGGACCCCATCCCGGCAGCACCCGGCTCAAGACGTTTCTTGATGAAAACTGCCAGGAGGCAGGCCGCGCGCCCAACGTAGTCTTGACCGGACATGTACATAACTATCAGCGGTTCTCGGCGCCGCTGCACGACAAGCAGCATGTGCCGTTCATCGTCGCCGGTGCCGGCGGCTACAACAAGCGCCTGCATACATTAAGCAAGGCCTTCCACAACGCCCAGCAGAACAATCAACTGCCGCTCCAGATTTCCGGCGACCCCTCGCAGCTTGAGAATTTCAACGATGCCCAGCACGGCTATCTCCGGATCACCGTGACCGACAAGCACATAACGCTCGACTACATCGCCGTGCCCGACCCAAGCACGAATCCGAGGGATGCGTATCTGCCGGCGTCTGATTCGGTGACCGTGTCGTTCTGAGCCTTGTTTTCACGAGTTAGGCCTGTGGTACGTGCCCTCGATCTCGGGAGCTTGTGGAACAGTCGATTGACCCTAGATGACTATCATGACTACCTTGACCAAAGCGCCCTTGAGAAATATGTTCAGGAAATGGAGACGTCTTAAGGACACAACATGAGCACCGGCAATC
This sequence comes from Xanthobacteraceae bacterium, assembly GCA_035311445.1. Taxonomy (GTDB): domain Bacteria; phylum Pseudomonadota; class Alphaproteobacteria; order Rhizobiales; family Xanthobacteraceae; genus JAJPKK01. The sequence continues at coordinate 15,486 of DATGCX010000302.1, read as the reverse complement.
CAAACACCGGGACGTGGACTGTCGCCGAGGCGAAGGCGAAGCTCAGCGAGGTGATTGAGCGCGCGCAGTCGGCTGGGCCGCAGGCGATCACCCGGAATGGGCGCAAGGCCGTCGTCGTTGTGGCTGCCGAAGAATGGGAACGCAAAACTAAACGTGCTGGCAACCTTGCGGAGTTCTTTGCAGCTTCCCCGTTACGCGGGTCGCGGATGAAGACCCGGCGCATGACCGGCGGCCTGCGGAAGCTTGATCTGTGAACTTCCTTCTCGACACCAATGTGGTATCGGAATGGACAAAGCCGCACCCGAACAGCGGAGTGGTTTCCTGGCTTGCGGAGGCCGACGAGGATCGGGTCTTCATCAGCGTCGTTACGCTGGCAGAGTTGCGTTACGGGGTCGAGCGGATGGCAACCGGCAATCGCCGCCGACGGCTCGAAGAATGGCTGGGCGGCGAACTGCCGCTGCGTTTTGAGGGGCGGGTTCTCTCGGTGGACAAAGCTGTGGCCGACGCTTGGGGTCATGTCGTGGCGCGTCGAAACGCAGCAGGACGCCCGATCGGCGCTATGGATGCCTTCATCGCCGCGACGGTTAAGGTTCACGGCCTTACCCTGGTCACGCGCAACGCCTCGGATTTCGAGCTGACCGTGAAGGCAATTGTAAACCCGTGGACTGACGATTGACGCCGTTCGGTTGCCCTGCGGAGGAACGGAGTCCGTCTGCTCATGCGCACCGATCTCTTCGACTTCGAGCTGCCGCCGGACCGCATCGCGCTGCGCCCGGCGAGTCCACGCGATTCCGCGCGGCTCCTCGTGGTGCGGCCGGGCGGCATGCTCGAAGACCGCATTGTTCGCGATCTACCCGATCTCCTGCGCCCGGGCGATCAGCTCGTCGTCAACGACACCAAAGTGATCCCGGCACAGCTTTCCGGTCGGCGCCTCGGCGGCACGACCGAGCCAAAGATCGAGGCGACGCTGATCCGGCGACTCGACGGCTCGCGCTGGCAGGCGCTGGTCAAGCCCGCCCGCAAGCTCAAGCCTGGCGATGTGGTGCGGTTTGGGGAGGAGGGGCGGGTGTGCTTTCTCGGCCAGCTCGATGCCACCGTCGAGGCGAAGGGCGAGGCCGGCGAGGTGACGTTCGGGTTCGCGTTTCACGGGCCGGTGCTGGACCAGGCGATCGCGGAGCGCGGTGAGATGCCGTTGCCGCCCTATATCGCGTCGCGCCGGGCGCCCGATGAGAGCGACCGCACCGATTACCAGACCATGTTCGCGCGGGAGGAGGGCGCAGTGGCGGCACCGACCGCTGGGCTGCATTTCACCGAAGGCCCGATGAGTGAGCTTGCGGCGCGTGGCATCGGGTTTCACACGGTGACCCTTCATGTCGGTGCCGGCACATTCCTGCCCGTGAAGGCGGACGACATTGCCGCGCACAAGATGCATGCCGAATGGGGGCAGGTGACCGGGGAGGTCGCGGCGGCGCTCAATGCGGCGCGCCGAGGGGCAATCGCATTTGATCAGGTCACCTCTTCTCCCTTTCCCCGCGTGCGGGGAGAGGGTCGGGGTGAGGGGGCCTTTCCACCAGCTCAGACTCGCGGAGAGGCCCCCTCACCCGGCGCGCAGGAGCGCGCCGACCTCTCCCCGCAAGCGGGGAGAGGTGAAGGCAGCGTCAAACGCGATCTTCCTGCCATGGGGAGGGAGGGCACCGCGGTGGCCCGACCGCAGCCAGAGCTATCGCCTGCGGTCCCGGGCCGCATCGTCGCGGTCGGCACCACGTCGTTGCGGCTGCTTGAGAGCGCTGCGCGTGAGGACGGCGCCATCGCGCCGTTTGCCGGCGAGACCTCGCTGTTCATCACGCCGGGCTACCGCTTCCGCGCCGTCGACGTGCTGCTCACCAACTTTCACCTGCCGCGCTCGACGCTGTTCATGCTGGTGGCGGCATTTTCCGGGCTCGACATCATGAAACGTGCCTACGCGCATGCGGTCGACAAAGGCTATCGCTTCTACTCCTATGGCGATGCCTGCCTGCTGTTCCGGAATTCTGAATGACCGCCTTCGCGTTTCGCATCGCCGCCAGTGACGGCGCCGCCCGCACCGGCGAAATCACGACGCCCCACGGCGTCGTGCGCACGCCCGCGTTCATGCCGGTCGGCACCCAGGGCGCCATGAAGGCGGTGCATTGGCGCGACGTGAAGGCGTCCGGCACCGATATCGTGCTTGGCAATACCTATCACCTGATGCTGCGCCCCGGCGCCGAGCGTATCGCGGCACTCGGCGGGCTGCACCGCTTCATCAACTGGCCGTATCCGATCCTCACCGATTCCGGCGGCTACCAGGTGATGTCGCTGTCCGAGCTGCGCAAGATCGACCACAACGGTGTCACGTTCCGCTCCCATCTCGATGGCGCGATGGTGGCGCTGACGCCGGAGCGGGCGATCGAAATCCAGAGTTTGCTCGGCTCCGACATCGCGATGCAGCTCGACGAGTGCATCCGTCTTCCGCAGCAGCGCGAGGAGCTTGAGCGCGCCATGCGGCTCTCGCTTGCGTGGGCGGAACGCTGCAAGCGCGCGTTCGAAACCGCTGCCAAGACGGCTTCCCCTGCAGCCTCCCCGGCAACCTCTCCCGGGCGCGCGCTGCTCGGTATCGTGCAGGGCGGCGACGACCACGAATTGCGGGCCACCAGCGCCCGGGCATTGGTCGACATGGATTTTGCGGGCTATGCGATCGGGGGGCTCGCGGTCGGCGAGCCGCAGCACGCGATGCTGGAGGTGATCGAGACCGTCGCGCCGATCCTGCCGGCCCATCGACCGCGTTACCTCATGGGCGTCGGCACGCCCGACGATATCCTCGAAGCGGTCGCCCGCGGCATCGACATGTTCGACTGCGTGCTGCCGACCCGCAATGGCCGCCACGGCCTCGTCTATACGAGGTTCGGTCCCATCAACCTGCGCAACGCCCGCCACGCCGCCGACCCGCGTCCGCTCGATGCCGAAAGCCGCTGCCCGGCCGCGCGCGATTATGCGCGGGCCTATCTGCACCACCTCGTCAAGGCCAACGAGATCCTCGGCGCCATGCTGCTCAGCGAGGTGAATCTGTATTACTACCAGGACCTGATGGCCGGCATCCGCGTAGCCATCGCGGCCGGAACGCTCGCGGATTTTTGCACGATGACCAGGGAAGTGTGGGCGAAGGGGGATTTGGCAGCGGTGTGATCGTGAGGCCTGTAGCCCGAATGCAGCGAAGCGAAATCCGGGATCAGACTCGCAGTCGCTACGGGCCTTCGAACACAACCCGGTGTCAGTGGACGGGTTCCCCGAAGGTGTCGTGTGACGCTCGGACCACGCCCGCCCAATCCTCCGGCAACACACCCTGCTACACGTAGCGATGGAACGACGAATGTGGCCAATCGGCGACGCGTGACACCAAGCTCTGTTTCACCGGATTGAAGTGAATATAGTCGACGTGTTGCTCGAAATCGGCATCGTCTCGAATCGTGCGCTCCCAGAACCGCCGTTGCCAAAGCTGATATTCGCCGCGCGAGTCGCGCGTGAGGTGCACGCCAGAATTCACAATTGCACGGGTGAAAAGGCTTTTTATCCGCCGCCATCGTCCGGAATAATCGAAATCTGCCGGCGGTAGCGTCATGATAGCATGCAGATGTTCCGGAAGAATCACGATTGCATCGATCTCAAAAGGTCGTTCAGTCCGGTCGTCTTGAAGGCTTGGCGCAATGAAGTAATGCTTTCGACCAGAGCCGACGAGCGTCGATTTGCCAGAGCTACGGTGAAGAAAAACGTTCCGCCCGGCCCAAGATTTCGTCGATAGTGAACCATTGGCGCAGCTTATCCCGGATTACGCTTGCGCTCCATCCGGGCTACGAAGCTACGAGCTCTGGACTCACTCCAACGTCTCGCGATAGCACCACACCGCGATCGCGACCACCGCCACCATGAACAGCGCGATCGGCCACAGCTCCGGGAGGATGTCCGGCGCACCGTTGCCCTTGATCAGCACGCCGCGCACGATCCGCATCGCATGGGTGGTGGGAAAGATTTCGCCGATCCATTGCGCCCACTGCGGCATGCCGCGGAACGGGAACATGAAGCCCGACAGCATGAAGGACGGCAGCAGCATGAATTGGGCAAACTGGATCGCCTGCATCTGGTTCGCCGACACCGTCGAAAAGGTGATCCCGAGAGCGAGATTGCCGGCAATGAAGAGGCCGAGCGCCATCAGCAGCGTGACCAGCGAGCCGCGCAGCGGCAGCTGGAAGAACAGCGCCGAAGCGACCAGGATCAGCACCACCTGGATGTAGCCGATCACCACATAGGGCACGATCTTGGCGAGCATGACCTCGATCGGCCGCACCGGCATGGCCAGCAGGTTTTCCATGGTGCCGCGCTCGCGTTCCTTGGTGATCGACAGGGTCGTCATGAACAGCGTCGACATCATCAGCACGATGCAGATCAGTCCCGGCACGATGTTGAGCACGGTCAGCTGCTCGGGATTGTAGCGGGCATGGACCACGAACTGGAATGGCGGCGCCACCGGCGTTGCGCGCATCACCGGCGGCAGGTCGCGATCGAGCACGGTCGCGATCGTTGCCAGCGCCGCCGTCGCATTACCGATGGCGCTGGGATCAGTGGCGTCGGCGTCGATCAGCACCGAAGGCCGCTCGCCGCGGTCGACCGAGCGGTCGAAATTGGGCGGGAACGCGATGACGAACAGCAGCTCGCCCTGAGCCAGTTGCCGCTCGGCCTCGGCCTCGCTCGCCAGCATGCGAATGTCGTAGTAGCCGCTGTTGCGCAGCGCCGCGATGATGGTGCGCTCGTATTTCGAATGCTCGACCGCCAGCAGGCCGGTGGGCAGGTGCTGCGGATTGGTGTTGATGGCATAGCCGAACAGGAACAGCTGCATGATCGGCACCGCGATGATGAACCGCAGGGTGAGCGCATCGCGCATGAGCTGGATCGATTCCTTGCGCAGCAGGGCGTACAGCCGCTTGAAGGAGAACGTCATGGCTCTTCTCCCTTCATGCTCAACATGTGGATGAACACGTCTTCCAGGCGCGGCTCGACTTCGTGCCACGACAGCGCGCCGTAATCGCGGTGGCGAATTGCGCTTTCGAGCGCCATACGATCCATCCCGGCGACGTGGAGGGCGCGCCCGAACACGGCGGCAGCCTCGACGCCCGGCATGCGCCGCAGGCTGCGCGCGGCGGCATCTACATCAGCGCCCGTGGCCTCGTAGGTGATCAGCCCCGATGCGTGGGAGACCTCGTCGGCGCCGCCCTGCACCACGATCCGACCACTGGCCAGATAGACGATGCGGTTGCAGCGTTCGGCTTCGTCCATGTAGTGGGTCGAGACCAAGACGGTGAGGCCCTCGCCCGCCATATCGTGGATGAGGTCCCAGAACTCGCGGCGCGCCTTGGCGTCGACGCCCGCAGTCGGCTCGTCCAGCAGCAGGAGCTGCGGTTCGTGCAGGATGCAGGCGGCGAGCGCGAGCCGCTGCTTCCAGCCACCGGAGAGCTGGCCGGCAAGCTGGTCGCGGCGATCGGCGAGCCCCATGCGCTCCATGATCCGGTCCACCGCCTCGCGGGGACGCGGCATTTCGTAGACGCTCGCCACCAGATCGAGATTCTCGAACACCGTGAGATCGTCATAGAAACTGAATTTCTGCGTCATGTAGCCGACGTGGCGGCGGATCAGCGCCGCCTGCCGGATGATGTCGAAGCCGAGGCAGGTGCCGTGCCCGCTGTCGGCCGTGAGAAGGCCGCACAGCATGCGGATGGTGGTGGTCTTGCCGCTGCCGTTGGCGCCAAGAAAGCCGCAGATTTCGCCTGTGGCGACCTGCAGGCTCAGGCCGTCGACGACCTTCAGGGCGCCGAAGCTCTTGCGCAGATCGTGAACGTCGATGACGTAATCGGACATCTTGAGTCACATATGCGAATCCCTCCCCCGCTTGCGGGGGAGGGTTAGGGAGGGGGCCAACTCCGCGGCACTGACTCGCTGCAAGAGCCCCCTCCCCAACCCTCCCCCGCAAGCGGGGGAGGGGACTTCAATCTGGCACCCGCGTAGACAAGCCCGGCCACGACGAACGTAAAATGCTTCAACATGCCCGCCATCCGCTCTACGGCCCATTCTGCGCGATCGGTGGCGGTGCGAGCGGCCGCACCGCGATCGGTTGGCCGGGATTGATCAACGTGGCCTGCTCGCGCGGCGGTCGCGCCTCGACCATGTAGACGAGCTTGGACCGGCTCGCCTCGCTGTAGATCACCGGCGGAGTGAACTCCGCCTGTGGCGAGATAAAGGAAGTCGTGGCGGTGAGGTCGGCGGGGCAGCGGTCGCACAAGAGCGTGACCTCGTCACCGATATGGACCTCGGCAAGGCGCGTCTCGGGAACGAAGAAGCGCACGAAAATGTTTTCCGGAGGCAGCAACGAAACCACCGCGCCGCCCGCCGGTATGGTCTCGCCGGGGCGGGCGAGCACGTCGGCAACGATGCCTGCCACCGGCGCCATCACGTGGCGCTGATCGATCCGCCACTGCACCATGGCGACCCCCGCGCGCAAGGATTCGATCAGCGCCTGTTGCGCCTTGATCTCGCCCTCGCGTCCCATCGGCGCGCGCATCTGCGTCAGCGCGGCTTCAAGCCCCTGCACCCTGGCATTGGCCGAGCGCAGGTCGGCGCGCTGTTGATCGACGAGCTGTTGGGTAGCCGCAAAGGTCTTCACCAATATTTCGTTGCGCCGCAGATCGCCCTCGATCTTGTCTCGCGCCGCCTTGGCGTCAGCGAGACTCGCTTCGGCTTGCTGGATTTCAGTCGGCTTGCCGCCGGCCTGCAGATTGGCGAGTTGCTCTTCTGCTTGCTTGAGCTGGCGCGCCGTCTGGTCACGGGCGGCACGATCGGCGGTATCGTCCTGATCGAACAGCGGCGCGCCGGCCGCAACCCTCGAGCCGCGCGCCACGAACAGCGATGTGAGGAGACCCTGCTGCGTCGGGCCCACCTTGATGAAATCGGCCTCCGCATAGCCCTGCCACTCCACCGGCGGGGTGACGCGGGTGGTCCACCACCAGCCCCCTCCGGCCGCAGCCAGAAGTATGGCGATTGCGAGGGCGATGAGGCGTCGGTTCACGGGACTTGACCTTTTGTAACCGAACGGTATCGTTGCATTAGCATTTACATGGTGTTCCAGATTGCGGCAAGGAGGGAAACGGACGCATGTCCGATGCGCCATTGGAACATGGCCAGTTCAAGCGCGGTCCCGGTGGCCGGCCAACCCGCGAGGAGGCGGAGCGACGGCACCGCAGCCTGCTCGCGACCGCCTTTCGATTGTTCCTGGAAAAAGGCTGGGACAGCGTCTCGGTCGAAGAGATTTCCCGCCAGTCGGGCGTCGCCAAGGGCTTTATCTACGCGCGCTACGCCGACAAGGGCGCGCTGTTCGTCGGGGCAATCGAGCGCCTGATGGCGGATGCCATGGGGACGTTGCATCTGGCCGAGCCGTTGCCGGATGATGTCGAGCGGGGACTTTATGCGTTCGGCCGCAAGCTGCTGGATCTCGTGCTGCGGCCCGACGCGCTGGCGTTCCATCGCCAGTTCATTGCCGAGGCTGGCCGTTTCCCGGAGCTTGCGAAGCTCTTCGTCGAGCGCAATCGGGTCCGCGACCTGATTGTCGAGGTGCTGCAGACCTATGCGGATCGCGGCGCGATTGAAATCGGCGATCCCAAGTTGGTCGCGGAACATTTCGCCATCCTGGTGGTTGGCATTCCCCGGACCATGGCACTCCTCGTCGGCCGCGAGCCGCCGGGAGAAGAAGAGCGCCGTCTGCGCGCCGCGGTGCGGCTGTTCCTCGACGGCTGCCGCGCCGAGTGATTTGCATTGCATACCGTTGTCGTCGCTTGTCCGACCGACCCGAACCGCCACGGAACGATGATCTAGATGACGTAGGGGCGACCCCTGTGGTCGCCCTGCGACGAATGGGGCGACCGCAAGGGTCGCCCCTACAGCGGGCGATGTGTCACGGCACCGGTTACGGCACCGGTTGTGCGGCCGCTCCAACGTTATGACTTGATCGATGCTCAAATCCCATCAGATTGGCTGAAGCGATCGCGACCAGTTCGGGGTGGTCCGATCAACCCGGCGACGGCGTCGATCGGAACACCAGTTGGCAGAGAACGTTCACGATGCGAAAATCCCCGGCAAATGCCGGGGTCCAGCAAGGAGAACCCTATGGCGGTCAGCTTCAAAGTGAATGGCGCAATGCACAGCGTGCCGGCGGAGCCGGATACGCCGCTGCTTTACGTGCTGCGCAACGATCTTGCGCTCAATGGCGCGAAGTTTGGCTGCGGGCTGGCCCAATGCGGCGCCTGCACGGTGCTGGTGGACGGCAAGCCGGTGCGCTCCTGCGTGACTGAGATCGGGTCGCTCGGTCAATCGGAGGTCACCACAATAGAGGGGCTCGGCACAGGAGCGGAACTGCATCCGCTGCAGCAGGCCTTCATCGACGACCAGGCCGCCCAATGCGGCTACTGCATCAACGGCATGATCATGTCGGCGAAAGCGCTGCTCGACCGAATTTCGCACCCCACCGAAACGCAGGTGCGCGAAGGATTGTCCGGCAACCTGTGTCGCTGCGGCACCCACGGCCGCATCATCCGCGCCGTGCTCAAGGCCAGCCAAGCGAACGGGAGGATATAATGAACGCGAACATCTCGCGGCGCGAGTTCGCCGCCGGGCTCGGCGGCATCGTGGTCGCCTTCACGCTGGCGCCGAAACTCTCCCTTTCCCAGCAGCCCGCCGCCCTGCCGGGCAGCCTTAACGCCAACCGAATGCTCGATGCCTGGATTCGCATTGCGGCCGACGGCAGCGCGACGGTGTGTACCGGCAAGGTCGAGCTTGGGCAGGGTGCCGTAACGGCACTCGCGCAGATCGCTGCGGAGGAACTCGACCTGCCGCTCGCGCGCCTGCACATGATCTCCGGCGATACCGAGCAAACTCCCAATGAGGGTTTCACCTCGGGCAGCCAGTCGATGGAGAACGGCGGCGTGGCGCTCCGTCTGGCGGGCGCCGAGGTACGCGCGATCCTGGTTGATCTCGCGGCAAAGCGCCTCGGCGTCGAGGCTGCGGGTCTCAAGGTCGTCGACGGAGTCATCAGGGCCGCCGACGGGGGCCAGGTGACCTATGGAGAGCTTGCGCGCGACGCAGACCTGCATCGCGAGGCTACCGGGAAAGCAAAGCCCAAGTCGCCGTCGGCCCACACGATCGTCGGCAAGTCGATCGCCCGCTTCGACATCCCCGCCAAGGTCACCGGCGGCGCCGCGTATGTGCAGGACTTGCGCCTGCCCGGCATGCTGCATGGCCGTGTGGTGCGCCCGCCGAGCTATGGCGCCAAGCTCGAGGCGATCGACGAAGCGAAGATCAAGGCGATGCCCGGAGTGGTCGCGGTGGTGCGCGACGGCAATTTCCTGGGCCTGATCGCGGAGCGCGAAGAGCAGGCCATCCGGGCGAGCGAGTCGCTTCGGCAGACCGCCAAATGGGCGGCCGGACGGCCGCTGCCCGATCAGGCGAGCCTTTACGATCATCTGCTGTCGCTGTCCGACGATCCCCACGTCATCAGCGAGAAGCAGGCGGCGCTGCCGGACGGCGCCAAGGTCATCGAAGCGACCTATCACAAGCCCTACATGTGCCACGCCTCGATCGGACCGTCCTGCGCGGTCGCTCAATTCACCGAAGGCAAGATGACGGTGTGGACCCACAGCCAGGGCGTCTTCCCGCTGCGCGGCAACCTCGTCAAGGCGTTGAAGCTGCCCGCCGAAAAAGTCCACTGCATCCACACCGAAGGTTCAGGCTGCTACGGCCACAACGGCGCCGATGATGTGGCGCTCGATGCCGCGCTGCTGGCGCGCGGTGCGCCCGGCGGCGGGCCGGTGCGGCTGCAATGGATGCGGGGCGACGAGTTCGGCTGGGAGCCGTTCGGCCCTGCCATGGTGATGAAGGCCAAGGCAGCGCTCGGCCCCGACGGCCGCATCGTCGACTGGAATTACGACGTGTGGTCCAACACCCATTCGACGCGGCCGGACCCCCGCGGCAACAATCTGCTGGCGAGCTGGTATCTGGCCGAGCCGCAGCAGCCGGCGCCGCCCGCGGCCCTGCCGCAACCGGCGGGCGGCGGCGACCGCAACGCGGTGCCGCTCTACGATTTCCCGCGCCAGCGCGTGGTCAATCATTTCATCAAGGAGATGCCGCTGCGCGTATCGGCGCTGCGCACGCTCGGCGCCTATGCGAACGTGTTCGCGATCGAATCCTTCCTCGACGAATTGGCGCTTGCCGCCAATGCGGACCCGGTGGAGTTCCGCCTCGCTCATCTCAAGGACCCGCGGGCGCGCGCCGTCATCGAGGCGGTAGCCAGGAAGGCCAACTGGAGACCGGGGGAGAAAGGCGGTTATGGCAAAGGCCGCGGCATTGGCTTTGCGAAGTACAAGACCCTCGCCACCTATGTGGCGGTGATCGCCGACGTTGAAGTCGACAGCGCCACCGGCAAGGTATCGGTGCCACGCGCCTGGGCGGCTGCGGATTCAGGCCTGATCATCAATCCGGACGGCCTCGCCAACCAGATCGAGGGCGGCGTCATCCAATCGACCAGCTGGACACTGCACGAGGAGGTGAAGTTCGACCGTAATGGAATCAAATCGCGCGACTGGCTCAGCTATCCGATCCTCACCATGCCGGAGGCGCCCAAGGTCGAGGTCGAGCTGATCAATCGTCCCGACGAACGCCCCCTCGGCGCCGGCGAGGCGTCGCAGGGGCCCGCCGCGGCGGCGATCGCCAATGCGTTCGCGGACGCAACCGGCAAGCGCATGCGGGAGCTGCCGCTGACGGCGGAGAAGGTGAAGGCGGTGATCCAGGGGTAGGGGGCGCCGCACAGCGGTTTTGCGCGACCCGTGGGGGGCGGTACAACCGACTCTTTCGGCTGAGCGTCGATCGCGCTCAGTCCGCCCTCAATTATACATCTTTCAACTTAAGCGCGCTCCACAGCTGCATCGGGCAGCCTTGAACAAGCTACTGAATCTCAGTATATACAAGACTGGGGCGACCGATGGAGTTCGAATGGGACGACGCCAAGGAGCAAGCCAATAAGAAGAAGCACCGCCTCGATTTCCACACGGCCGCCAAGGTGTTCCTGGACCCGCATGTGATCGAGTTCGACGATCGGGACGCCGAGAGCGAATTGCGCTTCAATGCGATTGGCGTGGTTGACGGCCGGATGCTCTTCGTCACCTACACCATAAGAAGCGCCGTCATTCGCATCATTTCTGCCAGAGGGGCAGAGCCGCATGAAAAAAGGAAGTATCACGAGATTTAAGCTTGATCCGAAGAAGCCGCCGAAGAGCGACTGGCGGGCCTTCGACGCGATGAGCGAGGAAGAGCGCCATCAGGCCGCGCTTTCCGATCCCGACTGTCCGCCGGCGACCGAGGCGCAGCTTGCCCGCGCTCGCCGCGTACCGACGGTCCGCGCCTTGCGCAAGAAGCTGAATATGACGCAAGAGCAGTTTGCGGCGCGGTTCCACCTTCCGCTCGGCACCATCCGCGATTGGGAGCAAGGCGCACATCGCCCGGATAAGGCTGCCCAGGTGCTTCTGACGGTCATCGCGAATGACCCTGACGCCGTGGCCCGCGCCCTTGAGAACTGACTTCGTCGATTCGCGGTGCTGCGGAGTTAAGGGGATGGAGGCAGCACGGGCAGAGGTAGGGTACGGCGGATTACCGCAGCGTAATCCGCCATTCCGCTTTGGTGAGGCGGGTTACGCCGGAGCTTGCCATCGGGCCGCGCTTCGCGCGGACCCGTTGGGCTAACCCGCCCGACGGCTCTCGCCTGAGAGGGGAAACCATGGGTATCGCGTCGGTTCTGCGTCTGTCGCCTGAAGGGAAAATCAGGCTGCCGAATGTCGATGAGGCGCTCAATATCGGCTACGCCATCCATTCGGCCGACGATCCGGCGCTGCGGGACAAGACCGCGCAGCAGAACGCCCGCATCGTGGCCGAGAAATTCCTGTCCCTGAAAGCCGAGCCGGGATCACCCGATGAGGCCTATCTCGCCTGCGTGCGGGCGATCGTGCATTCGCAGGCGCGCGGCATCACGCGCCGCAAGGAACGATACATCCAGGACCTGAAGGCTGCGCAGCTGCGGCGACGGCTGCAGCGCAACGCCATCCGCCGGCGGCGCCGGAGCAATGACTGGCTGAGCAGCGTATGGCGGCTGTTGGGTCCGGTGATCCTGGGCCTGACCGGGTACCTGTTCGCCCACGTGTTCGCCGTGTTCGTGCCGGAGGAAGTCGCGACGCAAACCGGGAGCCGCGTACCGGCGATCCTCGTGGGCCTGGTGTTCGTCGCCATCGGCCGATCGATCGGCTTCTACATCGACGAAATGCGGCGCAACAGGATCGAGTCCGAGTACAATTCCCGCTGCTATCTCGCGTTCCTCACCTACGAGATCGGCAAGCTCAAGGAGTTTCGCCAGTATCGCGGCCAATTGTGCGAGGCCTGGCTGCAATACACCGGGGAGCACTATCCGATCACAGCGTCCTATCAGATGGTGATGGAGAGCGACATCGAAACGCGACGCCAATTGGAACGGCACTTGTCGATCTACGATACCGGCTACATTCGCCTGCTCATGCGGGTGGTGCGCATCCTGCGCGGCAAACGAAAGCACGATGCGGAAAAACTGCCCGCACTTCCGAGCGAGCTGGCGGCGGAGAAGGAATGCGCAGAGTAGGCGCCGCCGAGGGCAGGCCGATTTTTTGCGGTGAGCCTACGCCGACACGTGGCGGCTGTGGCAGGCGGTGTTCGGGGATGGGTGGTTCAGGGCGGGGAAGGGGCGCGGCGGTGAAGGTGGAGACTCGTAGCCCGGGTGGAGCGCCAGCGAAACCCGGGGCGGCATCGCCGTATTGGCAGGCCTGTCCCGGATTTCACTTCGTTCAATCCGGGCTACGTTTGCTGGATTGCCCGGGTCAAGCGGGGCAATGGGGAGGGACGTTTGTTGGAAATCGGATGCCGAATTTGCTACACGTGCTGTCCAGACGGGCGCGCGGGACGATTGATTGAACAATGCTTAAGGGTTTTATTTCCTACGCGCACGACGACTATGACGCCTTCAATGAAATGAGGACCCATTTGCGCGCCGTGGAGCGCGCCTTCAAAATCGATTTTTGGGCAGATAAGCGTATTAAGGCTGGAAACTATTGGTCCGTGAAAATCGCCGATGCGATCGAGGCAGCAAAAATTCACATACTGATGTTCAGCCCTGCCTTCATCCGGTCGGACTACATCTTCGACCATGAACTACCCGCTATTAACAACAAATGCGCCAAAGGCGATTTGGTACTGCCTGTTGTCATCGACCGTTGTACTTGGCAAAGGTTTGTCGGCCCGCTACAGGCCACGCCCGTCGATGTCTCCCGCCGGTTGCTTCCCATATTCGAATGGAAGCCGCGCCGGTATGGGTTCAACGCCGCGCGAGAGCAAATCGAAGCCTCCATCGAAGCGCAATTCGGCGTTCCAGCCGATCCGCTGTTCTCATGGAGCAAGCCATGACAGGTGAAGCGAGCGCCCCTTTTGATCCGCGTCAAGCGAGCCTCGTGAAGGAGCTTGCTGCTGCAAAGAATTCGCTTGCGGACTTTCGCGAAGCACTGCGACCGGTCAATGACGAGGTGTTAAACAATGCGTATCGGGAGGTCGTCGATACCGCGGAGCGCATCATCGAGGAGCATGCGCGACGGCCCGGAGGATATATCGCCGATGACATAGCCAATCTGCGGAGTTTATTCGCTCGACAAAACGTTCCGCGTGAGGACCCTGATCTCGGCAGGTCCCCCACTCTGACAGCTTTGCGCAATGCGCGCGGCGCTCTTTTGGCTGACTTTGATTCGATCCTGGATGCGGCACGCAGCCTCGGATTGGTTCCGAGCGATCCAAGGTCAAACCTGCCAGCCAGCTTGGAGATTGAACGGGCCGGAAGGGAAGGACAGCTCGCTGCGCTGGAGCAGCGCTTGCAAAGCGTCGAGCGCCTTCTGGAAACAAAAATTGCACCCGAGGGCCAGCGAGATGAGGGCCGCAGCCTGCAGCAGATCGGGCTCGTCAATTTCTACGTCGAAGCCATGAGGATCGAGCTGATGGTGGCTACGCTCGAAACCAAGGCAAAAGAGGTGATCGATCTTGCCGGCCTGTGGCGCGCGGTCGAGGCAATCGGCGAATTGACGGCTGACTTTGCGGCGACTGTCCGGGGATTGCGGGAGAAAACCACCAATACCCTGAAGCGCGCCACTCAGGCGCTCCGGCCATCCGTGCGTCGCGCGGTGGGCGGTTTCAGGACCATGGTAGCGTGGGTGCAGCGGCAAGGCCGGCGCGCGCCGCGCAGATATCTCGCTGGTGATCGCTTTCGCGATTTCGACGCGGCGCCGGAGATGATCGTGGTGCCGACCGGCGAATTCATGATGGGTTCGCGCGATGGCGAAGGCGACGACGATGAACGCCCCCAGCACAAGGTCACGATCACCAATCCGTTCGCAGTCGGTGTCTCGCCGATCACGATCGGCGAATTTAAGTCTTTCGTTGACGCAACAAATTACAAAGTTAAAGAGCGCTCGAACAGGCCGTGGCAAAATCCCGGTTTCGCCCAGGCGAAGGATCACCCGGCGGTCTACGTGAGCTGGCATGATGCCCAAGCGTATGTGGCGTGGCTCAGAAAACAGTCCGGCGACAAGGCTTACCGGCTGCTGTCCGAATCCGAGTGGGAGTATTGCTGTCGAGCCGGAACGACAACCGAATACAGCACAGGCGACACCATCACGGCGGAGCAGGCAAACTTCGGCGAAAATTCAAAGGGTACGACAGCGGTTTTGACATTCCCAACAAATCCGTGGGGACTTCGCGATATGCACGGCAACGTGTGGGAGTGGTGTGAAGACAACTGGCATGAGGATTACAGTGGCAATCCGCCGACTGACGGATCGGCGTGGGAGGGAGGAGACCAGTCTTTTCGCGTTCTGCGCGGCG
Organism: Xanthobacteraceae bacterium; assembly: GCA_035311445.1. GTDB lineage: Bacteria > Pseudomonadota > Alphaproteobacteria > Rhizobiales > Xanthobacteraceae > JAJPKK01. Next base: position 441 of record DATGCX010000302.1, on the reverse strand, counting down.
GTTCGTGGGGCGACCATCCACACTTCCTCCGCTCGGCCAGCCGCGACAGGGACCTTCCCGACTTCCGCGGCAACGATGTCGGTTTCCGTGTTGCCAGAACGCTTTAACCTCCTTCCTCTTTTTCTCTTTACGTCTTGAGTACGACGCGCGATCCGCGGATTCGGCCGAAAAAGGCGCCCGCCGAAGGCGGGTCGGATTTTTTTGCGCGTCGCCGCCCGAATCAACTGGCGGAACACGCCCGACTCAGGGCATCCAGCCCGCTGGAGGAACGTATCTCCTCCGCCGCCGGGCCTCGCACCCGTTGCGCCCCGGCGCCTGAACGGCCCCAGTCTTTTCGCGTTCTGCGCGGCGGTTCGTGGAACAACCATCCACACAACCTCCGCTCGGCCAACCGCAACAGGAACCAACCCGACAACCGCAACAACAATGCCGGGTTTCGTG